>JBHHTX010000145.1:0-4038 GCA_046753585.1 Mariprofundaceae bacterium
GGTTACTTCCTGAGTGACATTCACACCTTCAAAACCGACAATCAAGATGAATTCAGTCGTTTTTGCGAGCGGATTATAACAGATCATTCCACCCTGTTCGGTTTCGGGCCCGATGAGGGTTAGGGTATGCGAATGACAAATGCAGCATCGCCAATGCCACATTCCATTTTGAGCTGGCCGGGATACCGACCCGGGCTATCCCCTGCCCCGCAGTTGCCGATGAGCAGGGCGGATATGGAAGCATTAGGCTGGGATAGCTGTGATATTATTATCGTTACGGGTGATGCCTATGTGGATCACCCCAGCTTTGGCATGGCTGTGATCGGGCGGGTACTGGAGGCACAGGGATTTCGTGTCGGCATTATCTCGCAACCGGACTGGAGATCAGCAGAAGGATTCCGTGTCCTTGGTAAACCCGGTCTCTTTTTCGGCGTTACCGCCGGCAATATGGATTCGATGGTTAATCGCTACACATCCGAGCGGCGAATCCGTTCGGAAGATGCCTATACAGCGGGCGGAGCAGCAGGTAAGCGTCCCGACCGTGCTGTCACTGTCTATGCCCAGCGTTGCCGCGAGGCATTCAAGGGTGTGCCCGTTATTATCGGCAGTATTGAGGCATCCCTGCGCCGTATCGCTCATTATGATTACTGGTCGGATACCGTGCGTCGATCCGTATTGCCGGACTCCAAGGCGGACATGCTGGTGTTCGGCAATGCTGAAAGGCAAATTATAGAGATCGCTCACCGACTGGCGGCTGGTGAACCGATCAGGGATATAACAAATATTCGCGGTACTGCCTTCATGCGTCGGGAAGTCCCTGCTGGCTGGTCAGAACTGGACTCGACCGAACTTGATACGCCCGGTGCACTGATCAGACATCCTGATCCCTATGCAATGGCAGGCAAGCCTGACTGCGCAGAAAAATACAAGCCGGGACAGATCAGCGAGACAAGATTTCCGATCGCTCACCTGAAGCTCAATAGGGCCGCAACGGTCATTCGACTCCCCTCGTATGAGGCAGTGAAGGCCGACCCTGTACTTTATGCCCACGCCTCCCGTCTGTTGCATCTGGAAACCAACCCGGGCAATGCGCGTGCCCTGGCGCAAAGACACGGTGAACGCGATGTCTGGCTCAATCCTCCGGCTATCCCGCTCACCACCGAAGAGATAGATGCTGTGTTTGACCTTTCCTATTCACGGGTGCCGCACGTTTCCTACAACAATGCCCGTATCCCGGCTTACGAAATGATCAAACATTCAGTAAATATTATGCGCGGCTGTTTTGGCGGGTGTACCTTCTGCTCTATTACCGAACATGAGGGCCGCATCATCCAGAGCCGTTCGGAGAGTTCGATCATCAGGGAGATCGAGAACATCCGCGATAAAACACCTGACTTTGCCGGCACCATTTCCGATCTTGGCGGGCCAACTGCTAATATGTACCGCCTGGCCTGCAAATCGCGGCAGATCGAGGTAGCCTGCCGCAAACCATCATGCGTCTTTCCCGGTATTTGCAAAAATCTGAATACCGATCATGCACCACTGATTCGCCTGTATCGTCGGGCCCGCCGCTTGCGCGGCATCAAACATGTCTTTATTGCTTCAGGGCTGCGTTTTGACCTGGCTGCTGAGTCACCGGAATACATCGAGGAACTGGTCACCCACCATGTCGGGGGTTACCTGAAGATTGCGCCCGAACACACGGAAGATGGCCCTTTGAACAAGATGATGAAACCTGGAATCGGCAGCTTTGATCGCTTTCGGGACATATTTGAAAAAGCATCGAAAAAGGCAGGAAAAAAACAGTATCTGATCCCCTATTTCATCGCCGCCCATCCGGGTACCACGGATGAAGATATGCTGAACCTTGCCCTGTGGCTGAAAAGAAAACGCTTTAAACCGGATCAGGTGCAGGCCTTCCTGCCCTCTCCGATGGCTACGGCATCCGCCATGTATTATTCGGGCAGAAATCCCTTACGAAAAATCGGTAAAGAAAGCGAAATCGTGCGCACACCAAAGAAAAAGAAGCAGCGTGACCTGCACAAGTCCTTTCTGCGCTGGCACGACCCCCTGAACTGGCCACTGTTGCGTGATGCCCTAAAAAAAATGGGTCGTACCGACCTCATCGGCAATGGTTCTGAGTGCCTTGTTCCTCCGGCGGGAAGGGGGGAGCAAATCAGAAGACAGTCAACGAGGCATAGAACCGCGGGGAGCAACAGGAAAAGTCGCTAATAATCTCGCTGCTCGGCTCACTTACCCTTTTGTTTTTTGACTTTTCGCCGTGGAGGTTTTCTATCCGAACCAGCCCCAGGGCGACCTCGCCCCTTATTGCTCCGCCTGGGGCGTCTGTCCCCGGCAGCGGCTTTGAACCTCTTCTTCGGCCTTCTGGCTACACTGCTCTCACTGCGGAACGGGGAAGCATTGAGTTGCTGACCGCATACCCACACCTTCCTCAGGCTTGAAAGAAGTGCCCTGGGCATGCCTTCGGGAAGGTCAACAGTACTGTGACCATCCATAATCTGCACATGCTCAATAAAGTCACTTTCCAGACCGATTTCATTGATAATTGCGCCCACAATATTCCCCGGCTTCACTCCATGGGCTTTACCCACTTCCAGTCGGTAGCGCTCCATACCCTTCTTCGGAGGAGGCTCGTCAGAGTGATAACTTTCCGCATGTTCATGCCGGGATTTGTGTTTCGGCTCATCCTGGAGCAACAACGGCATCTCACCTTGCACCATTTTAGCAAGTGCTGCAGCAAGCTCAGTTGACGAAACGTTCTGTTCCTGACGGTATTGCTCAACAATATCAGCAAATAATTTCAGCCCTTTGCCGGATTCAAGCGTTTCGGTAATGCGCTGCTTGAATTCGGCAATGCGTCTGTCGTTGATTGCTGAGGTAGTTGGCATCTCAAACTTGTCGATGCGTTTCCTTGTGGCACGTTCAATGGCATAGAGCATGCGCTCCTCACGCGGCGAGACCAACAGGATGGCATCTCCTTCACGCCCTGCCCTGCCGGTTCGACCAATACGATGCACGTAAGACTCGGTATCGTGTGGCACATCGAAGTTGATCACATGCGAGATTCGATCCACATCCAGCCCGCGTGCAGCCACATCGGTCGCCACCAGAATATCCAGATTTCCCTTCTTCAAGCTATTGATTGTTGCTTCACGCTGTTTCTGAATGACATCACCGTTCAGAGCTGTAGCAGCATATCCGCGTGCTGTAAGTTTCTCTGCCAGTTCCACGGTTGCCGTTTTCGTACGCACAAAGATGAGCACGGCTTCAAAGGCTTCAGCCTCAAGAATACGGGTCAGCGCATCCAGTTTATGCCTGGCACTGACCATCCAATAACGCTGGCGAATTGTCTCGGCTGTTGCCTCTTTTACCTTGATAATTATCTGTTCGGGATTGTTCAGATGCTGCGTAGCGATTTTGCGAATAACCGGCGGTATAGTAGCTGAGAAAAGCGCGATCTGACAATGCTCAGGCCTCTGTTCAAGGATCCACTGCACATCGTCAATAAAACCCATGCGTAACATCTCATCAGCTTCGTCAAGCACCAATGCCTGCAAACCATTCAGCTTCAGGGTACCACGACGCATATGATCCATCACCCGGCCCGGCGTACCGACCACGACGTGCACACCGCGTTTAAGCTGCCTGAGCTGAATCTCATAACTCTGTCCACCGTAAATTGGTAAAACATGGAAGCCCTTCATATAACAGGCATATTTTTGGAACGCCTCGGAAACCTGAATAGCTAATTCACGTGTTGGTGCCAAAACCATAATTTGTGGATGTTTTTTTAGCAGGTCAATGTGTGAGAGCAGCGGCAAAGCAAAGGCAGCGGTCTTGCCTGTACCTGTCTGCGCCTGACCCAGCACATCCCTACCCTGCAATAGCAAGGGGATGGTTTGTTCCTGAATCGGAGTAGGTGTTTCATAACCTACACTTTCCAACACCTTAAGAAGTGGGGGTATTAAATTCAGGCCGGTAAATGTGGACCGGTCACCTTCATTTGTTGACATGATT
>JBHHTX010000146.1:0-4037 GCA_046753585.1 Mariprofundaceae bacterium
CTGTAATGCCGATTGATATTTTTATGACTCAGCTTTCACCGACAATGAAAGAAGGCAAGATTGCCCGCTGGCTTAAAAAAGAGGGTGATGAATTGGTTTCCGGTGAGGTGCTTGCCGAAGTGGAAACAGATAAAGCTACCATGGAAGTAGAGGTTGTCGACGAAGGTATTTTGCACAAAATATTGTCTCCGGAAGGCTCCGTTGTGCCGGTGGGTATGGCCATCGCTGTGATTGCCGAGGATGATGAAAAAATTCCAGCTGATTACTTGCCGGAAGGATCCGGTGAACTCACTGCTGTATCCCCGAAAACTACGGAAGTTGAGGAAGCTGCTCTTGAAAACACAACGTCAGTTGCAGCGCAGCCGGAAAGCGAGGAAAGGCAGATGACAGAGCTAAAACAAGCCGGTGAATTTTCAGTCGGAGAGGCCGAATTTGATGTTGTTATTATCGGAGCCGGCCCCGGTGGTTATGTGGCCGCTATCCGCGCAGCCCAGCTTGGCCTGAAAACGGCATGCATCGAGTCCACACATCTGGGTGGAATCTGTCTGAACTGGGGCTGTATCCCGACCAAGGCGTTGCTCAGAACAGCTGAGATCATCAATGTAATCAAGGGTCATGGCATGGAACTGGGCATTGGGCTGAGTAACCCCAGGCCTGATTTGAACGTTGCTATCGGACGTTCACGCAAGATTGCAGAGAAGTTGTCGAACGGCATCGGTTTTCTGTTCAAGAAAAACAAGGTGACGCATATCGAGGCCTTTGCCCGTTTCACTGCCGGCCCGAAGCTGGAAGTCGAAGCAGCAGACGGTTCAAAACGAGATATTACTGCCAGACACATCATTATTGCCACCGGTGCGCGTGCCCGCGCCTTTCCCGGTATGGATGTTGACGATAAAGCCGTCATCACCTACAAAAAAGCCTTGTCGATGAAAAAGCTGCCAAAAAAACTGATAGTTATCGGTTCCGGTGCTATCGGTATGGAGTTTGCCTATTTCTACAAGGCAATGGGTTCAGATGTTACCGTGCTGGAAGCCGCTGACCAGGTACTTCCGGTTGAGGACCACGAGGTTGCCAGAGTAGTTGAGCGCAGCTTCAGAAAGAGCGGCATCAAGGTGATTACCGGCGCCATGGTGACTTCCGCCAAGACGGTAAAAGGCAAAGCTGTGGTTGAATTCGAGGCCAAGGGAAAAAAGGAAAGCCTTGAAGGTGATGTGGCTCTGGTAGCCGTTGGCGTGATTGGCAATACCGAAAATCTGGGGCTGGAGCATACTCAAGTGAAGGCCGAGAGGAATGCTATTCAAGTAGATGACTATTATCGAACAGATCAGGCGGGCGTTTATGCCATTGGGGATGTCATCGGTGCACCTGCTCTGGCACATGTAGCCAGCCATGAAGGCATTGTTTGTGTTGAAGCAATTGCGGGGAAGGAACCGCACCCAGTGGATTATGCCAATGTGCCTGGCTGTACTTATTGCCAGCCACAGGTTGGCTCAACCGGTTTGACGGAGAAGGCTGCCAAAGAGGCAGGTCGGAAGGTCAAAATCGGGCGCATGCCGTATGCACCGAACGGTAAGGCCATCGGCCTGGCTGAGACCGAAGGTATGGTGAAAACTATTTTCGATGCCGAAACCGGCGAGCTTCTGGGCGCCCATATCGTCGGTGCGGAAGCCACTGAACTGATCGTATCATTGGGCCTGGCACGTACTCTGGAAACAACTGAGACCGAACTGGCCCATCATATGTTCCCGCATCCGACCTTGTCCGAGATGATTCACGAATCTGTTCTCGATTCAGAGGGAAGAGCAATTCATATTTAGGCGTTGGTCCTGCTTGCTTGTTAGGCTTCAGCCTTGGCACTTAAATCCACTATCTTTAAAGCAGAACTTCAGATCACTGATCTGGATCGCAACTACTATCATGATCATGCCCTGACCATTGCACGCCACCCATCGGAGAATGATGAGCGTATGATGCTGCGCATTCTGGCCTTTGCCTTGAATGCAAATGCGCATCTTTTTTTCGGCAAAGGTTTGAGCAGTGAGGATGAACCCGACCTGTGGCAGAAGAGTTTAAGCGATGAAATCAAGTTGTGGATTGATCTTGGGCAACCGGATGAAAAACACATCCGTAGAGCCTGTGGTCGCGCCAGAGAGGTGATCATTTACAGCTACAATGTTCGCAGTTCTGAAATATGGTGGCAGAAGATGCAGAAAAAACTGCAACGTTTTTCCAATCTGAGTATTTTCAATATCGATGACGCCGCAGTTTCCACGCTGGCCGGCTTCAGCAGGAGAACCATGCAGTTACAATTCACTATTCAGGACGGTATTACCCTGATCTCGGATGGTAAACAATCGATTGAGGTTATAGCGGTTGCGATGATCAGCAGGTGAGTATCCGTATCGACAAATGGTTGTGGGCATCACGTTTTTTCAAAACAAGGGAGCTTGCTCAGAAACGCGGTTCTTCTACGGTAGCACGAGTCCTGTATCAGGAGACAGATCAGAGCCGCTCAGCCAGAGAAGAGAGGATTAGGCATTAATCGGAAGAAAGGCACTGACCGAAACGCTCTTCTGATTTTCCTTATTTTGAATTTTCACACGGCCCGAGTGATGCTCGGTTTTTACACGCATATTATACAGATCCATCAACTAAAGCCTTCACGGCAACGACTGCTTTACACTCAAGATATACCGCCATCAAAGCTGCCGCGGCATTTCAATCGTATCATCCAATGACATCACCATCCCACCCTGCTGTAATGGATATGCTACATCCACAGGGGCAACTACATAACTATAATTTGCCTGCAAGGTTTCCAACACACTCCAGTTGCCCCTGCCTGACCCGGGACTGGTCGATGCCTTGATTTCAATCGCCACACGTTTACCTGTTTTTTCCAACACAAGATAAGTTTGACCTTGCCCAGGAACCGGCGGGGTTTGCCCCTTTCTTTTCCCGTATTGTATATCATGCCCGCCATCCGGGTTTGCCGGTATATTGAGCTGCCAACTCTAGGAGCGGTCTGCCTTTTTTGGCTTACATTATCGGAGAAGTGCAGGCTCTGGGGATGATGTATTTGTGTCGCTTAAGTCATCAATGTTTGTTGCAGTGTTTTGCTGTTTTGTCTGAGTGAATCCGAGTTTATTCGTGCTTCGGTTCCTGATTGTCCGCTTCAACTGCTTGCTCGGGCTCACAGGCGGGGAAGCGGATAATAAATGTTGTTCCCTTGCCTTCCTTGCTTTCTAAAGTAATGGTGCCACCGTATTGGTTCACAATCTTTTGCACAATATACATGCCCAGACCTTCACCTTCATCCGGGCCCCTGGTCGTAAAAAATGGATCGAATATTTTTCCCAAATTCTCTTCTTTGATCCCGTGTCCGCTGTCCGTGATTTGGATGCAAACCAGGCCTTCCTCAAGAGCGGTTGTAATTTCCAGAATACCTTTATCGGGCATGGCCTGAATACCATTACGGATAATATTGAAGAAGACCTGCTGAACCTCTTCAGGTTGAGCTGAAATTTTGGGAACTGGTGCCAAGTTCTGGCGGATTTCAATGTGATCATCCAAACGTGAGAGCTCTGCCATGGAAACAGCTTCAGCTAGTTTCTCATGTACATCAACTTCTTTTAACTCATGACGGCTGGCCGGCCGGGTATAGCCGGACAGGTTTTTTACAATGGCGGCAATATCTTTGGAATATCTAAGAATATCCCGGCCATAGCCGTTGCATGCAGAGATATTCTTTTCATCGCAGATAGCCTCAGCAATGCTTGAAATGACATATAAGGGGTTATTGATTTCGTGGCCGATACCGCTGGCCATGGTTCCGATCGCTGCCACCTTCTCTGTCTGAACCAGCCGTTCCAGAACGCGTTCTTTCTCGGCCTGGCTCTCAACCAGCTCACGGGTTCGCTCCTCAACCTTTTCCTCCAGAGATTCAATATGCTGGCGAAGCTGAACCCGCATCTTTTCGAAATCGCCGGCAAGATCCTCGATTTCATCGCCTGTCTGGATAGTCAATGGCTTGCTCA
>JBHHTX010000147.1:0-4020 GCA_046753585.1 Mariprofundaceae bacterium
CATAGAATTATTTTTAACATAGAATAACTATATGTTATAAAAGACATTATTAATAATTATATTATGAATCACAGAAATATCGGGACTTATTTCTTAACTTCTGCATTGGCAAGTTGCCTATATTGAAGTTTACATCTTGAATCGGAACCTCCCTTGGCGTCATAATACGGATGGAGGGGATAACTTTTGGCGCAGCATCAGTCCGATCAGATAAAAGCAGCCGAAGCAACTATTATTCCCTAAAAGGAGATTGTTATGTCCGCAAAACATCCAATTGTAGCTATCACCGGTTCATCAGGCGCCGGGACTAGCACGGCAAAGGTCGCTCTGGAGCATATTTTCCGCCGCGAGGAAGTTGTTCCTGCCATCGTTGAGGGAGATTGTTTTCATAAATTTGATCGTGCCGGGTTTAAATCTGCAGCAAAGGAATATGAGAAACGAGGAGAACGCCTGAGCCACTTTTCTCCAGATGCGAATGTCTTCGATAAGCTTGAACTCTTATTTAAAGAATACGGAGAAAATGGTTCCGGGCTTGCTAGAACGTATTTACATGATGCAGAGGAGGCCGCGCCTTACAATCAGGAACCGGGAACTTTTACTCCCTGGGAACGGGTTGGAGGAGACAGCAACCTGTTGTTTTACGAAGGCTTGCACGGAGGAGTCATCACGCCAGAGGTTAATGTAGCTCAGTATACGGATTTGCTTGTTGGTATAGTGCCTGTAGTTAATCTTGAATGGATTCAAAAGATTCATCGTGATACCAAAAAACGCGGCTATTCTGATGAAGCTGTGGTTGATAATATTTTACAACGTATGCACGACTATGTGCATTACATCACACCACAGTTTGTCCATACAGATATCAATTTTCAGCGGGTGCCGGTTGTAGATACATCACATCCATTTGTAGCCCGTGATGTGCCAACCTCGGATGAAAGCCTGGTTGTTATACGCATTCGCAAACCAGCCAGGTGGGGCATTGACTTTCCATACCTGCTATCCATGTTGAATGGTTCGTTTATGTCTCGGCGTAATACCATTGTGGTGCCTGCTGGAAAGATGCTTTTGGCGATGGAAATTATTTTGACACCTATCATTCATATGTTAATGGAAAACGCAAGGAAATCAGATAGTTAGGCCAGAAATTTTCGATATCGTTTCGCTGGCTATGTAAAACATTTTTTGGCTCTGCTTAAGTCGAGGGCGCCTCAAGGTTATTTGGAGGCGCACTCGATATAGAGCTCGCTGGATTTTAATCGCTTCTGTCTCTAACCTCCACCACCCTATGAAGCGAAATATGTTTCACGTGAAACATCCGGATGGCATTGTTGATGTCCTGATAGTTGGCGCAGGCCATGCTGGTTGTGAGGCGGCCCTAGCTGCTGCGCGCCGTGGAGCTTCCGTTCGTCTTATTACTCAAAACCTGGATACGGTAGCCAAAATGTCTTGTAATCCGGCAGTCGGAGGGGTGGGAAAAGGGCATCTGGTGCGGGAAATTGATGCCATGGGCGGCATTATGGGGTTGGCTGCTGACTACTCAGCATTGCAATACAGGGTACTTAACCAGCGCAAGGGCCCCGCTGTTCAGGCTACCCGCGTCCAATGCGATCGACGCCTGTACCATATTCAAATGCGAAAACAACTATACTGTGAACGTAATGTATCTCTTTATCAGGGAACAATTAAATCGCTTCTTTTTGAAAAAAATAAAGTAGTTGGCGCCGTTGATGATCTGGGGGTAGCCCATATTGCCAAGGCGGTAATTTTGACCACAGGTACCTTCCTGCAGGGGCTTGTCTATATTGGAGAGAAGAAGATTTCTGCCGGAAGAGTTGGAGATGCCTCAGTGGATGGCCTGACTGAAGAGTTCTATCGATGCGAACTTAGACTGGGCCGCATGAAAACAGGAACGCCTCCACGCCTTGATCGCCGGAGCATTGCCTGGGATGTATTACAGCAGCAGCCTGGAGACCCAAATGCCTTACCCTTTTCCTGCCTGAGGCCCTCTATTATCACAGATCAGGTTTCATGTGCGATTACCCGGACGACAGAAGAAACACACGAGGTTATCCGTGCCAACCTTGAGTCCTCGCCCCTGTATTCAGGAAAAATTAAAGGCGTTGGCCCGCGCTACTGCCCAAGCATAGAAGATAAGGTTATGCGTTTTGCAAATAAAGACAGCCATCAGATTTTTCTGGAGCCGGAGGGGCGTGATCATGAGGAGGTGTATCCGAACGGGATTTCAACTTCTTTGCCTGTATCGGTGCAGTGGGCTTTTATCCGTTCCATCCCGGGGCTGGAAAATGCCCAGATTTTGAGGCCGGGTTATGCCGTTGAGTACGACTATGTTGATCCAACTGAGTTGCTGCCAACGCTTGAATCTAAAAGGATAAATGCATTGTTTCATGCCGGTCAGATCAATGGCACAACAGGTTATGAAGAGGCATCTGCCCAGGGGCTTGTTGCAGGCATTAATGCCGCTGCTATAAGTTTGGATCTGGAGGTATGGGTACCTGACAGATCTGAAGCTTATATGGGCGTAATGATTGATGATCTTGTGACCAAAGGGGTTACGGAGCCTTATCGTATGTTTACTGCTCGAGCTGAATATCGTCTGAGCTTAAGGGAAGACAATGCAGAAGTCAGACTTGCTCCGGTTGCCATGCGTTTAGGCCTGTACGATGATATGCGCAAACGCAACGCTGAAGCCAGATTAAATCGTCTTCAGAAAGCGGAGGAGATAATCAACACGCTTCATGTTGGAACAGGAAAAGGTTGGTGTAAAAGGCTGGAAATGTTGAATTTGCCAACCCCTGCCAATCTCATCCCATTTCCAGCCTATGTCCACCGTCAGGATGTTCATATCCTTCAGGCATTCAAGTTGCTTGACCTTCCCGGCGATTTGGACAGGAGA
This sequence comes from Mariprofundaceae bacterium, assembly GCA_046753585.1. GTDB lineage: Bacteria > Pseudomonadota > Zetaproteobacteria > Mariprofundales > Mariprofundaceae > CAYLYU01. The sequence continues at coordinate 2,915 of JBHHTX010000147.1, forward strand.
GATCTTAAAAGTTTGATGGCCATGGTTCACTATTACGGCTATCTCAAAAAACAGGAAATGGAACTACAGAGATTCAAGCAACTGGAAAGTAAGCCTATACCGGTAGACTTTGACTACTTAAGTGTTCATGGTCTGAGTCATGAATGCCGGCAGAAATTGCAATGTGTTCGCCCGTGCAACATTGGTCAGGCATCTCGAATTTCAGGCGTTACGCCTGCCGCCTTGACGAGTTTGATGTTATGCCTGAATCAGTCGCGAAAATGAAGCAGGTGCTAGAAAAAAGTTTGGCTTGTTATGTTGAGGAAGTTATGCGGTTTTCGCGGGCTCTGAATTTAACATCAGTTAAAGACAGGGCCCAATTTCATCAGCGATTTATTCTTCCATCTCTGGCGTTGCTCCCTATGCTTCCTTCTGCAGGTCGCTTGCTGGATGTAGGAAGTGGCATGGGTATTCCCGGCGTGCCAATCCTTCTGGCAAGGCCTGAATTACGCGGCGTACTGGTAGAAAGACGCCAGAAGCGGGCAGAATTTCTAAGACATCTAAAGCGCAGTTTTGGTTTAGATGCAGAAATTCATGGAAAAGACCTGGATCAACTACCTGGTCTTTGTGTTGATATCTGTGTAGCCCGCGCCGTTGACAGTGTAGAGAGCTTGTTAACCATGTGTGCTCCCCATGCACATGAGGGTACTCTGGCAGTCTTGGCAGTACCCAGATCGGGCAAGATTATAAATGCGGATGACTGGAGCTATCAGCGCAGCAATAGTATTACCGCAGGAAGGGAGAGTCAGATCATTCATATTTATCGTTATGAGAAGGTTTCACGTGAAACATAAGCACTTGGGGCCGGTTATAGCCGTTACCAATCAAAAAGGGGGCGTAGGTAAAACGACGACCTGCATCAACCTGGCTGCTTCACTGGCCGCAATGGGCCAGCGCGTACTGGTTATAGATATGGATCCGCAGGGCAACGGTTCAACAGGCCTGGGTGCCGATAAGAAAAATAGCAGTGTTAACATCTATGATGTTATAATGGGCGAGGCCAGTTTGCAGGAAGCCATATGCCAAACCAGCTTCATATTATATTTATCATGCTGATGCACGAGTGC
>JBHHTX010000148.1:0-3840 GCA_046753585.1 Mariprofundaceae bacterium
TCCACGCAGGGCGAACTCTCCTTTTGTCATTACCCTGTCGACATTTTGCATACCAGCCAGTGCCAAATTAGTTTTTAAATTGTCCAGATCAAGTTGATCACCCAGTGAAATTTTCCAGACATGTGTACTGATTATTTCCGGAGGAGGGATTCGATGTAGCCAGGCAGGAAGTGCGGTAAGTAATATGCCCTGTGCTTGAGGCTCTCTGAGTAGCCGGGCCAGGGTAACCAGTCGTTCACCTACGATCTCACGGTGAGGACTAACATGATCGTAGGGAAGCATCTCCCAGGCTGGAAAACGCCACAGTAAATGGGGGGAGTCCTGTAAGAAAAAGGATACTTCTTCGCTTAGCAGGCGGTAGCTTTTAAGGTCACGGCAGATAAAGGTGCGTAAACCTGGTTTGCAGGCGGACTCAGCCAGAAGATAAGCAATGCCGGGAGAGACGGGGTTACGGATCATGGGCGCGGCATCATGCCGGAAAGAGGGCCAGTCATCCACGAATCATTACCATGCTATACTTCGATAATAAAGGAGATGTTTATCAAGCTGAATACCAGAAATCATGACCGCGATAGTGTCGGCATGCGCTATATTTATCCCGTTGTATCACGTCGAAGTGAAGGCGTTTCCGTTGGTGTAAATCTTAATCCCAATAATGCCTGCAACTGGCACTGCGTTTATTGCCAGGTTCCGAATCTCAAACGTGGTTCTGCTCCCCTGATTGATTTACATCTACTGGAAAGTGAGCTTCGCGGTTTTCTGCAGGAGTTGCTTACGGGTACTTTCATGCAGGATTGTGTGCCGGAAGGTTTCCAGCGCATTTCAGATATTGCCATTTCCGGCAATGGAGAACCAACCAGTAGCAGGCAGTTCAGACAGGTTGTCGAAATCATCGGGCGTATTTTGGATGAACTGACTTTGCACGGGGATATCAAGCTTGTGCTAATCACCAACGGATCATACATGACGCATAACCATGTTATGGATGGCATTCAACACCTTGCAGAACTTGGCGGAGAGATATGGCTCAAACTTGATCGGGCTCGCACTGAAGATATAAAACGTATCAATGGTGTCGCATTAAAGCTTAGTCAGTTGAATCGAAACATTCAGCTTGCAAGCCAAAGTTGCCCCACATTTATCCAGACCTGTATGCATGCGTGGAATAAAGCCCCGCCTGACAATAAAGAGTTGTCAGCTTACCTTGATTTTTTGAGGGCCTTGAAGGATGAGGGAGCTCCATTAAAAGGTGTTCTTCTGTATGGTTTGGCTCGGACATCCAGGCAGGCCGAAGCAGTAAACATATCACCTGTAAGCAAGCCCTGGATGTTGTATTTAGCGGAACGAATTCAAGATGTCGGCTACCCGGTCAGTCTATCGATGTAGCTACTTGCTCTTTTATGATAGTTCTGAATAGTTATGCTTGCAATGTATGCCTTAGAAAAGGGAGGGCAGTCCTGTGTCACTGGATAATATAAATGTAATGCTTTGCGACGGCAATTCCGTAGCAGGTCAGTTGGACAGGGTATTTCATCCCATGGAGGGAGAGGTCGCTGTACGCAGTGAGGGTAAGGTTCGGGTATACCCACTGGATCAGGTGTGCGCCATTCTATTTTGTAATAAGCCCGGAGAATCATGTCCTCCACCGCTTCCGGGAGAAATTGTTGAGGATATTCAAACGCGTGACGGTTCTGTATACAGGGTGCGAGTATTGCAACAACAGGCGACTCCCGATATCAGCCACGGTTTTTATGGTATTCCTTACGACGACTCCGTTAATCTCAGGCGAATATTTTTTTCCAACTTGGGGGTCCTGAGCCGTAGCCAACATCGTCCGCTTGGGGAGATTCTGAAAGACGGAGGCAGTGTTTCCGAAGAAAGCCTTCAGGATGCCCTTAGTGAGCAGTCCCGACTGAAAAAACGACGAATTGGTGAGATTATCTCTGATCAGCATAATGTTCCGCAACACTCCATTGATGAGGCTATAAAAAACAAAAAGGCATCTTCATCAGAGAAAGCCGTTCTTATTGGAGATATCCTGGTGGCAGCGAATCTCGTTACCAAAGAGCAGGTTGGAGCTGCTCTGGAAGAACAGCGCCACGGTGTCCACAAACAATTGGGCGAAATTTTAATTGAGCAAAAACGTATCACGGAAGATCAGCTGTTAATGGCACTGGCACTTAAATTTCGGATGCGCTTTGTGGATTTGCGGGATGTATCTCCAGGTCCGGAAACACTGGATCTGGTTCCATCTGACCTTGCCAGGAAATTACATGTTTTTCCGGTTGATTCCGATGGTAAGAAAATAACAATTGCGACCTCTGAGCCGACTAACCTGACTATTTCAGATGCTCTGCGTTTTCACACTGGTCTTTGGGTTGAAATGGTCGTCGCAACACCCAAACAGATTGATGATTATATTGATAAATATTATGCCGGGGACAGTGATCTTAATGCCATTAGCATTGAAGCAACCGGCTTGCAGGAATCTGAGGAAGAAAGCCCGTCCAAGGCGCTGTCATTAAAAGATGAAGCAGAAACTGCACCCATTGTCCGTCTGGCCAACAAGATTCTTTTGGATGGGATCAGGGCTCGCGCCAGTGATATTCATCTTTTGCCCCAGGAAAATAGTTTGAAGGTGTCGCTCAGGATTAATGGCTTGTTGCAACAGTTCCTAAAGCTTGACCGGCGTATCCACAGAAGCCTTGTTGCGCGTTTCAAAATAACCGCAGGAATGGATATTTCCCAGCACAGGTTGCCGCAGGACGGGCGTATCCAGGTTCAGCTTCAGAATAAGAAGGTCGAATTCCGCGTTTCCTGTATGCCGGGCCAGTATGGTGAAAATCTTGTCTTGCGTATTCTGGACAAGAGCGGTGATGCGCTTGGTTTGCATCAGTTGGGTATTAGCAAGACTGATGTAGATGCAATTCGCCACATTGTCCGCAGTGCTCATGGTATGCTTCTTGTGACAGGTCCGACAGGTAGTGGTAAATCGACCACACTCATTTCTATCTTGCGAGACCTGGTTGATGAACCCAAACATTTATTATCCCTGGAAGATCCTATCGAAGCAGATATTCCCGGTATCAACCAAATACAGGTCAATGAGAAAATCGGTTTTAGTTTCGCTTCAGCTTTACGCAACGTTCTTCGCCATGATCCTGATATTATAATGGTTGGTGAAATTCGGGATCCAGACACAGCCAAGATTGCCACGCAGGCGGCACTTACAGGTCATGTGCTTATCTCATCTCTGCATACCAACCGGGCCGCCGGAGCATTTTCCCGCCTGGTAGATATGGGTGTGGAATCCTATTTGGTAGCAGCTACAGTGAAAGGTGTTATGGCTCAACATTTGTTGCCAAAGCTATGTGAGCATTGTCGTGAACCGAGCAAGCCGGATGCTGCTGCCCTGGATTTTTTGACCCAGTTCGGCGTCGAGATTGCCAATCCGGTTGATCACATTTCCGGTGGTTGTGAAGAATGCAGGGGTACGGGTATTTCGGGGAGGGTGATGGTTTACGAGTTTCTTCAGGTGAATCAGGCCATGCAAGGTCTTATTTCCAGGGAGGTTCCTGAAGAGGAAATTCAGGAGGCAGCCAGTAAGGATGGTATGCGTTCCATGGTGCATGCCGCGGTAGAAGCTTCACAAAAAGGCCTTATATCCATTGAACGGATCATGCCTCTTCTCATCGAGTAGGGTTCAAATGATTTCGCATGAATGGCATTGACGATATTTTCTGTCGGCCTACAATCCCGCTCCTTTAGTTCAAGGCGGCTTAGCTCAGCTGGTTAGAGCAGCGGAATCATAATCCGCGTGTCCGGGGTTCGAGTCCCTGA
>JBHHTX010000149.1:0-3838 GCA_046753585.1 Mariprofundaceae bacterium
CTCAAGGTGACGGTGAACAAAGGGAAAAGTAAGGTCAGTCGGGTTAAGGATAGTTTCAGTGGGCATCCTTCATCTTCCAGTTTACACTTTGAAGAGTGGGTATCTCCGTAACCAATCATTTCAAGCTTGTTCCGAAATCTATGTCTTCGAAAACTTAGGTCTCATGAGAGCACTGCATATGATGGTAGGGTCAATCATTCACGGTTGAAATACTGCTCCAGCCCGGCTTTTATAATACCATTTCCCTCATCATTTTTAGCTGGACTTTTGCTGATGAATATATGTATAACTACTTGTTTTTATGGTATATTTACCCATGAATACAACAATCCATACATCCGATGAAATAGACTGGAATTTATGTTCTAGTCCTTACTTAACTTCTCCGAAGTTTGTCCGCTTACAACGTATACCTGTACACGTGCGAACAAATATTGCCATCCAAGCTTATGAAGCACAGCAAAACTCAAGATGGGGAGTGATCACTGCACTCTCCAGAGAATATCAAATCTCAAGAACCTTTATTTATGCCCTGCTTTTTATATTCAAGCAAGCAGTGCAGGGAGTATTTGCACCCAAAGACCATTCGCTATCGAAGGTTAATCTTGTGGAAGCAGTTGAAGAACGCATTCTTTCATATCGAATGGAAGGTAAATCCAGCATTGAAGGGATCTCAACGCTGCTGGTTCGTGAGAACTCACTTTATTCTTCAGTTGGTTATATCAGCGAGTATTTGACCAGCATCGGAGAATCGTTACCAAACACTTTAAGTAACCATGGATCAACAACCCAAGCTATCAACTACGTGTACGATGAGGTTTTTTCAAAATCTCATCCAATTTTAATCACGGCTGACCCAATCAGCTCCGCTATTTTGAAGATTGAACTGGCTGACCAAAGATCCTCCGACACATGGGAGAGCCACTTTCAAAACATCACTAATTCTGGATTTTCCCCAAAGTTACTCACTAGCGATGAGGGAACAGGATTATGTGCGGCGCGAGCAAAAATGTTCCCTGAAATTCCATGGCAGTTAGATACATTTCACGGTATCGCTCACCGCTTAGGTGAATGGTGTCGTCGACTGGAAAGATTAGCCTGCAAAGCCATTGAAGCAGAATATAAAAGCGAAAGTATTTTAAATTCCGCCAAAAGCGATTCAGTGATCAACAAACGCTTGATCCTCTCCATAAATGCAGCTGAAGAGGCTATGCAAGCCATTGAACTTTATGACTCTTTTCGATATTTATATCATTATTTAGTCCACCAGTTGAACATATTCAACGCAAATGGCGACCTTCGACAGCGTGATGAAGTTAAGCTAAACATGGAAGCAGCACTTGAGCTTCTGGAGTCGCTAGAGCATGCAGCCATCAACAAAGAAGTCAGCTCAATCAAAGGAAACCTATCTGATCTGCTCACCTATTTTAATACGGCCGAAGGGGTGATTCAAAGCTGCCAAAAGCTTTGTCCTGACCAAGATGCTTTAAGGGCTTTATGTCTGGCATGGCAGTGGAACAAGGCTTCGATTAAATCAAAGAAAGCAGCGAGAAAAGCCAATGCCAGTGAGCAGCGGAACCTGCACCTGGAGTTAGCAGCGCTATTCATCAATGATGAGCAAAAACTCCCCGAACTAAAATCGGCCATTTTTAATGAGCTGGATGAGATCGTCCAGGCATCCTCAATGGTTGAATGCATTAATTCGATTTTGCGACCCTATTTGAACTCCTCCAAAAACCAGGTCAACCAGGAGTTCCTGAACCTCTTCATGTTTTACCATAATCATCGCCGTTATCGCGCAGGAAAAAGAAAAGGCAGGACACCGATGGAGATCCTGACTGGTCACGAGCAAAAGGAAGATTGGATTGCTTTACTGCGAAAAGAAGTTCGCAAAAAAGAGCCTGCTTAACGCTTCGTAAGCCACCCTAACATTGCTGTCTTTTGTATAAGTCATCTTTTGATGATGAGCCTACCCTATTGTCAAAATTTGTTTTTCTTAAAAAGTGTCAACTACTTTTGGGGGAATATGAAGGATGCCCATTTTTCCGCCTTTAATTTCATTGTACTTGTTGATATATTTGTTATATTATTTGATTTATCAAGGAGATAAATCATGGCTATGGAGCATGCAACGGGCGCAATGATGTCGGTAACCGAAAGCAAGGAATTGAGCCATCTGGGGCTGGTTTCCGCAATGTTCGATGAACTCAGAATCGGAGAGACCATTGACGGATTCATTGAGCAAGATTTCGAGCAGAGAAATATCAGTATCGGTCAGGCGACGAAGGCGATGGTGCTCAACGGACTAGGTTTTGCCAACCAGCGACTCTATCTGTTCCCTGAGTTCTTTGAGGGTAAACCCGTGGAGAAGTTTTTTTGCGAAGGCGTCACGGCCGCCGATTTGAATGAACACGCCTGTGGCAGAGCATTGGACGCCATTTATGAAGCGGGGCCGACGGAGCTTTATAGCGTGGTGGCTAAGGCAGCGGTAAACCAGCTTGGTGTCATAGCCAAAAAGGTGAATATCGATACCAGCTCATTTCATACGGATGGAGCGTATGATTTTGAAGAGGAGCCCGGAGTGATCAGGATCGTCCAGGGCTACAGTCGAGATCATCGACCGGAACTCAATCAGTACGGTATTGAGTTGATCACGGACAACCTGACCGGCATTCCGGTACTGATGAGCGCCCTCAGTGGCAACGATGATGACAAGACGCACTTTCGCAGCACAATTGAGAACTATGGCAAGCAGCTGCAAAACGATGTTGGCTTTGAATATCTCATTGGTGACAGCTCACTTTTTGTCGCACAAACCATTCAGTCGATGCAGGGGCTGACGCTGTGGATATCCCGTGTACCGGAAACAATCGCTTCGGCACGCGATTTGATCGAGGTGTTGGCAGATGAACTGGCGGAGGAGAGCAACGATGGGGGGCTTACGCATCGAAGTGTTGGTATGACCTATGCCGAAGTTCCTCAACACTGGCTGGTGGTTCACTCCCCGCAAGCTAGAGAACGGGCGTCGAAGTCTGTTGGTAAACAGATGCGAAAATTGAGCGATGCTGACCAGAAGGTGTTTGCAAAACTTTGCAAACAAGAGTTCGCCTGCGAAGCGGACGCGTTGAAAGCATTGGAGCTATGCAAAAAGCAGATGAAAGTCAGTATGATCGACGATGTATGTGTTGAAGCATCACCACGTTTCAACAAGCGAGGCCGCCCTGCTGCCAATGCTGAACCGGATTTCTTCTGTTATCAGATTAGCGCCTCTTTGGCATCGGATCATCAGCTCTATGAACAACGCCTGAGACGCAAAAGCTGCTTCATTCTCGCCACCAATCAGTTGGATATGACGAAGCTGTCTGCGGATCAATTGCTGGCGGATTACAAGAGTCAGCAGAAGGTCGAGAGAGGGTTCCGTTTCCTGAAAGACCCCTTGTTTCTCTCCTCATCCGTTTTTCTCAAATCGCCAAAGAGAATCATGGCGCTAACCATGGTCATGACGATCTGCCTGCTTGTCTATGCGGCGCTTGAACAAAGAATCCGCGAAGGACTGAAGGCATCGAAGCAACTGTTTCCGAATCAGAAAGGCGTATGGATCAATCGTCCGACTGTGCGTTGGATATTCCAATGCTTCCAAAATATCCAGGTGATCTATTTTTCCGGCGCTTCCCCGATTGTATTGAATTTGAACGAAAGGCACTCCATCATATTGAAATTACTTGGGAAACCGTTCGGGAAGGTTTATTCCTAAAATCGAAGTCAGGGGGTGATGAATGTCGGGTAACCGAAATCGTTTACGGTCTTATCTGCGACCATCAGGGCTGCCCTGTGGCCA
>JBHHTX010000150.1:0-3814 GCA_046753585.1 Mariprofundaceae bacterium
GCTTCATTTGGGGCAGCAGCGCCAACACCGAAATTAGTGTGAACAGGCCCTAATTCAAAATTTCTTTACTGCCAGGTATGGATCGTTTTGTTGGCGCTGTGGCGTGCTGCCGTTACACTGCCGCGGACATGCATCAGGCTTATATCCGCAACTTTTCCATTATAGCTCATATTGATCACGGCAAATCCACTTTGGCGGATCGTCTGATTGAGGAAACCGGTGCCTTATCCGAACGTGAGATGAAAAAACAGGTGCTGGATTCAATGGATCTGGAGCAGGAGCGCGGCATCACTATTAAGGCACAGACGGCCAGCCTTTCCTACAAGGCCGGGGATGGAAAAATTTACAAACTCAACCTGATTGATACCCCCGGTCATGTGGATTTCACCTATGAGGTGTCCAGATCGTTACAGGCATGTGATGGTGCCCTGTTGGTGGTAGATGCGGCACAGGGGGTAGAGGCACAAACGCTGGCCAGTGTGTACCTGGCTCTGGAAAATGATCTGGAGATCATTCCGGTGATCAACAAGATCGATCTTCCCAACGCCGATATCGAGGAAGCACGCAGACAAATTACCGAGGTGATCGGCCTGGACGGTGATGCAGCCATTCCTGTTTCGGCCAAAACAGGTGAGGGTGTGCATGAAGTACTGGAGGCTATTGTTGCGCGGGTACCGGCCCCGGAGGGAGATGGCTCTGCCGGATTGAAGGCCTTGGTCATCGATTCATGGTTTGATGCGTATGTTGGCGCGGTGGCGTTGATAAGGATTGTGCAGGGTAGCATAAAAAAAAGGGACAAGATTCGCCTGATGTCTACCGGGGCTGCGCATGAAGTGCAGGAACTTGGCATCTTTACGCCAGGCCCCGTCGAGGCCCAACGGCTTGGCTCTGGTGAAGTGGGTTTTATGGTGTGTGGTATCAAGCGACTCGCCGGCCTGAGGGTGGGTGATACAGTGACACTCGAGCGCAAGCCGGTCTCCGATCCTCTTCCCGGTTTTCGGGAGCCCAAGCCGATGGTCTTTTCCGGTTTGTATCCGGTAGATTCCGGCGACTATTCCGAGCTAAGGGATGCACTGGAAAAGTTGAACATGAATGATCCCGCCTTTACCTTTGAGCCGGAGAGTTCATCCGCACTCGGGCTTGGTTTCCGCTGTGGTTATCTGGGCATGCTGCATATGGAAATTGTTCAAGAGCGGTTGGAGCGGGAATATAATCTGGAGTTAATTACCACGGCACCTTCGGTGATTTACCGCGTCACCTCGACGGATGGTACGGTTGTCGAGATATCCAACCCCAGTGAGTTTCCCGATCCGGCCCGTATCGTGACCATCGAAGAGCCCAGGGTGCTGGCGCATGTATTCACTCCTGATGATTATGTTGGCGCCCTGATGAAGCTTTTTCAGAACAGGCGTGGCACACAGAAAGACATGAAATTTATTTCCACAGGTCGCGTCATGCTTTCCTATGAACTCCCTCTGGCCGAGATGGTGATTGATTTTTATGATCGGTTGAAGTCTGTTTCCCGTGGTTATGCCTCGATGGACTACGAGTTAGCCGAGTTCAAGCCGGATGATGTGGTGAAGCTGGATATATTGGTGCATGCTGAGTCAGTGGATGCACTTTCGCTTATTGTGCACCGCTCCGTAGCGCAGCAGCGCGGGCGGGATCTGGTAAAGAAACTGCGTCAGTTGATTCCGCGTCAGCAATTCGATGTGCCCTTGCAGGCAGCCATTGGTGCCCGTATCTTGGCTCGTGAAACGGTGAAGGCTATACGCAAAAATGTGACTGCCAAGTGCTATGGTGGTGACATTACGCGAAAGCGAAAACTTCTGGAAAAGCAGAAGGCTGGGAAAAAACGCATGAAGACAATTGGCAGCGTTGAAGTGCCTCAGGAGGCGTTTCTGGCCGTGCTGAGCCTCGGAGATGAAAACAAATGAGCAAAAAACAAACATGGCGTGACTGGATCGAAAGCCTTCTGATTGTAGCCATTATTGCGATTGTTATTCGCAGTTTTATCATTGCACCCTTCAAAATACCTTCCTCTTCCATGGTCCCGACTCTGGCTATAGGGGATTACATCTTTGTACAGCGCTATCCCTACGGGCTGCGTATCCCGTTTACGGATTACCAGTTTTTCCCCAGTGCCCCGGAGCGGGGAGATGTCGTTGTATTCGATTACCCGGAGGATCGTAGCAAGGATTATATCAAACGGATTATCGGCTTGCCGGGTGATGAAATCCGCTATGAACACAATAAACTTTTCATCAATGGAAAAGAGATGTCCCTGGAATTTCAGAGCCGGTACACCTATTTTCTTTCTGATGGTAACGTTGATATTTCAAATTTGTTCCAGGAACAATTAACTGGTATCAACCATGAGATATTGCGCAAAAAAGAGACTATCAGGGATGGCATCTGGCAGGTTCCTGATGGGAAATTTTTTGTTCTGGGTGACAATCGCAACAATTCGCGAGATTCCCGTTTCTGGGGCTTTGTTCCCCAATCCTATCTGGTTGGGCGTGCTGTGATTATATGGTGGTCCTGGGACAAATTTACCAGCAATGTACGTTGGGAGCGCCTGGGCAGTCTTGTGCACTAATGCGCAGTCGCAAGTATCAATGGAGGAGGGCAAGATAAAAAATCAGGCTGGGTTTTCTGTTCTAAAGATGTTTTTCTGGATCGTGTTTATCGCTGCAGCTTTCAAGGCTGGCTACGAGCTTATCCCGGTTCACTACACTGCCTGGAAAGTGGATGATGCTTTTCAGACCATTAGCCGAACAATGTCCTCCAGTGATGAAGCCCTGATCCGTGCCCGCCTGCCTGATATACTCAAGGCGAAATATATTGCCTACCACGACCTTCCTCAGGAATTTTATGATTATCTTATTATTGAAGCTGATGGTGGCAGTGTAAAGATTTCATCCGAGTATCACGTTACTGTCTGGCTTCTTGGCCAGCCTGCCGAGGCCGCACAGACAAATGATTCGATGCAGGCCGGTTGGGAAAGGTTGCAAACCAAAGGTCGTTTCGATTTTAATTTCTTCCCTCATGCTGAAACCCCTTGATAGCTCAGGACGAGCTCCAGAAAAGCCTGGGTTATAGCTTTGTTGATTCTACCCTTCTAAAACGTGCGTTGACGCATCCTTCGGCCTCTCCGGTTCATCTGGAGCGCCTGGAGTTTCTTGGTGATGCTGTGCTGGCCCTGGTAATTTCGGAGTACCTCCATCAACAGTTTCCCGAGGCACGTGAAGGGAAGCTTTCACGCTGGCGGGCTCATCTGGTCTGTGCAGACAGTTTGAAACACATTGCAGGGTACTGGCATCTGCATACGTGTTTGCACCTTGGTTGCGGTGAGCGCAATCCCGATGGCTCAGTTCGCTCGGAGTCCATTCTTGCTGATGCAGTTGAAGCCGTTATCGGTGCGGTTTTTCTGGATGCGGGCTGGGCTGCCGCGAAACAGGTGGTGTTGAACACATGGGCTGATCTGTTAACCGATTTATCATCTGAAGACATGCGTGATGCCAAATCAATGTTGCAGGAATATACCCAGTCAGAGGCTTGGGGTTTGCCCGAATACCGCAGTACCGATCTGGGTGTCGGCAATACGCCAAGGTTTACAGCTTGCTGCTATATCCGGGGGGAAAAAATTGGAGAGGGCAGTGGTGAGCGCAAGAAAATAGCTGAAAGCAAAGCCGCAGAAAAGGCCTTGGGACGCCTGCAAGGTAGCGAAGGGTGAGCTAGCCCGCACTTTTCATGAGAACAGAGAGGCACAATTATTGTTCTTATGGATAACAATGTGTTGGTGACAAATATT
>JBHHTX010000151.1:0-3760 GCA_046753585.1 Mariprofundaceae bacterium
CATATCGATATATTTCTGGAAGATGGTTATACCAAAGAAGAGCATAAAATGATGGATGAAACCTGCAAGATTCTGTCGGCTGACATTGCGGTAACTGCGACAACCGTACGTGTGCCTGTGTTTTACAGTCATGCCGAGTCCGTGAATATCTCCTTTTCCGGTTCGATGACCGCGGCAAGGGCCAGAGATATCCTGGCAGAGGCTGAGGGTGTGGCAGTTGTCGATGACCCTCTTGGCGAGGACTATCCCATGCCCAGCGAGGCTGCCGGAACGGATGCTGTCTGGGTCGGGAGAATTCGTGATGATCACTCTTTATCGAATTCATTGAACTTATGGATTGTGGCTGATAATGTGCGTAAAGGAGCGGCTCTAAATGCCGTTCAGATAGCGGAAATGTTGATTCATTGAATGTAATGAGGTTAACCTTTTGCCTGATCGGTCACTGGTAGTTACCCATATCCAAAGTTCAGCAGGGCACGCTAAGGGAGCAGTTTTGTTAGCTTTGGGATCCTTGAAAGATCATACATATGGTGTTGTTTCCGGCCAGTTGATGCGGTCAATCGTGATCGCTTCTTTCTTGTTGATGTGGCCGACTCTGGCGGCAGCGGTTTCCCTCGGTAAAATTGATGTTGGCAGTCATCTTGGTGAGACATTCTTTGCTGAAGTTCCCTTGCAACTGGAAGAGGATGAGTCCATCAGTAATGTTTTTGTCGAATTAGCCAGCCCTGCCGACTATCGTATCCTTGAAATTTTTCGAGAACCCGGCCTGAACGTTATCAGGGTGGATATTTTGAATGATTCTCGTGGTCAGCGGGTAGAATTATCATCTGATTCTTCTCTCTCGGTGCCGTATTTCAGCCTTGTTCTAAAACTGCGCTATGGCCGCGCTACCCATTTCAAGAAATATCCCATTGTACTTGATCTCCCCAAGACACAGACGAAAGTTGCTCAACCGCTGGCAGAAACGCTGCCATGGAAGAAGCCGGCTGAAGACGTACAGGTCATCAGCAAGTCGAGCCCGGTCGTAGAGGAATTAATCGTTAAACCTGAGCTTAAAGCCGGGGCAGACAAATTTACCCCCTTTGATGGATGGGCCAGAACGAGCAGATATGGCCCCATGGTTTACGGTGATACCGTATCTGTTGTTGCCCGCCGCCTTCAGGTTGACCAGCGCTATACGCTTGCTCAGGTCATGGTGGCTCTTTATGAAAAAAACAGGGATAAGTTTGATCAGGATAATATTAATTTGATCGAAAAGGGAGCTTTTCTGGAAGTGCCTGAAGCCAGTGAGGTTGAGGCATTTTCACCCATGCAGGCAAAAAAAATCCTGAGAGAACATGATCAGCGTTGGCGGAAACTCAGGGAAAAGCCTGAATATGAAATGATTGCTGATGCACAGAAGTTTCGCTATAGCAAACGGATTCGTATGGGTAAGGAAGCTACCGGTGTGGCGAAGGAATCTGTGCCGGTATTAGCAGATAAAAAACAGGTAGAGGTCGAGCCAAAAGCTTTGCCGCCCAAGACAGAGCCAGAGTCCACCTCGCCTGAAAAGACTACAGAGGTTGCACTTCTAAATCAGAAAAATGCTGAGCTGGAACAGCGCCTGGCTGATGCCGAGAAAAAGCTCCGGGAAATTTCCGCGCGAATCATCCGACCTTCGGAGAATGATCGTTTCAGTGCGATTGAAAAGAAGCTGTCTGCTTTGCAGGGTCAACTGAGTACGGCCATCACTCAGGGCGTTTCTACCCCTGTCGGAAGCAATGGACTTACTTATCCTCTGGCTGCTTCAATTATCTTGTTACTGATTGTAATTCTTTATCTGTTGCGTCGACAGAAGGCTTATATTGCTTCGATAAACAAAATGTCCTCTGATAGTCAGGATGGAAAGGAAAGAAAAAAGGAATCTCCAGAGGCTGAAGAAGCTATCCTGGAAAGAGAATCAGTGAGCGAAGTCGGGGCAAAAGAAATCCCGGCAACTGCGATTGAAACAGAAAACAGCGAAACCATTAATATTCCCGATGAGCCTGATTCCGGAGAAAAAAACATCGATCCGAATATGGATTACCTGGGAGAGGCGGAAGTCTACCTTCGATATGGCATGGAGGGTGAGGCCATCGAAAATATTCGACTGGCTATTCTACAGCGCCCGGACAATGTTGAGGCGCATCGCAAGCTTATCAATATTCTGGCCAACCAGGATAGTGAGGCATTTAACCTTGCGCTTGTTACGGCCAGAGAGAGCTTGAGCGGAGAGTTATTGGAGCGTTTCGAGGCTGAAGTTAGCCATCTCATATCCGGGGAGGATAAACCCTCCGGGAGCAAGGTTTCTGAAGCTGAAGTTGAAGTTGACGCGGATGGAGCAGACGCAGACGCCGGAAGTCCGGAGTTCAACCGTACTGAATCAGAATCGATTTCTTCCGGGGAGGAACCCTTCATTGAGCCGGCTGAGATTGAACCTTCCATTGGTGAGGATAAGAAGGGCGTTATCGAATCCTACGATGAATTGATGAAGAAGGAGGGTGAACAGAGTTCAGATTCCGGCTTGAGTGATGATTCGTTTGCTTTTGAACTCGATATGGATATGGAAACATCTGAAGAAGATCCTGATGCTACAACCGAATTATTGAATGCAAGTGAGGAAGTTGGGCCTGAGTCTGCATCAGAGGATGTGCCTGCTGAATCATTGATGGACCTTGGTCCTGAACCTCTGTTGATAGATACAGCACGCAGTTTTCTGGCGGCGGGGGATCTTGATGAGGCAGAAAAGTCTTTCAAGCAGGCACTGAAAGGCAAGCAACGTTGCCTTGCTCTGCTCGGTCTGGCAGAGATTGCCCAGAGAAAAGGCGACGCGGAATTCTCTCAGTCCTTGCTGGCAAAGGCAGAACCTTTACTGGATAAGGCCAGCCAGGCCTGGTTTAAGCAACTTAAAAATACCGATCAGTAGAGCATGAAACAACGGTTGGCCCTGGTTATCGAGTATGACGGTGCCAACCTGCATGGTTGGCAGCACCAGGCGAACGCTACAAGTGTCCAGGCCTGTTTGGAGAACGCTCTGGCCCGAATTGAAGGCTATCCTGCCACTTGTATTGCGGCAGGAAGAACGGATGCCGGTGTTCATGCGGAGGCCCAGCTTGTACATGTTGATGTTGACGAGAAGCGTGCCAATACCTCTATAGGAGCCTACTCACACGGCTTAAATCAACTCCTTCCAACTTGTATCAGAGTGTTGGCGGCACGGATCGTAAGGCCGGATTTCCACGCGCGCTTTGATTGCCTGGAACGTGCCTACTGTTATCGGATATGGAATCGATCAACTGCCTCAGCCCTTTATCCCTGGCGTCACTGGTGGATGCCCCGCCCACTGGATTTACAGACTATGCAGAGGGGTGCCGATTTTCTTTTGGGCCAACATGATTTTTCCTCCTTTCGGGCCAGTGGTTGTCAGGCCTCATCAAGTAAGCGTGAACTCAGACAGATACGCATTGAGCGGCAGGACTGTTGTGTACTGATTCATGTCCGGGCTGATGCCTTTCTTTACCATATGGTTCGCAATATTGTCGGGACTCTGGTTGAGGTTGGTCTTGGTAAACGGGAGCCTGAAGCAATGAAAGTTCTACTTGATGCCAGGGATCGCAGGCTGGCTGGCATGACAGTACCCGCACAGGGCTTGTACTTCACCGATGCGGTGTATTCCGAGTTTAGCTCGGCTAACCCGCATTTTTCATGAGAACAGAGAGGCACAATTATTTTTCTTATGGAT
>JBHHTX010000152.1:0-3743 GCA_046753585.1 Mariprofundaceae bacterium
TGTATTGTTACGGGCTTGCCAATCACAAAAACGCCGCGTGAGAAGGGTTGAGGGATGTAAAATCGATCCCATGAATTTACCCGCCAAAAACGAGAGGCAGCGTAACATACGGGTAAGACAGGGAGACCGGCTTTTCTGGAAAGGTGGACAACACCCGGCTTAACTAATTCACGAGGACCCTTTGGACCATCAGGGGTTATTCCCAGATCACATCGTTCGTCCTTCGCCAGGCGAATCATTCGCAGTGTTGCGCGCGCCCCTCCTCTTGTCGATGAGCCACGAACTGTCTTGACGCCAAGCAGATGCATGGTATCGGCAATAAACCCACCGTCACGGTGATCAGAAATCAGCATATAGCCATGCCAACCAGGATAAGAGCGAGGAATCATTAACATCCGGGCATGCCAGAAACAAACGACGGCTCTTTGTCCTCGTTGATGTAGATCCAGCCAGTGTTGCTTGCCCTCAGCCTTCCAGCGTATCGTTAAAACAAAGAACTTGTGAATGGCATAGATCAGACGAGGAATGAGCCAGACCAACAGCCGGTTTTTCATTGCTTCTCGTGTTTCTCGAACTGCATGTGATACAGCTCGGCATAGAGACCATCATGTGCAAGCAGATCATCATGCGAACCCATGGCTTCCACCTCGCCATTGTCGAGTACCACAATCCGATCGGCGTGCCTGATCGTGGACAGGCGATGCGCAATAACCAGCACCGTGCGTCCTTCCATCAGCCGGTTAATAGCCTGTTGCACGAGCCGTTCCGACTCCGTGTCCAGACTGCTTGTTGCCTCATCCAGAATCAGGATCGGTGCATCCTTGAGCAAGGCTCGGGCAAGGGAAAGCCGCTGACGCTGACCGCCTGACAGGATCGCGCCACGCTCGCCGATCAGGGTGTCGTAGCCTTGTGGAAGGTTCACGATGAAATCGTGGGCATTTGCCGCTCTGGCTGCCAGTTCAAGCTTTTCAGGATCAGAATGGCCTTGACCATAGGCCAGATTATTCCTCACAGTATCGTTAAAAAGAATAACTTCCTGAGTAACGACAGCAATATTCTGGCGCAATGATTTCTGGCTAAATTGGCGCACATCCTTTCCATCCAGCATCACGGCACCGGAACTGACATCAATAAAGCGTGGCACCAGATTGGCCAGCGTTGTCTTGCCCGCCCCACTGCGCCCTACCAGGGCCACCACCTCACCTGCGGCAACGTGAAGGTTAATACCACACAGAACATCCCGCTCCGCCCCCTCATAACGCATACCCACTTGCCTGAACTCAATTGCTTGTGAAAATTGCTCCATATTCAGAGCATCAGAGTTATCAATAATTGCAGGCTTTTCATCCAGAACATTAAAAATACGTTTGGCGGCGGCCAGCCCCTGTTGAATATCGTTATTGGCACGACTCAGGCGTTTGACAGGCTCGTAAAGCATAATCAGGGCTGCCAGAAAGGACATTAAAGTACCCGGTGTCGTTTCACCTGATGCAACACGAAGCCCGCCATAGAAAAGCACAGCGGCTATGCCACAACCGGCCAAAAGCTCCATAATGGGAAAGGACAAGGCATGTACCCGAAAAGCACGCATCTGATGTTGAAAAAAGTCTTCTGTCAATTTGCTAAAGCGACTTTTTTCGTATTTCTCCATGCCAAACGCCTTCACAATTCTGATACCACCCACAGTTTCCTCAATCAGGCTGGATAGTGCCCCCATAGAAACCTGCCCGTCCGCACTTGCCCTCCGCATCTTCTTGCCAAAGCGAACAATGGGAAGCACCACTACAGGGAATACCGTAATGGCAATAACGGCCAATAACCAGTCCTGATAGAAGATAACAAAGCTAAGAAATATGATGGTCACCGAATCCCGCATCAATGCCGTAACTGCTGTAGAAACGGTGGCTTGTACCAGGGTCACGTCATAACTCATATGGGCCAGCAACTCACCGGTTTTGCGATGGGCAAAGAAATTCAGCGATTGACCGATCAGGTGTCCGTATAACAGGTTACGAAGATCATACACCACTTTCTGTCCGATAAAGCCCATGAGATAGGCCTGGCCGTAATAGGCAACTCCCTTGACAATGTACAAGCCGATAATAAACAGTGGGATCATGTAAATAAAATCCAGATCCTTACCGCCAAGGGCATTATCCAGAGCAGGCTTGAGCAGCCAGGCAAGTGTGGCCGTACATGCGGCAAGTACCACCATACATAACATGGCAATGATCAACGGCAACCGGTAAGGCTTTAGAAATGAAAGTAAACGTAAATACAGGGGGCGCATCAGGATTGGGGCAGGCGAAGGCGCTGGCCTATACGGAGGTGCTGCGATTTCTTGATGTTATTCGTGGTCTGCAATCTGGAAATGCTGATACCATAACGTTTTGAAATGCTCCACAGGCTCTCTCCACGCTTCACAACATGGATTCGGAACTTGACATCGGGAAGGCGTCCCTGACGTTGCAGGAAGCGCTCACTGGCACCTCGAATTGCTCTGGCCAGCTTTTGCTGATGCTTTCTACTTTTTAACAGGCGCTCCCGGCCAGGGTTGGAGATGAAATCCAGCTCAATCAGTACCGATGGAATCTCAGGGGCGCTTAACACAACGAAACGAGCCTTTTTTGGTTGCCTGTATTTGATCGGGCCAACACGTCCCAAGCGCCGCAAAACCTCTTCGGCAAGCAACTGGGCATTATTCAGACTATCTCGTTTAACCAGTTCGGCAAGGATTGAGCTCACGATAGGATCACTTACTTCACCGGGGAGAATACCGCCAATGGCATCAGAGGCATTCTCTTTCCTGGCAAGCATCCGTGCTACTTTATCCGATGCCCCTTTCTCGGACATGGTATAAACAGAAGCACCCGTTACTTTCCTCTTTCTCACGGCATCCGCATGGATACTGATCATCAGGTCTGCCTTCGCCTTTCTGGCCAGACCTACCCGCCGGGCCAGAGGGATGAAATAGTCACCCTTGCGCGTCAACACAGCCTGTATACCAGGGCGCTCATTCAGGGAGTGTACGAGCAGTTTGGAGACTGCCAGGGTAACATCCTTCTCCTTAAGTCCACGACGCCCTATCGCTCCGGGATCATCCCCACCGTGGCCTGCATCAACGGCAATAATAACTTTCTTGCTCGATTGAACCTGCCTGGCAGTAATAACAGGGCTCCGCTTCGACTCGGGACGATATAAATCTACAACCAGTCGATAAGGCTTGCCATGCATGGGTTTTAATAAAAAAGAACGGGGCTGAATTCGATCCTTTACTTCCACAACCACTCGCAAGCCACCTTTCTTGCGAATCCCTCGTCGGATTGAGGCAATAACTGGGTCAGGAACCGGTAAAGTATCCAGGCTTGACTTAAAGGTGGTTCGTTTCATATCAATGACGACACGCTCAGGGCTATGTAGGGTAAACACCTGATATTTAATGGTGCCGCTCAAATCGAATACAAGCCGGGTATGATCCGGCGCCGTCCACAAGCGCACATCTCGAATAGTCTGACCCCTGGCCTCTGCTGCGGGTACGATTGAAGCAGCCGTCAGGATCAACAGAGCCATGAACAGGGCAAGGCGTCCGGCCTTCTGCTTATTTTCAGACAGGAGCATGGTTTGCATGCCGGGTTTCAGCTTCCGATTGTGTCATTGAGCTTACCATTATGTGAACACATCTGATCTTGTAAAGGCACAGAACCTGTTAGAGACAGGCATGCTTCCTCTATAAGATTTTTATC
>JBHHTX010000153.1:0-3720 GCA_046753585.1 Mariprofundaceae bacterium
CCATTCATTTTCGTTACACTCTGTTTTTATCTCTACCCTATCTTGATCATCCACCTGAATATGAAGCGTGAGATCCTTATCCTGTAAAGTAGCAAGCTGTTTTACAAAAAAGATTTCATGTCTTGAGAAGTCATCTATTCGGGCAATTAGGTCATCACATTTAGTTGTCTCAATGTCGTGCAGTGTGATAATGGTTTGAGCTTCCGGATACTTGGAAAAGAAACTCTCAACTTCAGAATCGGGGAGTCTTCTTGGAAAGTAAAAGGAAGGAACTTTGCCTTTTTCATCCTTATTGATAACAGCCTTTATTGACTCATCCTCTAACCAAGTTTTTATTTCAAGTATATTTTCAAAATCAATTTGTTCAATATCCATAAATACAAATGGATTCTTTAATTCAAAACCCCATGGAAACCCTTTGTGCTTGGAGACAACTGTGGCGCGTTTGGTGTATTCCCAGCATGATTTAAAACCAACGCCTTTATTTCCTATTGATTCATTCTGGTTTTTACTACTTGTATTGATTGAACATAATGATTCGAAATCTGAATATTTTCTGTCAGTGTCTTTTTCTATTGAAAATGGCTTACCATCATTCGCGATGCTTAAAGTACGAGCCGCCAAATCCATATATACCCAGATATTAGACTCGGCACGATCCACAGCATTCTGAAAAAACTCATAGAGAACTCTTCCTCTATAATCATTCGCTACATTATTTTCATTCGCAATATGTCCATCCAAAGTCTTTGCTGGGTTCTTTATGGACTCTTGATATTGTTTACGAAATGCATCTTCAATTAACTTCATAATATAACGACCTCTGATAATTTCTTGCTGCCGTAGATCTTAAATGGAAAGGCTCTGATCTATCCTTGCAAACAGAAGAACACCCTGCAGAAGCCCCTCTTTTCCCTGCAAACGAGTATAAATCATAAACATCATTCCGCCACCCTTCTGAACCTAAGAATCATCCCCGTCAATTACACCTGTAATGTACAACTGATTATAATCTTTGATGGCGATGGTCACCATCAAACTTCAATAATTCTTGATTGAACATCAAGGAAGCTTTGGCCGAGGCATGCTCCCGTGGCTTGACTGTAACCAATTCTGCGAACTTTGCATTGCGGTAAAGCATAAGAATCACATCTGCACTTTGCTTTAAGGATTTGGAGAATTTACCGAAATCTGCTGCTGATGGATACTGTGATTGTTGTTCGATTTCGACTAGGGCAAGAACAGGGATCCCCAGCTCTGCAGCAAGACGGTTTAGCGTATCCCCCATGTCACCAAACACCTGCTCACGTCGAACAGAATCCAAATGAGAATTCATCGCATTTAGCTTATCAATAATTACCAGCCCAATATTGTTTCGCTCCTCCTGAAGCTTGAGACAGGCCGAACGAATGGCACCGGCTGTCATTTCCGGTTCGAGTACAATCAGCATCGATGACTCAGCCAAATCCCCCGATGCAGATGCCAATGATCGCCAGTCCTGTGCAGTAAGATCTCCCTTCATCAGCCGGTTCAGCGGCACGCCCGACCGTGTGGATAACAAACGCATCGACAGCATTTTCTCCGGCAAATCTGTTGAGAATATGACAACACTCATGGGGCTACCCTGAGAACTTTTTTTATTATCAGGCATGCCATTCCGCGAAGCAATATTCAAGGCCAGAGCTGTCAGTCCGCAACCCTTTTCTCCGCCAATCGTTGTAAGTGAACCCTTCTTCAACCCACCAATCATATTATCGAAATCATCAAATCCTGTTTCTACCCGTTCACCTTTATCCCATTCCAGTTCAGCAACAAGCTGCGCCTCACTGTAATTCTCAAATAAAATCTCCAACTCCTTATAGTTTTCAAGCATCAAATCACTCATGGTAGAAATTTTACCGGCAAAGAAAAGGGAGCCGGACACCTCATCGGATAGATTCTTTTTCATGGCAACAGCTACACGCACTGATTCATCCGGGTGTTGCGCCAACAGATCAAAGAGCGGCTGGTTATATGGTTGATCTTCCATGTTGGCAATCAGGCTTGCCAATTCCTGATCACTGATCTCATGGTTTAACCCGTCAACGCTGATACATACATTCACAATATTCACCTCCTGTCCTCTGAAAGTTGCAGATCATGCAACGATGGGTGTCGCAAGGGATTTTATATGAATAATTCAAAGGCTTTTTGATTCATGATCTCAAATGCATCAGCCATCGACGCATTTTCTGGGGTATGTTTGATCAGGTAGTCATTAAAGCATAGCACCCGGTGCGCTGCCCCATCGAAACCTGGCAGCGCATATTCAGCCACTTTCATTCGCTCTCTCTCAAAACCGAATGGCATCACAAGAACCGTCACAACCTGCTTGTCCATAGCAATCAAACGGTTGCAGATTAACTGCGAAGCCCAAGTGCCGATTACACCGCCCAATCCTGCTAAAACAATCACATTATCTCGATCTTTTAATAAGGCTTCCAATTCATATTTTTGTTCATCAATGCTGGCCTGAACCTCGGACTTAACTGACGCTGAATACTCAACTGTGGAACCCACCGCCTTTACCTTGGAAAGAACCAGTTTATGTTCGAATATCTTTTTTCTATGGAAACTTTTTTCATCCCTGTCTAGAGCAATGCACAAAGCATCACCCGGCAATTTATCCAGCCAGGATTCCAGCATGTTTACGCCACCTCCACCAACGCCAATGAATGCCACCTTTGATAATTTATCAGGCTCACTTATCATACATCTTCACCTCCAAACATACCGAACATAAAATATACTGCGCCAACTGGTGTCGCTAATAGTTCCTTGGAAGGCACAGTTATGCCTGTGTCTCGAATGAACAGCTTTTCGCAGGTGAAAATGGCCAACTGAAATGGACGAATGAAAAGTTCTGAGTGCGCGTTTGAACTGGCCGTGCTCGGCAGGGAAATTCCAATTATAGCTAAAAAGCCCCCCGCACACATGCCACTGGAGATACCAGCGTAGCGTTGACTTGACTTAAACCAACTCAATAATGCGCGAAACAAGTCGCGATGTTATATTGACTCAAACTTAATGAAAGAGGTGTCGCATGTTGGAATCAGGAGTTATCGATTTAAACCCACTATATGCCTTTGTGAAAAAAGATGGAAACCAAGAGATTCCTCATAGAAGTCGTGACAAAGATATTTATTTACCTTACAAAGAATTGGTGGAGGAATTGCTTTCTTGTGTTCCATGTGAAGCTGGCTGGTATGTGTGGTATAATCAATCTCTGCGTAAAGCGATTTATGTTGGTCAATCAAGCAAAGGAAAAACGTCTCATCTACATTCTAGGATTAAAGAAGAGCTTCTAGAAGAATACACTGCATTTTGGTTGACTGTTGATCCTGATTCCTCTGATATAATAAGGGAAAAATACAATAATAAATATAGCACTGCACGTGCAGACAAAAAGACTGGGAGCGATTTAATAATGTGGGTTGCCTATCCAGCGGGGAAACGAGGGGAACTAGATGTTGTGGAGCAAAAGTTAATCAAGAATCTAAACCCCGAGGCTAATTCCGATATAAGAGACTACTCAGATATCAGTTGTGAGATCTATGGAAGCGTCCATAACACATTTTTGGAAACATTGACAATGAAGCACCCTGTAAAGTGAACGCTGAGCTCTTAACTTAAGTTTAGTTTTTGGCGATCTCCTCTCCAAGGAAAACTAATACTTCTTCA
>JBHHTX010000154.1:0-3720 GCA_046753585.1 Mariprofundaceae bacterium
CTTAATCCAACCGCTCTTTTAATCTCGATATCAGATCCATGCGTTCGTGAAGAATTGCCAGAATCAATGCCGGCGCATCAACGCGTGGCAAACAAAAAACATAGTGGTGACCAGCCAACTTTACGCGAACGCCCGGATACAAATCATCCCGTTGCCTGAACCTTCCGACACCCTGCGCAAGCTCAATGGCAACAACCTCAATTTTCCGGATATATTCTTTACGCTGTGCTGTTCCCCACTTCCGCTCCGTAGATCTGGCAATATCACGGATCTCTTCTGCCGCACCAGCAGAAAGAACATATGCCTGAGTCATTGCAAAGGTGCTGATCCTATTGATTGCTCTGCGACCTCGGTGATTCCAGCCTCAGTCACATCTCCCTGCTGCGCTTGCGCAACACGCCCGGCAAGCAATGCCCGGAACTCATCGAGCGCCACGTCATCAGCCCCTTCGCTCTTAAATAGTCGTTCCAGCGTGAATTGTTTAATTGTTTTGCCCTCGAGTGCAGCCATAGCTTTCAATGCCTGATGCTGCTGTTCTGTGATATCGATTGTCAGCCTGCTCATATCTACTCTCCTGATACACATCAACGCTTAAATGTACATACACGGGTCAGGCTTGACTGTGGGTATTTGAGTTCAATCAAGCTGTCTTTCTTTCCAAAAAACGAATCCGGTCTTCATGCCCTTCCACCTTGGTGCCCAATTCCTTGAATCCAGCAGACATCTCTTCCTTCAACTCCGTACGCACACCCTGAATCTCGCTCTTCAGTTCATCGTGAGACCCTTTGAGTAAGGACTTAAATAATTGCTGCTCTTCCTTGATCTCAACTATCTGTTCTTTGAATTCATGACGGATGGCATCATGTCCCTCTAAAACAAGACTAAACTTATCATTCATCTCTTCTAATAATACTTTAAGAGATCCTTCTTCACTTTCAGTCATTGGAAGCCTCCTGAATCAGATTCAAACAATAACCCTGAATGACAATGCTGTCATGTCTCGATGCAGCGCAGAATGCCCAGAAAATTGCAATATAAAATCAGTAGTCAACAACTGGGTCCAGTGTCAGGATGCGCTATTGCGTCGTTTGAAAACAGAATCACGCTGATCTGGCCTCATCACTCGCAACTACATTCTGCTCTTCTTCCCTCCGATTTATCCCTTCCCGGATAAAGACAAAAATCACTGCCAAAAAACCTGCGACAAGGGTTGCAAGAACCACAATCAATGAGCGCTTCGGTTTTGCCTTTTTATCCGGCGCAACTGCTTTATCGATCACCTGAAAGGCAAATTCTTTCTGGGTATTAGCCAACATCGATTTTTTCTGTTCCTGAGAGATTAATTCGAACAACGCCTGACGCATGTCTGCCACCTGCGTGTGTGACAGCTCTTTGTTGAGGTACCTCAAATTCCCCTGACTGCGCCCAATAGCCTGTTGACGCAGAAACTCATTCAGGCGGTTGACCAACTTGTTACCCCACTGTGCAGCCAAATCGGCATCCTTCCACTCAATCCCAACCGTCACCAGACCTGAATCTTTATCTTTGGAGACTGAAAGCAGACCACCCTTGGTAAACAAGCGATACGCATCCCAAAGCGTTGGTTGTGCCTCCGGGTCACTGTCTATCCACGATTTAGCCTCAGCATCCCACTTGTCAGCAAAGAGAATTGGCATCAACTTCTCATCCTTAATAAATCGCCATAAGAACTCCCGCGATTTCAGTACAGCGAGATTTTCCTCAACGCTGCCACCGCCACCCAGTGAAATGCCTGCCATTGAGGCGAGTCCACCTAACCCACCCAATGCAGAAGATAACCCCCCTGACTTGCTACCCTCTTCAGCAACAGGAGCCAGCAACACTTCGGCGCGGTAGATGTTGGGCATCTGTAGTGAAATCCCTGCAGCAAGAATCGCAGCGACAAGGCTCAAAGAG
This sequence comes from Mariprofundaceae bacterium, assembly GCA_046753585.1. Lineage (GTDB taxonomy): Bacteria > Pseudomonadota > Zetaproteobacteria > Mariprofundales > Mariprofundaceae > CAYLYU01. The sequence goes on from JBHHTX010000154.1 coordinate 1,936, forward strand.
AGAATAAACTTCCGCTTGCCCCAGATAATGCGCCAATACTCAAGAAGGTCGATTTCATCTTCCTGTTGCATACCATACATGGCTGCAAGCATGCGAGGGTCAAAACAGTTTTGAGTACTGAGTTCTGAGGATTGAGTATTTTCACCAGTATCCTGCTGTTTATTTTTTGCTTTACGCTTTTCGTCACTCATTTTTGCCTGCATCCTGTAGAGACTTTCTTAGTCCGCCCAACACTTTCGCTACTTCTTTGGCCTTAGCCATTAAGATTTCAAATTCCCTCTTAGCAAGATAACCAATATCGAGAGCAAGGTAGAGTTGTGATTGAACTTCAGCACAAGATGCTTTTGCAATGACAACAAATCTGTGGAAATCACGTCTGGAAGATCGATCAAAACCCTCGGCCAGATTAGAAGAGATAGAAATTGATGCTCTTCGAATTTGATCACGCAATCCAAAATCCTTAGCGAATTCACCATGGCTGGTGAGCATGTATATCTCTCGATTCAACTCCCGCGCCTTTTGCCAGGCAATCAGATCCTCAAACCGCTTTACAGTCTCACCCACAACTCAGCACTCGCTTCTCAACACTCATTGCTGATTTATTCATCAGAGGATCCCCACCGTCACCATTGATGCGGTAAAGACGCCGATCTGCATTAGCACTTTCGACCAGTCAAGAGTGGTATCTAAGAGATTAAACACCTCAAGTTTCTGAGGCACCACGATAGTGTCCCCAGGATACGTGGCCGTATTGCTGCTCCAGCCACTACCTGAATCGACATAGCCATTCGCCCTGACAATGTAGATTCGATCATCGTCCGCCATGGCAGTAGTACCACCGGCCAGATCGATAAAGTCATCCCTGTCCATATTCTTGCGATAGAGCATCGCAGACGGGTTGTAGACTTCACCCATCACCATCACCTCATCAGGCCTCTTCGGCGCATAGAGAACATCCCCATCCACAAGCTTCAGCGTTGATCCCCCCTTCAATCTTCCGGAGTTATCTATATCAATCAACAGACGCCCTTCCGGTTTCAATTTTTTAAGTTTCTCCAACACGGCAGTTGCAGCCGACAATCCTTTCTGTTTCTCAGCAAGAAGCTTTGGATCATTGATAGACTGCAGCGCCGCCTCAGTCTGGGCAATCTCTCTTTCAGTACGATCGATATACTCTTGCAACCGCTTCTGCTGTTCATCACGAATCGACTCTCTGGAGAAGAAAGCCGCAGCCATAAAAGCATCCTCGGTCAGGCCACCGGCTCGCTCGATCACCTGTTCAAGGGACTCGCCCTCTTCGATCGTGTAGATCCCGGGAAAGCGGAACTCACCTTTAAGCTCTATCTGCTGGTGCGCTCTCCAATTGCTAATCGTACGGACCATGACCACATCATGTGCCTGGAGCATTAAATCGGCAGTAACATCTCCAGATAGCGCCTTGGCTAGATCAATCTGGATGTGGTGCATGACCCTCTTCTCACCATCGAGCACCTCATAGCGTGTCAGTTCAGCTTGATTCAAGTATGCATTTTCCATGGGGCCACCCGCAGCAAGTACAAGGTCAGAAACCTTCAGCCCTTTCCCTAAAGGAAACTCACCGGGATGCCTTACTGATCCCGTGACAATGACGCTATCCAGTTGGCTCATCGCTGCGTTGGAGAAAACCATCAGCTTGTCATCAGGGCGTAGTTCCGGATTCGTAGCGCTGTATTTTTCACTCAGCATCTGTCCAAGTGGCGGGCGCAATAATGTCAGTTCTCCAGTTACGGGGTCAGTTCGCTGGAT
>JBHHTX010000155.1:0-3707 GCA_046753585.1 Mariprofundaceae bacterium
GTTGAAAACAATTGTGAGGTCAATGGCAAGAGTTTTTCAGCCCTGCTGCATGCAGTGGAAGGGAAAAAACTTGGCAAATTTGATATTAAGGACAGCGTCAATGCAAAACTGATGGTAAGCAGAGTGAAGAATGCTTCCTTTACAGTTTCGGACATTCAGAAAAAACAGGTAAGGCAGCAACCTGCACCTCCGTTTATCACCACAACTCTGCAGATGGATGCAGCACGCAAATTAGGTTTTACCGCAAGAAAAACAATGCAAATCGCCCAGAAGCTATATGAAGGTGTTGAGGTAAATGGCGAGCCGGTCGGCCTGATCAGCTACATGCGGACCGATTCCTTATCACTGTCCGAGGATGCACTTACTGATATGCGTACGTATATCAGCAACGCTTATGGCGATAAATATCTGCCAGAAAAAACTCGCCGCTTCAAAACAAAGAGCAAGAATGCACAGGAAGCGCATGAGGCAATCAGACCGACTAGTGTAAAACGTACACCGGAGTCCATGCAGGCGATACTTGAGCCCGATGCCCTGAAACTCTACCGACTGATCTGGAAACGAGCGCTGGCCTCCCAAATGCAACCGGCTTTGCTTGATCAGGTCCGTGCAGATATCGATTCCGGGGATCTGACACTCAGGGCCACAGGCTCCACGCTGGCCTTTGCAGGCTTTCGTAAACTCTATATTGAAGGTACCGATGAACCGGTCAGGGATGACAAGGAACGACTGTTGCCGCCGCTGGCTGTTGGCGATGCTGTTGCAATCAAACATTCTGATGCCAAACAACATTTTACCGAACCAAAACCGAGATTTTCTGAAGCTACTCTGGTAAAGGAACTGGAAACGCACGGTATCGGGCGCCCCTCCACCTACGCCTCGATTCTGAATGTACTGCGTGTGCGTGAATATGTGGAGATGCAGAGGAAACGCTTTGTGCCAACCGATACCGGCGAATGGGTAAACAAGTTTCTGGTCGCCTCATTCAACAACATCGTTGACACGAAATTTACCGCCTCTGTGGAAGCGAAACTCGATGCCGTAGCACGCGGGGAAACGGGATGGAAACCTGTTTTACGGGAATTCTGGGGGCCTTTCAAGAACTCCGTGGATGAGGCCGCAAAAGCTGAACGTCCAACCGAGGCAACAGATGAATCCTGCCCGGAATGTGGCAAACCGATGGCCATCAAGCTGGGTCGCTATGGCCAGTTCCTGGCCTGCACGGGTTATCCCGAGTGCAAGGTTGCCAAACCCCTGAAGGGCAAGAATAAAGAGCAGGCTGATCCGGAGCTTTCCGATCAAAATTGTGATAAATGCGGTGCGCCAATGGTTATTAAAACAGGTCGTTACGGAAAGTTCCTGGGCTGCTCGGCCTATCCTGAATGCAAAAACATTCAACCGATGGAGAAGCCGAAGGATACCGGTATCGCCTGTCCTGAATGTGGCAAAGGCACGTTCCTGGAGAAAAAATCGAGGCGTGGTAAAATATTCTATTCCTGCTCGACGTATCCGAAATGCAAGAATGCGCTTTGGAATAAACCGGTCGATCTCGCCTGCCCTGAGTGCAAGGCACCTTTTGTCACTGAAAAGATAACCAAGCGAAATGGCGCGCAGCATGTCTGTGCGAGCGAGGACTGCAACTGGAAAGAATCTCTCGAATCTGACAGAAAAGCGGCTTGACCCCGACTTGAGGACAACCGTTGTCCCGTTAAAAAAAGCAGCTAGTGCTGACCTGGAAGAAATCTATGCCCTGAATATCACATCATTTTCCGAAAGATGGTCACGCAGGTCTCTGGCAAATGCTCTGGATATGGAGTTTGATTTTCGCATCCATCGACTCAGGGGAAATCAGCTCGCGGCCTATTACCTAGGACAGGATGTTGCTGATGAGGTACATATTCTGCAACTGGCCATCGCCACCCCGTTTCGAAGGCACGGCCTAGCCAGACGAATCATGCAGCAAATACTCGAAGAAAAAAGTAAGGTGGGCATGCACAGGGCCTTGCTTGAAGTCCGCGCAGATAATCGGGCAGCTCAGGACTTGTACAAAGCTCTCGGCTTTTCCCTTACGGGCAGACGAAAGGCCTATTACAAGCCTTCCGGAGCAAGCACTCAACGTGAAGATGCCTTATTGCTGACACGGAACCTTTGATCGATTAAAGCCCTCTGCTTTATAGGGAATACTGGCTATGTTTCCTTGACACTCCTTAACCCTCTACCTAGTTTCGGCGGCTCTTCGAACCATTGAAGTTCCAAAGGAAACGGATTGTAGCTATGGCCAGAATGACAGGTGGAGAAATCTTTGTTGAATGCCTGAAGCGTGAGGGTGTCGAACTCATTTTCGGCTATCCCGGCGGCGTCGTACTTCCCATTTATGATGAAATTTTTAAGAACAATTACTTCCGGCATATTCTGGTTCGACATGAGCAGGCTGCCCTGCATTCAGCCAACGGATACGCCCGCGTTTCAGGAAAATGTGGCGTAGCACTGGTCACTTCCGGCCCCGGCGCTACCAACACGGTAACCGGATTGGCAGATTCTTATATGGACTCAATCCCAACCGTCTGCTTCACCGGACAGGTGCCGTCTACCATGATTGGTAACGATGCCTTTCAGGAAGCGGATATTGTAGGCATCACTCGTTCGGCAACCAAACACAATTTCCTGGTCAAACGTGTCGAGGACCTTGCCCTGACGATCAAACAAGCCTTCCACATCGCTACAACTGGCAGGCCCGGTCCGGTTCTGGTGGATATTCCCAAGGATATCAGTCTTGCAGTCTGTGAATTTCATTACCCTGAGACGATTGACATGCGCTCTTATAAACCTGTCGTATCAGGGCACCCGGGCCAGATAAAAAGAGCTGTCAATATGATGCTGAAGGCGAAACGCCCAATATTTTATACTGGCGGAGCTATTAACGGCTGCCCGGGAAGCGCTGAGTTGTTAAGCCGCATGGTTCAACAGTTAAACTTTCCCATCACGCATACACTGATGGGCCTGGGCGGGGTCTCCCATGAAAGCAGCCAATTTCTGGGTATGCTGGGTATGCATGGCACCTATGAAGCCAATATGGCTATTTCCCATTGTGATTTGCTTATTGCCATCGGCGCACGATTTGATGACCGGGTGACCGGTAAACTCGAGGCATTTGCTCCGGATGCAAAGGTTATTCATGTCGATGTTGACCCTTCCTCAATCTCCAAGAATGTCCATGCGCACATGCCCATAGTCGGTGATGTGAAATGCGTGCTTGAACAGCTTTTGAACACGCTGGAGATAAAAGTCGGGACAGTAAACCGTGAGGCCCTGGCTGTATGGTGGAATCAAATCAACAAATGGCGGGAAAAAGATTGCCTTGCCTTCACGCAGGATGCTGACAGCCCCATCAAACCGCAATACGTTGTCAAACAACTGTTTGAGCACACACATGGAGATGCCATTATCACTACTGAAGTGGGGCAACATCAAATGTGGGCGGCCCAACACTATGGTTTCAAAAAACCTCACCGCTGGCTGACCTCCGGAGGTCTGGGAACAATGGGCTACGGACTACCCGGAGCAATAGGTGCCCAACTTGCCTTCCCTGAGGAAACGGTGATCGATATTGCCGGAGATGGATCCATTCAGATGAATATCCAGGAACTGAGTACAGCCATTCAGTACAAATTACCTGTAAAGGTAGCGATCCTGAACAACGGTTATTT
>JBHHTX010000156.1:0-3612 GCA_046753585.1 Mariprofundaceae bacterium
GTGAAATGCGTGACACATCCCCCCAGATAAATTCATCTACAATGATATCGCCAATCACAAGAATCAAAGTAATACTCCCGGTTCCACTTTATGCTGTATTAAGCGACAGTATAGGCAGATTGATCCGGACTGAAAGCCGGGTAATGGTTTGTATATTAATATGAAACAGACAACGCGCCTGTATGACTTCTTTTCACCCTTGATACTGTCCATATCACAGGGTGGAAAGAAGTCATGCGCGTTAACGCAAATGCTGCAACGCACAGTCAATCACCCGTTGCTGTTGATCTTCCAGCCCCGGCCAAAGCGGCAGTCTGACAATGCGATTCGCCAGCGATTCTGTGCTGAATAGATTGCCGGATGTGCGACAGTAGTTGTTTCCTGCCGGAGCCAGGTGCAAAGGAACATAATGAAATACGGTTAAAATATTGTGCTGTTTCATCCATGCGATGAAAGCAGAGCGATCTTCCAGACTGTTTAACAACAGATAATACATGTGAGCGTTATGCTGGCAGTTATTCGGGATCACTGGCCGTTGAACCAGGCCATCTGCTTCAATGCCTTCAAATGCCTGATGGTACTGTTGCCATATATGTAAACGGTGGTCAGTGATTTCTTCAGCATGTTGCAGCTGTGCCCATAAAAAGGCTGCAATCAGTTCACCGGGCAGGAATGATGAGCCAACATCGACCCATGTGTATTTATCCACTTCACCGCGAAAAAAGCTGCTGCGATTGGTACCTTTCTCCCACAAAATTTCTGCCCGTTCTGCAAACCTTTCATCATTGATCAGCAGACATCCACCTTCACCGGAAATGACATTTTTGGTTTCATGAAAACTGAAAGCGGCCAGGTGTCCGATACTGCCCAGTGCCTTGTTCTGGTAACTGGACATCACTCCCTGTGCCGCATCTTCGATGACAAACAGACCATGCCGACTGGCCAGTGCCATGATGGTATCCATTTCACAGCCAACTCCGGCATAGTGTACGACAACAATGGCTTTTGTTTTTTCTGTGACAGCGGCCTCAATCAGCGTTTCATCCATATTAAGCGTGTCTTCGCGAATATCGATAAACACGGGAATAGCACCGCGCAATACAAAAGCATTGGCTGTGGAAACAAAGGTGTAAGAGGGCATGATGACTTCGTCACCGGGCTTTAAATCGATCAGCAGGGCAGCCATTTCGAGTGCTGCGGTGCATGAATGGGTTAGCAAGGCTTTCTTGCAGCCGGTTTTTTTCTCTAACCATCGCTGGCAACGCTGTGTGAACGGCCCGTTTCCGGCTAACTGACCATTGGCATGTGCTTGCATGATAAACCCGGTTTCTGAACCGGTCATGTATGGTTTATTGAATGGAATAAAGCTGTTGTCTGCCATTATTCGACTCTGTGGTATAGGTAGACATGATCGCCGCGCAAGCGCCATGATTGGATCAGATTGCCAAACTTGGGCATTTCAACTTCAGTCAAAATATATACTCCGGTTTCTTTGCCATGATACCAGCGAATGGGAGGCCGATCCTGTCTCCATACGTCAATATAGGCGGCAATGGCTAAACCTGTTGATACATCGTTTTGTGTACGCAGCGGCGCATCACTGCTCAGTTGCATGATTTCTTTGGCCACAATTTTGACATCCCGTTCCGGTCGCCAGTCTTTGATATAGGGTAAAATAACCAGGCTGTAAGGGATTTTAAGCAGCACAACCAGAGCAATGAGCATCACTGTTTGGCGCATATGCTGTGGATTTAATTGCAGCATCAAGCCCGTTAAAAACAGGGCAACCAGACCATACAAAGGCACCAGATATCGTGGTGTGCCTCCGGCGGAAACCCAGAAGGGTAAAAAGCAGACCAGTAGTATCAATGCCAGAATCGTCAGGTTTTGATCCAGCACGAAATGATGCTTTTTGCGTAACCATAACCATGCCAGTATAATCGATACGGGCAGGGCGCGGAATAGAAAAACAAAGGGGAGTGAGAGCCAGTGCTTCACATAATCAAAAAAACTATAACCGGAAAAATTACGCAAGACATCATTAATACTGGTCGTGGCGGTGTTTGCACCTGTTGGGACAACAAAGCTTTGCCATAGAACCGGTGCTGTGAGAGCCAGTATGCCGGCAGGAATAAACCAGAATGTTTTGCATAGATGCCAGCGTTTTAATTGCCATAGCAGGATAAAGCCGGAAGCCCCAAAAAGGGCGTAAGCGGTAATGTTCTTGGTTAAAAATGCACAAGAGATAAATAACAGGGCAAGCACAAACCATGTGGGTTTTTCCGATTCAATTGCGCGCCATAACGATGTGATCGCCGCAAAGATAAAGAAACCAAATGTGGCATCGACGTAACCCAGCCAGCCGTACCAGAATGCAATTTCGCCTATGCTCAAATATACCAGTGCAGCCAGCCATCCAGCACAGGCATGTTTATTGCCGTAAAGCCAATGCGCGGTCAGGCCGGCACAAAGGGCACTTAACCATGTTGCAGTTACTGATACTAAACGTACGGCAATATCAACATGTTCCCAGCCAATCAACTGACTGATAGCAATAACCGGCCAGTGCCAGAGCGGTGAATGTGGCCAGACCGCTCCCAGAATCGAGGGGTGTAGCCAGTCATCACGGACGAACATTTCGTAGGATTTAAGCGCCATCAATCCTTCTTCGCCTATATATTGCATCATTGGCAGGGGCAGTAACATGAACAAGGCTGCCAACAGGGTCAGAGTTTTGTATAACTGTAGTGATGGTTGAAATGACAAGTGTATGGACTCTAGGTTAATTTATGGTAAATATCTTGAGCACGATCAAAGCGAAACCCCAGCGAAGCATAAAGGTTGAGCACAGCAAGGTTGGCAGCAGAAATTGAACTGCGTATTTCCTGCTCACCCTGCTTAAATAGTTTTTCAATGGCTGCACTCCACATATATTTGGCTAAACCCTGACCCCGAAAGCGTGTATCGACCACATGCAGCAACAGATTACCTTTCTCATAGGCGATGAAGCCTGCCAATTGCCCTGAGTAGTACAACGCAAACACCTGTTGTTTGGCATGCAGTTGGCCTAACCATTGCTTGTAGCGCTGATCAGCTTGTGTTTTAGGTAGATTGAAATCACGGTGAAATCTCCCGTGCAAAAAGCTGTTATCACACATAGGTAAGAGTTCAGATAATGCACAATCTGTAGTAATGCTTACATCTGGGTGGAGATGGGAAATAAAATGATCTTGCTTGCAATAGGGCTCAATCAGTGTGTCTGTGTAGTAAAAACCGAACTGATGAAGAAGTGTTTTATTCTCCAACGGATCCATCTTTACCGTATAGTGACCGCTATGGTTGGAGCTTGTGCGTAATGCTTGTGCATTGGGCTCAGTGATTTCATAACACGGCATATTGAATACCGATTCATCCCAGGGAGAGGCTTTAAAGTGTTTAGGATTCAGCATCGAATGTCGTATGGTTAATGATATAGAGCGGCCGTTTTTTTGTTTCATCAAATGTCTTGCCCAGATAGATACCGATGATCCCCAAGTTGGCGATGATAATGCCTCCGAGAAAATACAATGAGATAATCAGCCAAAATTCTTTTAATTCCATTTTAGACAATTA
>JBHHTX010000157.1:0-3590 GCA_046753585.1 Mariprofundaceae bacterium
GTACCAAGTGCCTGGCGCAAAAAAGCAAACACGACGAGAATACGGGTGAATGATGTCATCATCACAAGAATTGATGGCGCCAGAGCCAGAACCGTCAAAACCATGACAATGGATAATGCCGTCGTAAAATCACCAGGATTGTCTGAGGATCCGAGTGACAACTGAACGGAAGGATATTCAGCTGCCATTGCAGGAAGCGATAGAAACAACGTCATGAAAACAGAAAGCACCTTCATGGATATTCCTTTTTCTGCCCCTTGTTTATATCAATTTCTCCCAGCAAATCGATATTTTGCGGTGAAACACCAATAAGCCAACGCTGCCCCTCATATTCAATGACCATGACAGAATGACGTCCACTAACAGCAAGACGCTTCACCATTCGTAACGTATCATTCGATGATGCAGGAATAACGGGCAACTTCAAACGTTTGGCCAACCAGACCAGGCATGCGAACAGGGCCAGCACAAGCGCAAGTCCCCCCATGGATTTCAGAAACAAAGGCGCAAGCCCAGTATCTCCAAAGCCGGCTGGTTCTGCTGCATAAAGTGTTGATGGCATGATAACCGCCAACAAAATCAAGTACTTAACCCAACGCACGAATACGATTCCCTTCGGAAACGATATCAACAATTCTCACACCCAGCTTACCGTCAGCCGAAACGATCTCTCCCTTGGCAAACACCCGGCCATTGGCCAAAACATCCACTCCGGCATCCAGTTCTTTGTTGAATTCCACCACCGCTCCTTTGACAAAGCGACTGATAGTCGAAAGAGGAAGACTGATACGCCCCATTTCTACCGAAATATCCAGCGGAATATCAAGAATCGCATCGATATTTACTGTCTGCTCGGCATTCGGTTCGCCATGATTTATATTTTCTTGTTCTGCCATACCGGACTCCCTTATAATATCCTTACAATTTCAGCAGCCAGCATGCCATCTTTCTGTCCGGCACTGGCCAAATATTTACACTTCCCCGACACAAACATTTCCATCACCTCATTTTCGCCAACCTGAAGTGGTAGGAAGTCCCCTCCCTTAATATTCAGGAAATCACCAATGGAAAGTTTCAGATGCCCGACTTTCAGTGCAACATCCGTCTGACATGCAGCGATCTGCTGCTGCAGCAGTGCGTCCCATACAGGGTCTCTTTCGGAATCTTCAGAGTCCCCAACCTGTCGCAATAATTTTATCAAAGGGTCGATATATGACTGCGGGTAATACACCTCAATCATGCCGTCTACATCAGCCAGTTTCACATGCATTGACACACTGATAAAGACTTCACTGGCAGGAGCCACGCTGAGAAATTGCACATTTGGATCAATCCTGTATGCCTTGGAGTGAAGTTCTCTTGACGTTGCATCCAGCCACACGTTATCGATAAAGCCGGTAAGCATATCGGCTATATGCTGAGCCAACTTGAGTTCAACCTTGGAAATCACACAAGGTTTCTCACGCAAGGTCTCACACTTTCCACCCAAAAGCGCATCAATAAACGCAATCAGAAGATGTGTTTCCATATCGATCAGGTAGCGCCCATGACCTGAAGACTCGCAAGCCATAAACACAAAATCGTCTTCTTTCTCAATCAAATCCCTGAGCTTGGCTCGGGAAATGACCGGCGTTTCCACCGAGCAGTGGCCGGGTGCAATGCTATCCAGCCATTCGTCAATGATTTTTTCCGATAAAGATTCATGCACTTTGATAAAAGGCGAAAAATACTCCAGTCCTTCCGAACTCAGTTTTTCGATAGAAATCTGTGATACATGTTCAGGCCTCTTTAACAGCGGAAGAGACTCCAGTACAGAAAGCAGTTCATCTTCCGGAGCAAGTGATGAAATCAGGGCGCTGACTTCATCCGGCTGTAACAGGGGTTCATTCTGTTCCATGCTCATTGGATCACAAATTCATCAAAAAATATCTTGCGCACAGGCGCACCGCCAAGCGCCTTGTTCAAACGGTGCATCAGTTCTTCCTTGATATGGGCCTTCCCTGCAGGCTTTTGCACATCCTCCAATGTCTTACGGGTAAGGATATCGATAACCAAATCATTAATCAGCTTTTTATTCATATCCTTTTCAAGTTCACTTTTGGCACTTTCACCATAAACCTTGGCGCTGATTTTGCATTTCAAATAGCGTTCGGCATTATCACCAGCCAAATTAACAGTAAAATCTCCCAGTTCGACAACCATTGCATTTTCTTCATCTTCTTCCTCAATAGCAGGTATCACAACTTCTCCAGCTACGCCTTTATCGCTTTCTCTCTGCCCCGGCTGCTGATTCTCCTGCATCATTTGCCAGGCAACAAAGCCAATAGCCCCGAGCGTCAACACCTGCACGACCAGACCAACGATGCCTAGCAAACCGCCACCCTTTTCCTTTTTTTCTTCATCCGCCATACCAGTATCTCCTTTATTTCAAATTGCTTGTATACACTATAATATCCACACGACGATTACGCTCTCGACCAAAGGCAGTACGATTGGTTGACACCGGTTTCGAGGGGCCATAACCGGCAATCGACAATCGTCTGGGGTTCACGCCGTGCATTTTCAACACATTCATGACTTCTGCCGCCCGTGCCAAAGACAATTGCCAGGGGTCATCAAAAACACTTGTAGGGGGAAGCTGTGCATTATCCGTATGTCCCTCAACCCGAATCAGCCCTGGCGTCATCGCAAAAAGATTGGCCAGACGTTCAATTGAATCTCTGGCTGCCTGACTGAGTTCTTCACTTCCGGGCCTAAACAGCACCGCATCATCCAGGCTCAGGATCAGCTGATCATTGAGTATTGCCGTACTGACATGATGTTCTACGCTGGACTCTTTCAGTACTTTGGTTGCATGCTGCCGCATTGCCAACATCAATTCGCGTGCAGACACATACTTCTGAATCGGCTTGATCGGGCGAATATCGATCTCAGAACCATCTCCTGACTCCAAAACATGAACCGCCCGTTTGAAAAACGTTGAAATATCTGACAGTCCCGTTTCATCCAGTGTCGACATGGAGACCAGAAGAATAAAAAATGTAAGCATCAGACTCACCAGGTCGGCAAATGTCGTCATCCACTTTTCGGTATCTTCCGGTGGCGGCGGCAGCTTAACTCTTCGCTTGCCCATCAATCAATTTCCTGCTGTTGCCGGCCGTTGCACAGCGGCACCATGCACGCCCTTGATTTCAGAGCTATCATCCGTCACAGGCCTGAAACGAATCAGCAGTTCGACTCGCCGGCTTCTGGATATATCAACTATTCCCAGCTCATCGCGAATCAAATGTGTTGATCCCATGCCTTGCACAACCATTCGCCCCTTAGCCATACCCAATGCTGCAAAATGCCTGAACACCGACATGGCCCGAGCCGCTGATAGTTGCCAGTTATCCGGATATGATCCGGAAGATGGCGTATCATCGGTATATCCTTGGATAACAACCTGGTTTATTTCCGGGCGATTCAACATTTTTCCCAGTTTCTGCATTAGCAGGGCAGCACTCGCCGGAAGCTCGGCACTACCTGATTCAAATAAAATTGCTTCATTCAAACGCACCCGCACTTCATTTTTGGTCAGAGGCAGAACA
>JBHHTX010000158.1:0-3573 GCA_046753585.1 Mariprofundaceae bacterium
ATGGTGCCAATGTTAACGTGCGGTTTGGTACGCTCGTACTTTTCCTTTGCCATTTTGCTTCTCCTTAACCTTTAACCGCAGCAATAATCTCTTGCGCGATGTTGTTCGGAACTTCTTCATAGTGTTTAAACTGCATAGTGTAGGTTGCACGACCCTGTGACATTGAGCGCACATTGGTGGAGTAACCGAACATCTCTGAGAGCGGCACTTCAGCCTCAACCACCTTGACCCCGGAACGATCACCCATGCCCAGCACACGGCCACGACGACGATTCAGATCGCCTACGATATCGCCCATGTACTCTTCAGGCGTCACCACTTCCACTTCCATCATCGGCTCAAGAATGACCGGACTGGCCTGCTCACAGCCGTTGCGGAAACCCATAGAGCCCGCCACCTTAAAGGCCATCTCGTTGGAGTCGACATCATGATAGGAACCGTCAACCACGGTCACCTTGATATCAACCATCGGATAACCGGCCAGCACGCCGTTGGCCATCGCCTCTTCGGCACCCTTCCCGACAGCCGGGATATACTCACGCGGAATCGCGCCGCCAACGATCTTGTCGACAAACTCGAAACCGGAGCCCGGCTCCATCGGCTCGATCTCCAGCCAGCAATGGCCATACTGACCGCGGCCACCGGACTGACGCACAAACTTACCCTCAGCCTTGGTCGACTTGCGGATAGTTTCACGATAGGCCACCTGTGGCTTACCAACATTGGCCTCAACCTTGAATTCGCGCTTCATACGGTCGACAAGAATCTCCAGATGCAGCTCGCCCATGCCGGAGATGATAGTCTGACCGGTCTCCTCATCGGTATGCACGCGGAAGGAGGGATCTTCAGCCGCCAGACGACCCAGTGCCACACCCATCTTCTCCTGATCGGCCTTGGTCTTGGGCTCGATGGCAACAGAGATCACCGGATCGGGGAACTCCATACGCTCGAGAATGATCGGTGCATCATCCGTGCAGAGGGTATCACCGGTAGTGGAAAATTTCAGGCCCACAGCCGCAGCAATATCACCGGCACGCACTTCCTTGATCTCATTACGATCGTTGGCATGCATCTGCAGGATACGACCCAGACGCTCTTTCTTGCCCTTGGTCGAGTTGATCACATAGGAGCCGGCCTCCATCACGCCGGAATAGACGCGGAAGAAAGTCAGGGAACCCACGAACGGATCGGTCATCACCTTGAACGCGAGAGCCGAGAACGGTTCGTCATCAGATGAGGGACGCTCGTCCTCTTCATCCGTGTCCGGGTGCACACCCTTAATGGCCGGCACATCGACCGGCGCAGGCATGTAATCAACCACAGCGTCCAGCAGGGTCTGCACGCCCTTGTTCTTGAATGCAGTACCGGCCAGCACCGGAATCACCGAGATATCGAGCACCGACTTACGGATGCACGCCTTCAGCGCATCCTGATCAATCTCTTCGCCTTCCAGATAGGCCATCATCAGCTCTTCATCATTGACCAGCACGGCATCCAGCAACATCTCACGACGCTCTTCAGCGATTTCCTGCAAATCTTCAGGAATCTCGGTGACATCGTACATCGCACCCATGGCTTCGTCTTTCCAGACGATGGCCTTCATGGAAACCAGATCCACCACACCCTGGAAGTCTTCTTCAGCACCAATCGGAATATTCAGGGCAACCGCATTATGCCCCAGACGCTCACGAATCTCATCCACCACATTGAAGAAATCAGCACCAGTGCGATCCATCTTGTTCACAAAAGCGATACGGGGAACTTCGTAACGATCGGCCTGACGCCACACTGTTTCGGACTGCGGCTGCACGCCGCCAACTGCACAGAAAACACCGACAGCGCCGTCAAGCACACGCAAGCTGCGCTCAACTTCAATGGTAAAATCCACATGGCCGGGAGTATCAATGATATTAATCTGATGGTTGTCCCAGGCACAGGTGGTTGCGGCCGAGGTGATCGTGATGCCACGCTCCTGCTCCTGCTCCATCCAGTCCATGGTAGCTGCGCCGTCATGCACTTCGCCAATCTTGTGACTTACGCCCGTATAGAAAAGGACGCGTTCAGTCGTTGTTGTTTTACCAGCATCAATATGGGCCATAATGCCGATATTGCGCACACGTTCCAGCGGTGTTTTACGAGCCACGTCGCTACTCCTTACAATCCATCAAATTATAAAAGAACTATCTCTTTTACTTTAAACTGTTCTTGTTTCTCATCAACGAGCCATTCGGCCCGGTCAAACTGTTTCGGGCAAGCCTACCAGCGGAAGTGGGAGAATGCCTTGTTCGCTTCAGCCATACGATGCGTCTCATCACGCTTTTTGTATGCTGCGCCGCGTTCATTGATCGCATCGGCCATCTCATTACCCAGACGCTCGGCCATGGTGTGCTCGGAACGCTTGCGCGAATACTCGACCAGCCAGCGCACAGCCAGCGATTGCTGACGACGATCGGAAACCTCAATCGGCACCTGATAAGTGGCGCCACCCACACGGCGGGACTTCACCTCCACCTGCGGACGCACTGCTTCCAGTGCCTGATGCAGAATAGCCAACGGCTCAACACCGGACTTCTGCGAGGCGATATCCATGGCATCATACACAATGGCTTCAGCAATATTCTTTTTACCGTCGAGCATCACTTTATTCACAACGGTGGAAACTTTTGTGTCACCAAACTTGGCATCCGGAACAATCGGACGACGGGCGACAGGACCTTTACGTGGCATATCTAAATTCCTCTCTTACTTCGGACGCTTGGCGCCATACTTCGAGCGAGCCTGCTTACGGCCTTCAACACCCGTAGTATCCAGAACACCACGCAAAATATGGTAACGCACACCGGGCAAATCCTTCACACGGCCGCCGCGAATCAGCACAACCGAGTGCTCCTGTAGCTTATGGCCTTCACCCGGAATGTAAGCGGTCACTTCCATGCCATTGGTCAGGCGCACACGGGCCACTTTACGCAGAGCCGAGTTCGGCTTTTTAGGCGTGGTGGTATATACGCGGGTGCATACACCGCGACGCTGCGGGCAAGCCTGCAGAGCAGGAACTTTATTGATTTTGCGCTTGTCCTTGCGCGGCTTGCGAATCAACTGATTGACTGTTGGCATTGTTACCTCATCTCTAACTTTCACTACACCTGAACCCCATCCAAAAACAGAGCCCCGGCGAAGGGTCGCGAACCATAGTGTCGGCCAATATGACTGTCAACAGCTTTTGAACAGCATCAATTCAGGGGCAACATCTCAAGGAACATTTATCATCCAGTCCTTCAATCCTGCCGCCTGCTCCATGTTCGACTATGAATAGCAGGAGGCCGTTGGAAAAAAATATATCCATCATTGTGCTGCCACCGGATGCAGACAGGCATAATGATGATATTCGCCGTTTCACCTCAACGCAAAAAGCCCACAATCATCGGGATTGCCTGCGTGCATGACAAAACCCTTGATAATGAGAAAACCCTGTTGAAGCAGGTGGATCAGACGCTTTACAAAGCCAAACACGAAGGCGGAACAGGGTCGTACTCCACAAGGCCTGAATCGTCGTTATAGGAGGTACTGATTAAT
>JBHHTX010000159.1:0-3561 GCA_046753585.1 Mariprofundaceae bacterium
GTCCTCTTCAAGGCATAAGGGTGGGGCAGCGTATTCTGTCTTCGTGCCTTAGTACCTCTGTAGTGAATTCAAATGTTAGAGCAGCAGCCCGGCGGGAGTTTCCAGGTTCCGTTTGAGCGCCGCCAGAAAGTTGGCACCGATCGAGCCATCCACAACCCGGTGATCGCAGGAAAGCGTAAGAGTTAGCATCTGCTTTACGCAAATATCTCCGTTTTCTACCACTGCCCGGGCCTCAGTAGCACCAACAGCCAGCAGTGCGCCCTCAGGTGGATTAATAACAGCGGAAAATTGTTTGATGCCGAACATACCAAGATTGGAAATGGAGAAAGTACCGCCGGTGTACTCTTCGGGTTTCAAATCGCCCGCGCGGGCGCGCGATGCCAACTCCTTTACCTCCGCAGATATCTCAACCACGCTCTTGCGCTCGGCAAAGCGTACTACCGGCGTGATCAGACCTCCCTCCAGTGATACGGCTACAGATACATGGGCATATTTGTGTTGCAGTGTACCTGCATCGCTCCAGGAGGCATTTGCAGCCGGCACTTCGATCAAAGCCCGTGCCACTGCCTTGATCACAAGATCGTTGACGGAAAGTTTGAAGCTCCCTTTTGCGGCCTCGTTTAACTGGGCCCGCAAATCCAGAAGGCGATCCATCGTAATATCAATGCTAAGATAAAAATGTGGCACCTGCTGCTTTGATTCAGTTAGCCGACTGGCAATGGCTTTGCGCATCATCGAGTTTTCAACCAGTTCATATTCGTCTTTGTGGTATGGAAGCGGCCCCTGTGGCAAAGGTCGACCGGGAGGAACAGGTTCGCCGGATCCCAAGCCAAGCCTGATCCCGGCCTTTGACGCTTTTTCAATATCCATCTTCAGAATACGGCCTCTCGGGCCGGTGCCCTCAACGGCAGCCAAATCAATGCCGAGCTGTCTGGCCAGACGTCGTGCCAAAGGACTGGCCTTGATGCGACGCCCTGTTTCTGCCGGCTTTTCAGATGCGGGAGTATCCGGAACAGTTGAGGCCACAGCTTCAGGAACAGATTTTTCCTCCTCAGGCTGCCCGGTAATGACTGTCGACCTCCCTGGTATATAATCTCCGGGAACTTGCTCACCTTCCTCGGCAATCACCGCAATGGCAGAACCAACCAAAACGACAGAGCCTTCAGGCGAAAGAATTTTATGTAGCACTCCCTCTTCCACCACCTCTATCTCCATCGTGGCCTTGTCCGTTTCCACCTCGGCAAGCACCTCACCGGAAACGAGTTCTTCGCCTTCACGCTTCAACCAGCGGGCAATTTTTCCCTCTTTCATGGTTGGAGAAAGCTGAGTCATGAAAATATCTATCGGCATCGTATTAGAATCCTGACCTGTTTAATTTCGGTTGCAGACTTGCCGCGTAGCTTCGATAATATTTTCCACCGAAGGCAAGGCCAACGCCTCAAGGTTAACCGCATACGGCATGGGAACATCAGCGCCGCTTACCCGCAACACCGGCGCATCAAGATCATCGAATCCCTTTTCCATAATGCGAGCTGAAATTTCCGCTCCAATACCGGAAAAACGCCAGCCCTCTTCCACAACTACGGCGCGGTTGGTTCGGGCAACACTTTTCAGTATGGTCGCCTCATCCAGAGGCTTGATCGTACGCGGATCAATGACTTCGGCTTCAACCCCCTGTTTGGCCAGTTCCCCGGCCGCCTCCAGTGCGAGGTTGGCCATGCGTGAGTGGGCGATAATGGTAACATCATCACCGGAACGCTTGATAGACGCGCTTCCAAGTGGAATCGTATAGTCACTGTCCGCTACTTCACCAATATCCCCATAACTTATTTCATTTTCGATGAATATTACCGGGTCATCATCACGGATAGCGGACTTTAACAAACCTTTGGCATCAGCCGGGTTAGATGGCATGACCACTTTCAGACCCGGCACATTGGCCATCCAGTTCTCAATGCTCTGGGAATGCTGAGCCCCAACCTGTGCAGCAGCACCACCAGGCCCGCGAAATACGACCGGGACATGATATTGTCCGCCCGACATATACAGCATCTTGGCGGCAGCATTCACAATCTGATCCATGGCCAGGATGGCAAAATTCCAGGTCATAAACTCGATGATGGGTCTCAAACCCGCCATAGCTGCCCCTACACCCAGCCCGGCAAAACCCGCTTCGGTAATTGGCGCATCAATAACCCGTTTTGGCCCAAAGCGATCCAGCATACCTTGTGAAACCTTATAGGCTCCATTGTATTCGGCCACTTCCTCACCCATGAGAAAAACCGTTTCATCACGCTCCATCTCTTCGACCATGGCTTGATTAAGGGCCTCTCGACAAGTGATTCTGGACATATTAAAACTGGTCCTTGCCAGGATAAGGGTAAGCGCCCTGAATGGGCTGGCGGTACACATCGGAATAAAGCATGGCTGTCTTTGGCCTTGGTGCGGCCTCGGCTGCTTTGGCAAGATCAGCAACCCTTTTTTTGATATCCCGATCTCTTTCCTTGAATATATCCTCGGAGGCCAGGTCAATATCAATCATACGCTGTTGCAAGTGAACAATGGGATCGCGCCCGGTGCGCCACTCATTGACCTCATCGCGAGTACGATAAGTAGCAGGGTCTGACATGGAGTGGCCGCGATAACGGTAGGTTATAGCCTCAACAAGGATAGGGCCTTGACCACTTCTGGCATGTTCAATCGCTTCAGACATATGACGTTCAACCTCCAGTACATCCATGCCATTGATTTGCATGCCGGGGATTTTGAAGGAAATACCTCGCTTAAACAGGTGTGTCTCGGCTGAAGCCCGGTTCAATGCGGTTCCCATGGCATACTGGTTGTTTTCAACTACAAATACGATCGGCAACTTCCACAGCGCCGCCATATTAAACGATTCGTAAACCCCGCCCTGGTTAATGGCGCCATCTCCCATAAAACAAACCGTAACACGGCCATCTTCACGATAATAACCGGCAAAACCGAAGCCCAGGGCTGTTGGCACCTGCTCCCCAACAATGCCGTTGCCACCGGCAAAATTACGGTTCTTGTCAAACATGTGCATGGAGCCGCCCTTACCTCCGGCAACTCCGGAACCTCTACCCAGCAGTTCCGACATCACTGCTGTCGGATCACAACCCCGCGCCAGGGCATGGCCATGATCACGGTAGCTGGTTAACATGTAGTCATCATCCTGCATGGCATGCTCAGCACCGACAGGAACTGCTTCCTGACCGTTGCAAAGATGGCAAAAGCCGCCGATCTTTTTCAAACCATAGAGTTGACCCGCTTTTTCCTCGAAGCGCCGAATGAACAGCATTTGATCATGCATACTGGTCAGAGTATCACGCGAATAGCTGCGACCCTCATGTGTCAACGCATTAGCTTTCGATGCTGATTTTTTTCCGGGCGAAGCCATGTCCTCTCCTTGTCTGATATTGGCTGAAGACTGCCGCAGCATGGCTCATGCAGCAATATCACATTTTTGCAGATGGACAGTTACTTATGTTAGCTCTGGAAAGGCTAGTTCTTGCTATCAACAGTAAAATAAGCTTGAACCGG
>JBHHTX010000160.1:0-3443 GCA_046753585.1 Mariprofundaceae bacterium
ACAGATTGCCTCACACAACTTACAGGCAATGCATCGCTCCTCACCCGAGTCGTAACGGCGCAGGGCATGCAGGCCCCGGAAGCGAGGAGAAAGCGGTGTGCGCTCCTCCGGGTACTCAACTGTAATCTTCTTTTTGAACAGGTACTTGCCCGTCAGCATCATACCCCGAACCAACTCGGCAAGCAGCCAGGTGTTGATAGCGCGTTTAATCAAGCTCATGCCCCGATTCCAGGATGCCAGAAGGACATGATCTCTTTGAGGCCAGGGGCATACAAGGCAACGCCAATGACGGCAATCCAGCCAAGTGTCCAAGGCAGGAAGACCTTCCAGCCCAGACGCATGAGTTGATCATAGCGATACCTCGGAAAGGTGGCCCGGAACCAGATAAATACAAAAACAAGAACAGCAGTCTTGCCCAGTAACCAGACGGTCCCCGGAATAAAATCGAGGACGGCAAAGGGTGCATGCCAACCACCGAGGAACATGATGCTGGTCATCAGGCAAATCAGAATCATGGCTGCGTATTCCGCCAGAGAGAAGGTCGCAAACCAAAAGCCTGAATATTCAACAAAAAAGCCTGCAACGATTTCCGATTCGCCTTCGGGAAGATCAAATGGAGAGCGATTGGTTTCTGCGCAACCGGATATGAAGAACACCAAAAACATCGGAAACAGAGGAATCAGGTACCAGTGTAGAATGCCGCCAGACTGAGCCTGAACGATGTTGGCCAGGTTCAGACTGCCAGCCAGCATCAACACAGTAACAACGGCAAACCCCATGGCTATTTCGTAGGAAATCATCTGACAAGTGGAGCGAATTGCTCCCAAAAAAGCGTATTTCGAGTTTGAGGCCCAGCCCGCCATCAAAACTCCATAGATAGCCAAGGAAGAGATGGCCATGACATACAATACCCCGATATTCAGGTTGGCAATGGCCATAACATGGGTCGTTTCCCAAACGCCAAAGAATGTGGTTTCTCCAAAGGGCACCACGGCAAAGGCAATAAAAGCCGGCACCATCGCCATGACAGGCGCTGCTACAAAAAGAAATTTATTGGCTGTTGCGGGGACGATTGTTTCCTTGAGGAAAAGCTTGATGCCGTCAGCAATGGGTTGCAGCAGGCCCACTGGCCCGACACGGTTGCAACCTTTCCGCACCTGCATCCAGCCGATAATACGCCGCTCGGCATAGGTAATATAGGCAACGGAAAGCGCTATAGAGATTGCGACCGCCAGAATCTCCAACACCCAGATACCTGCCTGGAGTCCCATTTCAAGCATACTCATTTCTTGTCACCAATGGCTTGCACACAGACCTGGCTCGATAAATCAGAAGCCTTGCCTCTTCTGCCAACAAACAATACGCCCGGCACAACATCATCCCGGCTACCTATATGAAAACGAAACTCCCCGTTTGCAGTATGGATACTATGCTCCCCTTCTATCAGACCTGCTTCCTTCAGGGTTTGAGGATGAACCAGAAGGTCATCCAAGGCAAACAAATCTCCCCCCTCCGCCAACAATCTGGAAGCCCTCGGCCATGGACCCTCACGATACATGGAGTATCGACTGATAAGATCAAGGCCGGATTTCGTGCTACATGGATACTCGGGAAGATAAACTGCCTTTGAATTTCTCCTTGTAGACAGAATCAGTTCATGCTCAGCACCAACGGCCCAGGCCTGCGAAAGTTCGGGAAGAAATTTACTTACATGTTTACGAAGCTCCACCAAGGTTGTAGCAGGTAACGCTTCACCCATAACCTGAACCAGTCGCATCATCACTTTCCACAGGGGACGTTCCTGACCCGTGGACTTTATTGGCTGAGCGGCCACTCGGACCCTTCCTTCCATATTGATAAAACTTCCATCCACTTCCGAGTAAGCGGCAGCCGGCAGAATAACTTCGGCATAATCGCTTACCTTGCCCCGGATTGCCCCCACCTGAACCAGGGGAACCTTATTGAGAGCAGCCTTTACCTCAACAGGAAAAAGACCATCGCCCAATGGATCGCTGCCAATCAGAAGAAGGACATCAAGCTCACCTTTCGTAGCCTGACAAAATAGTTCACCCACACTGGTTCTGACATCGCCAAAGATTGCTGATAGTGCCTGGGAATTCATACCCTCCGGGATCAGGTTTCGTCCATCCATGCCCTCTTCGGCGTGACCGCATCCCCGCATCAGTAAATCAATACCGTGAATCAAAGCAGCAGCATCAGGATGAGAGCGGATTTCCTCGCCAATTAGAAGGGCACAGGAACCACCAAGCAACGCATCAGCCAGTAATTTACCTGATTCGTGTCGTTCCTCGGCCCCGGCCAGCCATTCTTTCATCCCAGCTGCCTGCTTGCCAACATCCATCACCTGTTCCATGGCCCGGGCAATCACTGCAGCCCAGTCCCGTGGGCGAATTAATGCATCTTTGGCGATAGGAATATTAGCCCTGTAATTCATAGCACCCAGACGAATGACAGGCTTGCCATGACGCAAACGATTGCGCAGGCGCTGCATCACCAGGGGCAGTCGTTGACGCAAATCACTACCGAGAATAACAACCTGATCCGCATCTTCGATTTGTTGCGTTGTCATCGAAAACCCTTCTTCAAAGGCAAAGGGACGCATATCCCTTCGATGCAGGTCGAATGCCACCCTGGCATCGGGAAAAACGGTATCGCGCAGCAAGCGAATAGCTGCCAGGCCTTCCACGCTCCAGTCCGGAGAAAAAACAATACCAATGCGTTTACCTTTCAACAGGTCAATGGCCCGAGCGCAGGCATCTGCCCAGTCTACACCCGCCAATTTTCCGTTCTCTCGCATCATGGGCTCAAGAATCCGCTCTTCAGAACGGAAGGCATCGTGTACATAGCGACCACGATCACACAGCCACGGCTCGGGACTGTCTTCTACCGGCAGGATACGAATGATTTCATCGCCCCGGCTCTCAATATCAATATCACAACCCTGCGGGCACATCGTGCAGGTGCTCTCATGGTGAGCCAGTTCCCACGGGCGGGCAACATCATGCGATGGCTTATCAAGCAGGGCACCAACCGGGCAAATATCAGCCAGATTACCGGAAAGTTCAGAGCTCAGACACTCTTCAACGATGCCGGCAATAGACATATGATCGCCACGGCCAAGCACGCCCATATCTCTGGTGCCTGCGATTTCATCTGCAAAACGAACACAGCGCGTACAGTGGATGCATCGGGTCATACAGGTCGTAATAAAGGGACCGAGATCATAATCTTCTGGCGCCCGTTTCGCCTCTGCATAACGGCCCCTGACAGCGCCATAATCCACGGCATAGTCCTGTAGTTTACAGTCTCCGCCCTGATCACATACGGGACAGTCCAGCGGATGATTGATGAGCAGGTACTCCATAACCATTTGACGATCTTTGCTCAAACCCTCACTTTGGGTATGCACCTTCATGCCCTCG
>JBHHTX010000161.1:0-3438 GCA_046753585.1 Mariprofundaceae bacterium
AAACAGTATAACTCCTACACTACCGAAGCCGTCAAGGAAATTATCCTGGCATTTCGTAAGGCATCCATGGACCGGGAGGTGGTAGCTGTTGTCTTCACTGCCGTAGGTGACAAAGCCTTCTGCACGGGTGGCAACACAAAGGAATATGCCGAGTATTACTCCGGTCGCCCGCTGGAATACAAGCAGTACATGCGTCTTTTCAACGACATGATTACCTCCATCCTCCATTGTGATAAGCCGGTTATCTGCCGTGTGAACGGAATGCGCATTGCCGGCGGGCAGGAAATTGGAATGGCGTGTGATTTCAGTATTGCCAGCGATCTTGCTGTTTTTGGGCAAGCAGGACCCCGGCACGGCAGCGCTCCGGATGGCGGCAGCACTGATTTCCTGCACCTCTACGTGGGCATCGAACGGGCAATGCAAAGTTGCGTCCTCTGTGAAATCTGGACAGCCTACGAAGCTTATAACTACGGCTTGATTAGTAACGCAATCCCTGTCCTGAAGGTAGAAGGAAAATTTGTACGAAATTCTCTGCTGGTTACGGATAAGTGGTTAGATGAAACAGGCGAGGTTGTCTATGGAAAAAGAAAATCTGGAGAGGACTATCTGAAAGGAAAGGAAATCCTGAAAAATGGCGAGGTAGATTTGACCCCCCTGGATAAGGCAGTGAATGCGCTTGCTACCCAACTCCTGTACCTGATGCCTGATTGCACCAGCAAGACCCTCAACAGCTTACGGAAGAAGAAGCTGGAACACTGGGATCAGAATGCTCAGACCAATCGTGACTGGCTGGCTCTGAACATGATGACGGAAGCAAAGGCCGGGTTCAGAGCCTTCAACGAAGGCCCCAAGGGTAATCGTGAAGTGAACTTCATCAAACTGCGCAGGATGCTGGCGGAAGGTCATCCGTGGGATGATGAACTTTTGGAAGCTATTTTACCAAAGCAAAAAATTGGAGTGCTATAAACCAACTTTGCGGAAGTTCTAAACTTCGCAAAGATAAAAGATAAAAGGAAAGTATGAGTAAAATAATCACCGAAGAAAAATTTAATGGACAAGTCATCAGCTTTACCTTGAACGCTCCCAAGGCCAATGTGCTGGACGGAGAGATGATGGCGGAGCTGCAGACAGCTTTAGACAACCTTAAGAATGAAGATCACGTGAAGATGATCCAATTTACCGGCGCCGGAGAACATTTCAGTTTTGGAGCCAGCGTACCAGAACACACTAGAGATAAGGCACCTGTAATGCTCAAGCAGTTTCACTCCCTATTTTACACCTTGGTTAACCTCGCTATTCCTACTGCGGCGCTCGTCTCAGGCCAATGCCTGGGCGGCGGCTTGGAGCTGGCTCTCATGTGCAATTACCTCTTCCTTGATTGCTCCGCAAAATTAGGTCAACCAGAAATCAACCTAGGTGTATTCGCCCCGCCGGCATCGCTGATCTTGCCACTCAAGATAGGCCAAGCTAAAGCTGATGACCTCCTTCTCACCGGCAGAACGATTACTGGTGACGAAGCAATCTCAATCGGACTGACTACAGAACTATTTGACAATCGCGATGAGATGCTGGAAGGCGTTGATACCTGGGTGCAGGAACATATTCTGCCTAAGAGCGCCTCTTCCCTGAGGTTCGCAGTCCGGGCAGCCCGCCTTCAGTTCAATGAGACTCTCCGGATAAAATTGTCTGAACTGGAAAAGCTGTATATTGATAAACTGATGTCCACTCACGATGCCAACAAAGGAATCGAATCTTTCCTGGAGCGACGTAAGCCGAAATGGGAGGATCGCTGATGTCCCGCATAAACTCAGTTGGAATCATTGGCGCAGGAACCATGGGATCAGCCCTGGCTCAGAAGTTTGCTCAGGAAGGGATGACAGTGGTGATGGTTGACACTGAAGATCGTTTCTTGGAAAAGGGTCTGGGCAGCATCAAGGCCACTCTTGACGAGGGCGTCAATAGAAAGATATTCAGTGAGGAACAGGTCAGGGAAATCCAGAAGAGAATCTCCACTACCACCGACTTGGAGAATCTTGCAAACTGCCAATTGATCGTTGAGGCTGTTTTCGAAGACAGGAAAGTCAAGGAAGACCTTTTCGCTCAAATAAGTGCTATAGTTCCTTCAGATACAATTCTTGCCACCAATACTTCCTCTTTCTCTGTGACGGATCTTTCTTCATCTGTCAGCCTGCCTGAGAGATTCCTGGGACTGCACTTTTTCTACCATGCTGCTAAAAACAGGCTGGTTGAAGTGGTGAAAGGAGGCAAAACCGACGAAAATACATTCAGTGAAGTCCTCCGGTTCATGCAGCGGTGCGGCAAGGATCCCATCACTTGTAAGGATGCCCACGGATTCGTGGTCAATCGCTTCTTCGTCCCGTGGCTGAATGAAGCCGTCAGGTTGTACGAAGAAGATGTCGCCGAACCGACAGTCATTGATGCCATCGCCTGCCAAACATTCAGTTGTGGAATGGGTCCCTTTGCCCTCATGAATGCTACCGGCATTCCCATCGCCTATCACACACAAAAGACGCTCGAGCAAGCCTACGGGGAGTTCTACCGGCCGGCAAAAGCTCTAGCTGAACAGATGAATGTGGGTAAACCTTGGAGTATTTCTGATGGTAAGCAAGCTAATGAGGCTCAGTCACAAATAATCTCTGATCGATTTTTAGGTGTAGTATTCCTCGTGTGCGGTCAGCTACTAGACGAAAAAATCTGTACCGCAGGAGATATCAACCGTGGAGCCCGAATTGGCTTGCGATGGCGAAAAGGTCCAATAGAGATTTATCATAAGTACGGGGAAAAAACGATTCAGAAACTGGCTAACACTATGGCGGATAATTGGAATTTAACTGCACCGGAATCACTCTCTCCAAGTAAGTGGCAGCCGGACTTCATCACCACTGATAAATCCGCCAACGTTGGAACCATCACAATCAATCGTCCGGAAGGTCTGAACGCCATGAACCCGCTTGTTATTTCACAATTAGCTAAAGCGTTTGATGATCTGAACAGCGACGATACGATTGACACCATCTTGCTGACTGGCCGGGGGAAAGCTTTTGTTGCAGGAGCGGATATCAAGTTCTTTATTAATCATATTCAGAATAACTCAATTAATGAAATTGTCAGTTTCACTACCGAAGGACATAATCTATTCCTGAGAATAGACGACTCTCCCAAAAAAGTAGTAGCGGCTGTCAACGGTCTCGCTCTGGGCGGCGGAGTGGAACTGGCATTGACCGCTGATATCATCATCGCTCTCAATAAAGCTGTTTTTGCCTTCCCCGAAACCGGCATCGGCATCTATCCAGGACTGGGCGGCACACAGAGAACTGTAGATCGAATTGGAAAGGGTCTGACTAAATACCTCATTTACACTGGGCAGATGATTGACGCTGACACAGCGGAAGAAATAGGTCTGATAGATAAAGCAGT
>JBHHTX010000162.1:0-3400 GCA_046753585.1 Mariprofundaceae bacterium
CTGTAGGAATTGGCGGTGGAATTAAATGTACTCTCATGCATCATGTACCTTACTTTCCGCGCATAGGAAATGCGGTTTTTCCTGAATTTGGAGACCTGTAACAAATTGATATATAAGGAAATACTAAGACATCGATTTTACCGCAATCTTACGTTTTTGCAGCCGGTTCCGGGATTCCCGTTGCAAAAAGCATGTCGTGAGCCGATGAAGATGGACTGGAATCCAGCCTATCTTCTCCCGTCGTTTTTTCAGTTTCGGTTGGAAACGCACAGTGGTTCCCTTACTGCATCAAGACGCATACCGGCGTTTGAATTGTGCATGGATGTTAGTACTCGATGCCCAGGTTATCGGTCTGAGTCCATTCTTGTTATCATGGATGCAGGCAGAACTGATCATACACGCATAGATTCGTCAATAGCAAAATTGAATCCGGGGATCAATATCTGTAGAAATTCTAATTCGTTGAAAATATATGATAATCGGAGTAATTCAAAGAATAGTGGCTAAAAATGGCATATATATCACGTTAATCTGCCCACACAGCGCTGGACAATATCCTATGGCCGTGCTATGCATAAACTTTAAGTGCATGTTTTTTCCGATAGGCATCATCTGCATAGCGATGGTTTCAACAATGACGGATCAGAATCAATCCAAAGCCGGTAGAACCCTCAAGCGGCTTCAGGTAGGCGGCCTGCCCCTGATTTACGCTATCTGCGAGCGTATGAGACTAAAGGACATTTTGTACAGATACATCCCTGCCCACGGCAATGAAGATATCCCCGCAGTCGAGACACTGATGCTGCTTGTCTATAACCTGATTATAGGCAAGTACCCGCTGTATGAGTTGCCCGAATGGGTAGCCTCTATTGACTTCAGTTGCATCAACATTGGTGAGTATGAAGGCGTCAGCTTCAACGACGACCGGTTTGGCAGGGCACTGGATAAGCTGTTCATGGCGGATCGTGCTTCTCTGATGACCGAGTTGGTCGTGTTCTTTGTTAAGGAATTCAACATCAGCCTTGAGCGTCTGAGCAATGACTCCACAACGGTCAAGGCATTCGGAAAGTATCCGGGCAGAACAGGAACAGGACTTGAGCTGAAGAAAGGAAATAGCAAGGATCACCGGCCAGATCTCAAACAACTGCTTTTCACGCTTAGCATCTCGGCTGACGGTGCGGTTCCCATTCACTACAAGTGCTACCCGGGAAATGTTACTGATGATAAGACCCACATCGAAACGTGGAATTCGTTGAGATCGATCGCTTTGCGCACCGATTTCCTTTACGTTGCCGATTCCAAACTCTGTACGGATGAGCAGTTGCACTACATCGTCAGTGCTGGCGGACGCGCGGTTACCGTTGTTCCGGAGACCTGGAGTGAAGTCAAATCGTTCAAGAAGGCGCTTATAACAACCAAGAAGTCAAAACAGATCATATGGCGACGACGAAGGCCTAACAGTCCGGATAAATCAGAGCATTTTTCGGCGTTCAAAGGTCAGCATCTAACGGCCAAGCGAGGGTATCGTATCCACTGGATCTATTCAAGTGAGAAGCGCAAACGAGATCGTAATGAACGAGACACTCGGCTGAAGAAAGCAGAGCAGGCATTAGCAGTACTCAACGGCAGAATAAACAAGCGCAACCTAAAGACACGTGGTGCAATAGCGCAGTCTGTTGAGAAGATCCTGGCCTACCTTGAACTAACCGAGCTGTTTCATATCTCAATAGGAAAGACAACAGAGCGACTCAAGGTTCAAACGAGCCGGGGGCGTCCGAGCAAGAAGACAAAATACCGCACACAAGTAAACACCCTTCTCACTCTCTCATGGACACAGAAGAAGGAGGCGCTGAAGCGAGAGGCCAAAACCGATGGTGTGTTCCCCCTGCTATGCACAGACCACAATCTGACGGCTAAACAGGTATTGAAAGCATACAAGTATCAACCGAGGCTAGAGAAACGGTTCTCTCAGCTTAAGAGCTGCCATAACGCAGTGCCGTTGCTCTTCAAGAACCTGGAGCGCATTGAAGCAAATATGTTTGGATTCTTCATTGCGCTGGTTGTTCAGGCGCTGATAGAACGGGAAGTCAGAAACAAGATGAAGGAACAGAAGATCGAGTCGATCAGAGCCTACCCGGAACGTCGTGAAGCCAGTCACCCCACCACCTCTAAGGTCCTGGACCGTTTTGAAGGCATATCCACCTACAAGATACTGCAACATTCAAGGGTTGTTGAGGCATTTAATGATAGTCTAAATGAAGACCAAAAACTCATGGTGACGCTGCTGAACATCGACGAGAAAAAATACTGGAAGTCGGATTCGCGCCGAAATTAAATTCGGAAAAACCCCATTTCCTATGCGCGGAAAGTAAGTTGAAAGGCAGGACCTTTGTATAAAAACCCTCCGTACCAATGTCACACATATTAATGCTGTCGACGACTCCATCACTATCAGATGCCCAAAGCTGCCAAAAGATATGGATGCACGGATTGGGGTTCGGCGCGATCCCCAAAACCCGGATAAAAAAGAGAAAATCTTCGGTTATAATCTGGTTCTGTCAACATCCGTTGAGGTTCAGCTTAAGCTTGAACTGCCCGTTGCGGTCACCAATATCGCTGGCAATGCTGAAGAGGGGAGTCAGATTATTGAAAACAAAGAGCAGTTGCACAATCATCATGAGGCCGATGTTAAAATTGATATTGCTGATGCGAAATACGACATTATCAAGAATTACCAGTATATTCGGGAAAAGGGCTCTATTCCTGTCATTGACTACAATCGAAGAAACGAGGATTTATCCAAGACTGCCATTTCCAGTCGGGGGTATGATCAAAACGGTTGGCCTTTTGCTCCTTGTGGACTGCTTACACGGCCCAATGGATTTGATCAGACGAATCAGCGGTTGACCTTTTGTTGTTTCAAGCAGTGTCTCAAACTCAGGAAAACCGCTTTGAATAACCTTCAGAATCGCTACGATATTTCCCAGTGTCCTCATATTCTCAATCGAACCGGTTTTACGAAGCACATGTCTATCAAGGAGTATCCACGGCTGATCAATGAAATTCCGAGAGGGACAAAGCGTTATGACTCCATCAAGAAATTGCGGTCCGCTGCTGAGCGTGCCAACAGTACCATTAAAGAAGACATTAAAATCCTTGAGAAGCCAAGGGTGTTAAACGGGTTCAGATCCAATATCCTGGGGCAGATGGCTGGCATTACGTTATTGCTCAAACGTGTGTTTTCTTTCATCGTCAAGATTACCAATCAATTTGCGAAATCCCTGGTGATGAGACCTCCTTACATCCCTAAATCCATTCAAAACATCATTCAGATCGAGTAACTCAGGCATAGACCCCATAAATCTGTCCTCAAAAAACGCCAATTCCTTACTCGAGGGAG
>JBHHTX010000163.1:0-3282 GCA_046753585.1 Mariprofundaceae bacterium
GTCTTTCCATCCAGCGCCTGGTGCGGGCGCTCGAAATTGTAGAAATTAAAATATTGCTTTAGCGATTGAACAAGCTCTGTCACTGAATCATATTCCTTGATGTATACCTCTTCGTACTTTACTGACCGCCATAGTCTTTCGATAAACACATTGTCCATCCAGCGGCCCTTGCCGTCCATGCTGATCCTGATGCCATTGTCTTTGAGTTCGCCGGTGAATGCTTTACCGGTAAACTGTACGCCCTGATCCGTATTGAAGATGTCGGGGGTTCCATGTCTGCGGATGGCGCTGGTGAGCGCGCTGACGCAGAAATCATCATCCATGGTCACCGACACCTCCCAGGACAATACAAAGCGGCTGTGCCAGTCCATGACCGCCGTCAGATACACAAAACCGCCACGCATCCGTATGTAGGTAATATCTGAGCACCACACCTGATTCGGATGGTTGATATCCAACCCTTTGAGCAGGTACGGATATTTCTTGTGCTCTGGACAAGCCTTGCTGGTATTGGGTTTCGGCGCAATGGAGGCTATGCCCATCAGTCGCATCAGGCGCTGCACCCGTTTGCGATTTACGTCGTAACCCTGCTTGATAAGCCAGTCCCGTATTTTCCGCGCCCCATAAAACGGATGGCGCATGTACTCCTCGTCAATCAGACGCATCAGTTTCAGATTCACCGGGCTCTCACCTTGTAATTCCGGTCGGTAATAACCGGAGCGCGGCAGATCAATCAACTCACACTGGCGTGATATGCTCAAGCTCTTATGGGCCGGTTCTATGCGCGATCGTTTCTCCGATACGCTCATTTCACCGGCCCTGTGACTTTTTTTAACCAGTCTACCTCAACCTGTAGCTGGCCAACCTTCTGGTATAACCGATCCCGTTCATTCTCAAGGCTTTCGACTTCATTGCTCTTGCCTCGTGCGAATGATTCCGCCATGCCCTCCAGCGCTTTCTTCTTCCACGTGCCAACCTGGTTCGGATGCACCTTATATTCCGAGGCTATCTCGCCAACCGCTTTTTGGCCTTTCAGCGCATCCAGCGCCACCCGAGCCTTGAATTCCTTGCTGTAACTTTGCCGTGCCATTTGACTCTCCTTTTCATTGGAAAGCACACCTTAATCCACCTTAGCACATTGTCCTATTCTTGGGGTCCACTTCACAGTCTCTGAACTCAATTCATGCTCCCGTTGAGGCCATTGCATTACCATATCAATATATTCCCCATATTTTGCAAGCAGCTCTGTATTCCCGGAGTTATGTGGCACATGTGTGACACAGGAGATGATCAGGTGCTCTGACATATGCGTGTCACAATATATCAACATGATTTACCCTGGATAAAAAAGAAGGAAGGAAAGAAAGGAGTAGAGAATATGAAGATTTTTAATGAGTGGCATAGCGGGCTGGCTGATGCTTATGCCTCGACCGGGATGTCTGAGCCGGTATTTTGCTGGTTTCAGGAGTTGTCTATTTGCAGAAACTTGCAGGTAGAAGAATGCATGGATTTATTCAGCTGTTTTGAGGTGGATAAATTTTCTGCCGGAGAAGCCATCTATGAGGCGGAGACGGCTTCTGATCATACCATGCGTCTGATTATTGATGGCACGGCCAGCGTCAGCATTGCCAACTCATCAACCGGTGTTTACAGCCACCTTGAGGCAGGTGATGTGTTTGGTTTGTTTTCATTTTTGGATGAAGCTCGTCCACATTCGGCCACACTGATGGTTGAAAGTGAACTCACCCTGCTGACTATCCATCGAGAATATTTTAATTTGATTACAGTTGAGGAACCAAAACTCGGCAACCAGCTATTGCGATTTATGTTCCGTTTGCTGTCTAAGACGGCACTAAAGCTGGAAACTGAATATATCGCCATTCATGAATATACATTTTTGCGTTAGGTGCTCTCCATGATTTTGATCGAGAGTAAAATGAAGGATATCAGTGAAAACAGGGGCGATTTATGGATCATCTACCTATTGAAAAGTCCAGGCGGATTATTATGTTCTATGACTTGCGGGACTCCACAGATATCCTCTTAAATTTTGAGCAGGGTGTTTACTGTGGTGCAGTAGCCACCAATGGCGAGTCCTTTACATACGAAAACTTTATTCTGGATTTTCACAGGACCTCCTATGAGGAACTCTACCTGGGACATAATAACACCTACTCTGAGATTTATGGCGACGGTCTGATGGCGATATTTCCTGAAGATAATGTAAAATACATTCTGGAAAATATATACAGGCTGACAAAACGTATGCGTAACTATAATGATGCTATGGGCGTTGGTGTTTTAAAGCCAAGTATTGATATTGGATTCGGCATTACCATGGGTGAAAGCTCTTTGATCTATTACCATCTGGATCGACGCCATCATCCAGTCGGCATTAGTGTGCATGAAGCGGCAAGAATTGAGGGCGTTTCCAAGTTTTATGATGCCAGAGTCCTGATATCCAAAAGTTTTTTTAAGGCTGCGGAAGGATATATCAGTTCCGATCCGAGATTCGATTATCGGTTTATTGACCGTGTCCGTTTGAAAAGTTTCCGAAAACCGATCACGTTGTACGAGCTTCTGATAGACAATGATCCAAGATTCGAAAATAAAATAAGCTCCATTCCATTCTATCTTGATGGCTATGCTAAATTCTGTAACAGGGAGTGGGCAGTTGCAAAAAAGATATTCCTGAAAATTCAACATGATTTCGGTCTTGGCATAGGGTCGGTCATGGCCAGAAGATGCGATATCCTTGCTCTAAGCCCGCCAAAGGAAGATTGGAAGGGTATATGGAAAATGAAGGACAAGTAGTAGATGCTTGAGCAAAATGGCAGGGAGATTCAGTATCAAGCCCTGATGACTCAGGATGCAAATATAACGAACGCCGACATTCTCATCGTTGAGGATGAAGCGCCGATTGCCCGGCTTATTGAGCTGCATCTGCGTGCGGTCGGCTATTCGACATATATCCGCAGCGATGGCGACAGTGCGCTGGCTGCGCTGCGTGATGGCGTTTTTCGATTGATAGTGCTCGATCGCATGCTGCCTGGCGCCAGCGGCATGAAAATCCTGCGCTGGTTGAAGAATTCACCTTCAAAAGGGCACATGCCGGTCTTGATGGTGACTGCACTGAGCTTGGCCTCTGAACGCATACATGGATTGAACGAAGGTGCGGATGACTATTTACCCAAGCCGTTTGAGCCTGAAGAGCTGGTAGTGCAATAAACCGGGTCAGGCTTGACAATTGAAGTTAGTCGTGGATTGTTTGCTTATGGCACG
>JBHHTX010000164.1:0-3276 GCA_046753585.1 Mariprofundaceae bacterium
ATTTAACCAACATACGCACCCTTTAAAGCATGGAACCATACACCATGAGTCACCTTGTACGATGCATCTTCCTGACATGGGGAGAATCTGGTAGCACTTTCACAGCTGCACAGATTGGTGCTGCGTCACGGAGGACGAATGTTTGACGGGCAATCATTGAAGGAAAAACAGCGGACAATCAGGGACGGATTCCCGGAAAACCTCGGACTCCGGGTTCATCGGGCCATCAGTTGGCTGTTGCGATCGGAGCAGGAAACGGATGATCCGGATGCCGCCTTCCTTTTTCTCTGGATTGCTTTTAATGCCTGCTATGGCGAAGACAGTACCAGAAGCGCTGGCTCAGGATCATCTAATGAAAGGCAAATACTCGAACGTTATTTCCAGAAGATTCTGCAATTCGATACTGACGGGGAGATTCAGGCGGCTGTATGGGAGCGGTTCTCCGGACCCATTCGGGTATTTCTGGATAATCAATACGTCTTTCAACCGTTCTGGAAGTTTTACAATGGCGTTCCCGGATATGACAACTGGGAACAGAGCTTGAATCAAGCAAGGAAAAAGGCTGTTCGCGCGATAGGCTGTGGCGACACACTAATGGTGCTATCCATCCTGTTCGATCGTCTGTAGGTCCTGCGAAATCAACTGGTGCATGGCGGGGCGACCTGGAACAGTAGGGTCAATCGCGACCAGGTAAGAGATGGCCACAGCATACTGGGCTTCCTCATCCCCCGGTTTATTAACATCATGATGGACCACCCTGAGGAGTCATGGGGCCCCCCATATTACCCGGTTGTGAACGATTAACTGTTCATGAGTAAAAAGACGAGCTCGCAATATTGCTATCTAAACCTGCCGTTTATCGGCAAGGTAATTAAGAATGAAAAAGCTAGAGGCTTTCTACTCATTGGGTCCGACTCTTTTAAAGGGACCATATTCGCGCACTATAAAGGAAATATATCTGGAGCAGATAGTTCAACCCTTAAAATTGGGACAGTTTGCTTTTTCCTTGCCGAGAATAGCGATAAAGGTGTTAGAGCACCCAGTTGGATTGCTAGCAGGGATGTCACGTGGACAGGGACTCCCCCACAATCAAAAAAGGCATATGATGAAGAGAGAGAAGCTTTTCTCCGCCAGGTTCCTTTTGAGCAACTGGAAAAGCTTATTAACCAGGAATCAGAATTGGCTCCACAAAATTCAACTTCAATGGCAGCTGCATTTCAGCAGGCTATGCATAAATCACGCGAAATTTTCCTGAGAGAAGAGGATGATCCAGTTCTATATCAGGTCGTCCCAAAGAGAATCGAAGCAATTCTGCAGGGTCTGAAGATTACCGATCCTAAGTTTGCTGACATATCGATGGACTACAAAGCACTTCCCCAATGGGAACCAGAATGCCTTTTCGATCGTTATGAAAGACTGATAGAGGAGAAGTTGAGAACCTTGGATACAGCTTCCCCCTTTTATGAGGAACGCACTGCCTTATTCAAGCTAAGCAAGGATATTGATTGTTTGTCTTTGGAGATCATTCCAGCTATCGACTGGCTCAATTCACCAGATATATCAGACACAGAAGGTATGAAGGCTGCAAAAGCAGTTTTTAGTGCCAAGCAACTTCTCAAGCTAATTTGGCGAGAATCAATCTCAAAAGAGACTTCCGATTGGCTTCTGTCTCAGATAACCCAAGAAAACCTGTTCAATGATGTAGCACTTGTATTTGATCTTGAGACATCTAAAACATCCATTCGAGAAGTTGGATATTGCATAGGTAGTGAGGAGAAGGAGGGAGACGTTAAACTTCTTCCTGACCTCGAAAATGCAGTATCTACAGCCAAGGTTCTAGTCGGTCATAATGTGCTGAACTGGGATCTTCCGATCCTGCGAGAACATCAGGGCATGATTCCTGATGAAAAGCCGGTTTGGGATACGCTGCTAATTTCATTTTTGCTAGAGCCCTGGAAAACATCGCATGCACTTGGAGGAGCGCATACTGCACTGAGTGATGCGAAAATGTGTAAGGCGCTGTTTACTCAGCAAGTGGCCACAATAGGTGCTAACGAAGTGGTGGGTGCCATGAGGGAGTCACACGGTGAAGGGAATGCATCATTCTATCGAGCCCTGTGCTCCAGGCTTCCCTTATTTGATGCAAAGCCATTGCCTAAATGGGCAAGAAATGCAGGCAAACTTAATACGTTACCTGACGGTTGGATAAAAGAATTGCATTGGTGCCCAGATGTGCTGGCCGGAGACTCCGCCTTCATTTGGAAGGTCACGCCCGAATGGCTGGATGATCGGGCTGGATCAGAGAATGATCCTTGGGTAATAGTCCTGTTAAATGTCCTCGGTAGAGCGTTAAGAGCTAATGTTTCTATCCACAAAGAACTTCTGCCTTTATGGATGAAGGATGCTGATAACCGCCCGTCGATCAAAGCATTGTTGGATATACTTGACAAGTATTTGGTAGCGGCTGATAAGAATTTTCGGCGATTCATTCCACTATCCAACATCAATGAAGAAATGCTGGAGCAGATTGAATGTATTTTCTCTTCTGGACTGTCATCGAATTATTTGGTGCCCCCTCTAGTTTGGAGCTCGAATGAACCCGATGAGTCCAACGGGAGTATGCTGGTAGTAGAAGACCAGTTCTGCTCCAAAATTGGTGGCCGAAAGCCATGGAAGTTATTGAGACGCTTGCCTATCGAAGGAAAGCAGATCGTTAATTTGCCATTTGCAGGGGCTCAGGTTCGTTATGCTCGCTGGAATCTGCCGATGCTGTTTCCAAACTCAACGGCAGTTCAGCAGTACTGGATTGAGACGATTTTCAGATTTCTTGGCGTAGCGAAGAAGGTTCAGGGCAAAGTAGTGCCCATTCTTTTTGTGGATGCGGACGGGCGTTTCATAAAGTCAGGTGAAAAAGATTTTGGCCTCGCAGAAATACTTCAGTGCGCATTGATGGCGCTGGGGAAATCGTTTGATCCTCAGAGCTATCATTCACGAGCCCGAAGGCTTCAAATTGCTCAATCCGATGGAACCTTTCTGGTTGAGCCCATCAGCTCAATGCATGACTGGATTGCGCTTAGTGATGAATTGGGTATTGAAATCCACCCGGTGATCGAAAGCCTGCCTCTGGAGTCATGGTCGCTCCTTGAGCTGCCAAATGCTGAAAAAGGCGAAGAAGATCTGCCTGAAGACAATGGTGAGAGCGATAGTTTTGGTAGTGAAGAGGATTCGGACGAAGGCGGTGAGGCGAAAGACATTGATGATCATCCTGTTCCCGTC
>JBHHTX010000165.1:0-3247 GCA_046753585.1 Mariprofundaceae bacterium
AGGGGCGTAAAATGAGCCAGGTATATTCAAAAACCGATGATAAGTGTTTTGTCGTTTCAGGTCAGGAGACTGTTTTACAGTCATCTCTGAATGAAGGCATCAAACATACTCATGTCTGCGGCGGTAAAGGGCGTTGCTCTACTTGCAGAATTCATATTTTCGAAGGTTTGGAAAATTGTAAGCCGAGAAATGAAGCTGAAGGGAAAATACAGACATTATTGGGATTACCTGATGATATTCGTCTTGCATGCCAGACAAGCATTGAAGGCGACATTAAAATACGACGCCTGGTTGTCGATGATCTCGATACTCAAATCATAAGGGATCAATTGACCAGTCGGGATAAAAATTCACTGGGCCGGGAAAAAGATATTGCCGTTCTGTTTACCGATCTGGCCAATTACACTGCATTTGCTGAATCACTGCCCGCCTATGACGTGGTTCATGTGCTCAACCGCTATTATCTAACTATGAACAATATTGTGGCTGAGCATGGAGGTGTGATCAGTGATGTGGCCGGGGATGGTATGCTGATTCTGTTTGGTTCCTGCAAAAAAGAGCAGGGCCTGGTGATAGATGCCATTCACGCCGTACAAGCTATGAGAAATGAACTGAACGGTTTTAACGAATATCTGGAATGTATGTATGGTCGTTCGTTTGGATTGAGAGCGGGCATTCACTATGGCCCTGCGATTATTGGTCACTTTAGTACTGGTCCGATGAGTAAAATTGCAGCGATTGGTGATACGGTTAATTTGGCAAGCAGGATTGAGCAAGCGAACAAACAGTTTGGTTCTCAGCTATTGATTTCAGAATCAGCCTATATGCAGGTAAGCAGTGAAATAACTATATCTGGCCTCCATAAGTCTCAACTAAAAGGAAAAGCTGGCATTTACTCCTTATATGAAATTGCGTTGTAGTGAGCAGGAGCATAAATATCTCCGGTGAGGTGTGGATCAAAGTTAAGGCCCATGAACTAAAATAAAATGGATATTCAGAGGCATCTTACTGATAAAAAATGATTTACGCTGGATTCTGTGTGGCCCGATCGAACGCTGCTTTGAGCAACACATGCTCGAGGATTTCATCACTTCCGATTTTAATCAGAAGCAGGAGGTTCGTTTTTACAGGAACGGGCTACTAACCGCAGGCGCTGAGGAGTCTGTCATGCAACGCTTGAGTATCCTGGCACATGCGTTTTCCGAATTGTTACTGGAGAATGCTGGCAAACCAATGCTGGAGAAAGTTCCTGACACCCTGATGCTCTCCAGCCGCCAATGGGAACACCGGATTATCGCAGGACAACGACGCCAAGATTAGCTTCTGTTCAGTAATTTCCCTTAGGATTTAATCAGACTGGCATACACTGCCTCAATCTGACGCGCCACTGCCGGCCAGGCATAGCGGTTTTGAGCCTTTTCCCGAGCAGCTTTCCCCATATTAGCACGCCGGGTTTCATCACTCAGCAGAATATCAAGAAGGCGTGCGGCCAAGCGGATAGCATCACGGGGATCAGCCAGATAACCATCAATACCCTCATCGACAATATCCACCGGCCCACCATGACAGGTAGCAACCACGGGTGTAGCGGCAGCCATTGCCTCCACCAGAACCAGACCGAAAGGTTCGTAGAGCGAGGGGCATACAAACACATCTGCTGCTGCATAGCAGCGTTGTAACTCTTCATCGGATAGGTGT
Source organism: Mariprofundaceae bacterium (assembly GCA_046753585.1). Classification (GTDB taxonomy): domain Bacteria; phylum Pseudomonadota; class Zetaproteobacteria; order Mariprofundales; family Mariprofundaceae; genus CAYLYU01. The sequence goes on from JBHHTX010000165.1 coordinate 1,699, forward strand.
GAGAACCAGCGAATATGCCCTTGAACCCCAAGACTTTCGGACGTTTCCCACAAATGCTGTATCAATTCAGCTTCAGAGCCGGAAGCATCGTCCGGACCGGAAGGCATCATCATGGTGATACTCCGTCCCTGGCCTTCCACTTCCCTGATAACATCGGGCAAGGCCTGCAACAGCTCGGAAAAACCCTTGCGCGCATCCAGCCTGCCAACCGTAAATACCATCAAATCGGAGCTAATGCCCAGAGCCTGTTTGTAGTCCGCCTTGTCAGCTTCTGGGCTGAAGCTTTCCACGTCCACCCCGCCCGGCACAATATGAATTTTTTCTTTATTAATGCCGTAGCGTTGAACAATAGCTGCCTCTTCCACACTGCTAAGTGCAATGATGCCATCTGCCGCCTGCATAACCCTGCGCTCGGCCGGAATACGGACATCATAACGGTAGATGGAATTATCCGGTAAGCGAACCTGTTTAAGGGCTCCCAGAGAATGGCTGGTGAAGGCAAGTGGCTTACCGTGGGCAAGACTAGCGGCAAGGGCGCTGACACCTCCATCCCAGTAATGGCCATGAAAAATATCCGCTTGAGCAAGCCAGCTATTCTGATCCGCCATAACATGGTGGAAAAATTCTCCAAGATACGGGCCCATATCTTCTTTGCGCAGAAATCCTTCCGGCCCCATGGCATAACGGTAGACCTCTGCCCCGGGGGTGATTGTCTCCCGTTGTTTTTTTTCTGTGCCTATCCGGCTGAAACAGTGAACTGAATTTTTCTCAGCCGCCACAAGTGCAGTGGCTACTTTAGCCTCGTACAGGCATTGACCACCCGCATCAGGCTCGCCAAGTTCTGCTAGCGGATCACTGTGTGGACAAAAAAAGCCTATCTGCATGGATGCACCCCTCTCACCTCTGAACTATTCAAGAAATCCAAAATACCTCAATCCTTCAGCGATACCATCACCATACGAGGCTGTGGAAAAATGAAGTGTCTTTACCCTGCCCTGGCTGTTCAGTTGCAAATCAGCACGCACCTCAGGCGGCGCATTGCCGACCAGCGTCCCGCAAACACCGGACAGAAGCACATCCCGATCATTGCCGGAATCACCGGCAAAAAAAACTGTGGGCGGGGCAAAGCCAAGCTTTTCAGCCAGATAATGCAGGGCCGCAGATTTCCCTGAATTGTCAGGTAGAATATCCAGCAAACCACGATTACTGGCTTCCTCAACGCTGTTAACCAGACGCAGATCCGATCTGAAAATTTTCATCCGCTCAAGAACAAGTCTCGAAAGCTTCTTATCCACTTTTCCCTGAGTATAGAAGCTGAGCTTATGTGGCCCCTGTTTCTCCCCCTCCTGCAATGTTAAAGCCCGGATATCCTCCAGAGCCCGACACATTGCACCCTGATCAAAAGCAGGCCCCAGAAAACCCTGCCACTGGATATCCTGTATTCCTTTCTGATTATAGATTTCCGTACCAACATTGCATACCCAGTAAGTAGGCTCGGGCAAACCAAATTCCTGCTGACCTTCTCTGGCCAGGCCAAAATGGCGGCCAC
>JBHHTX010000166.1:0-3231 GCA_046753585.1 Mariprofundaceae bacterium
GGGAGCTGTTTACCTTGCCAGATACCGAAACCACGATTGGAAAGGGCGCGTGGCAAACCATCTGCATAGCCAAGGCTGATTACCGCAATGCGTGTATCCCGGTTTGCGGTATAGGTGGCACCATATGAAACGGTTGTACTTTTTGAGATTCGGCGTATTTGCATGACGCTACCAATTAGTCGCATCACCGGTTTAAGGCCCAATACGATGCCATTAGTCGGCTCACTACCGTACAGGGCTATACCTGGACGTACGACATCAAATCCATATTCAGGCATGGCTGCAATGCCGGCACTATTTAACAGGGAAGCGCCTGTTCCCGCAGGCAGGTCTTGCATGACACTTCGGAATTGCTCTACCTGTTGCAGATTGGCGGTGTGCTTGGGCTTGTCGGCACAGGCCAGGTGAGACATGACACCCGTTATACCTATGCCGCTATGAAGACATGCCTGAAAAAGGGCCGGGATATTCTCGGATCCAAGCCTTTGCATGCCTGTATCTACTTTGAGCCATACATGGCCTGAGAAACCGGCAGCCTTGAGAAGTTGTAACTGCCCCAGCTCAGTTATGGTCGGGGTAAGATGATGGATGACAGCCAACTGAGCATCGCGGGCATCAAAGATGCCGGAAAGCACGGTAATGATCGTATCAGAACCTATTATACTGCGCAGAGCTGCACCCTCTTCACAATCGGTAATTGCAAATTTACGGCAGCCCTCGTCATACAGGGCCGGGGCAGTGATAGTCAGGCTGTGACCATAGGCATTGGCCTTGACCACGGCCATGACCTCAGCATCTGATGCATGGCGGCACAATACCCGATAATTATGACGTAAATTGGTCAGGCTGATCTGAGCGAAGGCAGGTCGGCTCACCGGTTCGGTTCGCTTTACAGCTTAACCATCAAACGACTGTCGACCGGAATAATTCTCAAAGCGGGTATATTTCTTGATAAAGGTGAGGTCGACACTACCGGTTGGGCCGTTCCGCTGTTTGGAGATAATAAGTTCAGCCATGCCCTCATGTTCCGGTGAGTCGTTGTACATTTCCTTGCGGTGAATGAACATAATGACATCGGCATCCTGCTCAATGGCACCGGATTCTCTGAGGTCGGACATCATGGGTCTTTTGTCGGCACGTGCTTCAACTGCTCGGCTGAGCTGAGACAGGACTACTACGGGAACATCCAGTTCCTTGGCAAGGCCTTTGAGGGAGCGGGTGATCTCACTGATCTGCAAATCTCTCCTCTCGGCATCCTGCCTGCCACCCATGAGCTGGAGATAATCAATGACAATCATGGCCAGGCCGCCGGCATCACGTTTTAGCCTGCGGCACTTGGAGCGGATATCCAGAACGGAAATAGCGGGTGTGTCATCAACAAATATTGAGGATTCAGCCAGAGATCCTGTTGCTGCTGCCAGCTTGCTCCAATCAGTCTTGGAAAATCGTCCGGTACGCAAGCTTTGCATATCGATACGGGCTTCGGATGCCAGCATGCGCAGGGCAATCTGTTGTGAGGACATCTCAAGCGAAAAAACTGCTACCGCTTCCTTGCCGCCCATTTCAAATGCGGCATTTCTAGCCATGTCGATGGCAAAGGCTGTTTTACCCATACTTGGTCTGCCGGCGACGATGATAAGGTCGCTCCGCTGCAAGCCGGAGGTCATTTCATCCAGATCCGTGAACCCTGTTACAATGCCGGTGATCGCCTTCTTTTCCGCATAACGTGCTTCAAGCAGGCGGTAGGATTCCACCATCAGGTCATTCATACGGACAAAGTTGGGGCTGGCGCGTTGAAAGTGTTCGGCAACAGCCAGAATACGATGTTCGGCCCGGTCAAGGTGTTCTCCGACCTGGTCTTCGCGCAGTTCGTAAACATCCCGCGAAACCTGACTGCACACACTAAGCAGCTCTCTTAGAATTGCTCGCTCACGTATAAGTTGTGCATAGTGGTTGATATTGGCAGCAGTGGGAACCGATTCGACCAGTTCGCCGAGATATGCTTCACCCCCGACAGCGGCAAGCTGTTCGCGCTGGATCAGAAAGTCTTTAATGGTCAGGGCATCAACAGGCCGGCCTTCCTTAGCCAGATCTTGCAGGGAGGCAAAGATTAAATGGTTTGCTTCTGCATAAAAATGATCAGGAAGCAGGGTGCCTTCCAGTCTTTCAAAGGCGTCCGGGTCAAGCATGATCCCCCCCAGAACCGCACACTCTGCATCATAAGCGTGCGGAGGAACCTTCTCTTTGAGAGGGTCGGGACGGAGGGGTTGGACGAGTTGGCTCAAGCCTGCTCAGATTCTATCTTTACCGTCAGGTTGGCCACTACATCAGGGTGCAGGCGAACGCGAAAGCTGTGTTCTCCGGTTGTCTTCATAGCCTCATCTACAATAATTTGTCGGCGCTTAAAGGGGTGACCGGCATCGGCCAGCAATGTAGCCAGATCATTGGTTGATACCGAGCCGTAAAGGTGTTCGGTATCAGAAGTCGCGCGGCTGATGGTTAGCTCAAGGCTGGCAAGCGTCTTCGCATTGGCCCGGGCCTGTTCCAGAACGGTCTGCTGTTTTTCTTCCAGTATCTGACGTCTGCGTTCAAACACCTTTCTGTTTGCATCAGTTGCGACGACAGCCTTGTTCCTGGGGACAAGAAAGTTACGTCCATAACCGTTTCGGACGCGCACATTGTCACCAACGTTGCCAAGTCCCTCAATGCGTTCCAAAAGAATCAATTCCATTATTTTCCTCCGATAACGGGATTTATTTTCCCGCGATAGTCAAACCATACATCAAACAGCCCTATGATGAGAAAGGGAAAAATCATAACCGGTTGCATCAGCAACATGGGGTACAGAAACAAATTTAACACCCTCAGTTTCCGCGCGCTTAACCAGACATAGGTCACGGCCAGCCCCTGCATGGCGAACAATCCTGCCAGCACAATACCGGCGTTCAAGCTGAGATATTGTAACGTACCTTCAAGCATCATGGCCGCAATCAGAAAAAACAGGCAAACCATGGCCAGTTTCTCATTAAAGCAGATGCTTGCCAACGGTTGGGCAGAACCCTCGTAAAAACCAAAACGGGTGGCAAGCCGGCGAGCCAGCAGGGTATTTCCCATCCAGACCAACCATACGAATATGGTCATAGAACCGGGGAAGACCAGAACCGACATTTCGCGAATCTGTTTAATCGCTTGCAGGAAAAGCTGACCATCCTGATCTGCCGGGATTTGATC
>JBHHTX010000167.1:0-3173 GCA_046753585.1 Mariprofundaceae bacterium
CACATTTGCCGTTCATCGACTATTGCAATGGTATAAGGAAGGCGCTGATCTGAATGCCAAACTACCCTTTCTCGTGGCCTATCTCGGCCATCTGGATTTTACGGGCACGCAGAAATACCTCCACCTCACCGCTGAGCTATTCCCTCACCTGACGGAGCGAATGAACCAGCAATTTGGCGGCGTGATACCGCGAGGGAGGTGAACATGAAGCCAACAACATTGTCTGTGCATATCAGCCACTTCCTCAGCCACTATCTTGCAGGCCAGCGGAATTTGAGCCCGAATACCATCAAGGCGTATCGAGATGTGTTTGTTCTGCTGCTACGATTCTGTCGGGATGTGAAAGGGATCCCCGTTGAAAGACTCGAGCTCGAGCAAATCGATGGGCCGTTGATTGACGCTTTCCTCGACCATTTGCAGCAAGAACGCCATTGCTCGATCCGCACGCTCAATCAACGCCTGGCCGCAATGCATGCGTTCTTTCGTTACCTGCAGGTCGAAGAACCCACGCTGTTGCTACAGTGTCAACGGATACTCGCCATTCCACTGCGCCGTTTTGTACGCCACGAAGTGGGTTACCTGTCGAAAGATCACCTTGCTGCACTTTTGGCGCAACCGGATCTCAAACGATCTGACGGCAGGCGGGACGCAGTGCTACTCAGCGTTCTTTATGACTCCGGCGCGCGCGTGCAGGAGCTCATCGACCTGACAGCCGCAGATGTGCGCCTGGAAGCCCCCGCTCAGGTGAGAATCCTGGGTAAGGGACGTAAGGTACGAATGGTTCCATTGATGGAAAATACCACCCGGCTGCTGCAGCAGTACATCGACGAAAATAATCTGGCACTTCCCGAACAGTACGACCGCCCGTTGTTTCGAAACAAGTTCGGGAATCCATTGACACGCGTTGGCGTCAACTACATTCTGCAAAAGCACCTGAAAAAAGTACGGGAGCTCCATCCTCACTTCAAACAAAAAGTCAGCCCTCATACCTTGAGGCACACCAAGGCCATGCACTTGGTCCAAGGCGGCGTCTCTCTGGATATCGTTCGTGATTTTTTAGGTCACGCCGATATCAAAACCACCGAGCTGTATGCGAGAGCGAATCTTGAGATGAAGCGAGCGGTGATTGAAAAAGTCAGTCCGGCACCGGTACCTGACATGCCTTCTTGGAAAGAAAATAAATCGTTGTTGCAATGGCTGCAACAGTTATGACGGGCACTTCAATGAGGCCGTTGAATCGCGGGCCTCCGCCTTCGAACGGATATTATGCAAAGTCTCTGAGGGATAAGTGATTGAGGAGCTTGGCTGCTCAGTTCCCAACTTTGCATAACCACTTACTTTGCTAAATAGGCACTGGTCACACCTTCGCGCTCATGGCCCAATTCCTGGCTGATAATAAGCCGCGCCTGGCGGTCGGCCTCACGTAGTTCCGGGGTCAGGGACTAGCTGTCCGGCCCACCGGCGGCAGGGGCCTTCCAGCCAGTCAGTTCTTCGTATCGTTGTTGTGCATAGGCGTGGCGCAGCCCGTGCATGTGGGAAAGCCCGGCGCGCCGGGTATTGCCTTCATAGACACGCAGTTGATGGACATAGTTGCGGTTGCTGGGGATCAGGGAACCAAAGCCGGCCAGTCGCCGCGCCCGGTTGAGCACATCGCGCTGCGCCTCGGTGCGCACCGGGATGACCCGCTCCCGGCCGCCCTTGGTCCATCATATTTATAGCAATACAATCAATGATATAGTGATCGATTGCCTCATTATTCACTGAAATTTCCTCGAGACAGGGTATGATGATGTATTTGGAGGAAAATCATGGGGTCAGCATACTCCGACACAGCCACCCCGTCTGATTGATCAGATCCACGCGATCTGTCGCCAGAAGCATTACAGCCCGAGAACTGCTCAATCCTATGTCTTCTGGGTTCGCCAATATATCCTGTTCCACAACAAGCGCCATCCTAGAGAGATGGGCCAACAGGAAATCGAGGCTTATTTGAATTATCTGGCTAATAAGCGCTCAGTTTCCGCCAGCACTCAATCTTAGGCATTGAATGCGACCGCCTTTCTCTATCGAGGAGTCCTCAAGACAGCAATGCCTGATCCGGATAAATTACGCCGTATCAAGCGACACAAAACCATACCGGTAGTCATGTCTCGCCAGGAAATAGAGGCCACATTAGCCCGTATGCAAGGCACAACGCGTTTGATGGCCGTACTTATATATGGAACTGGTTTACGCATTAATGAGTGCATGACACTCCGTGTTAAAGACATTGATTTTGACCAACGTACCATTACGGTTCGAGCAGGCAAAGGCTATAAGGATAGAGCCACCGCGATGCCTCAGGTACTAATCCCTGTCTTACAGATGCACCTCACGAAGATAGCACAATTACATAAAGCCGATATTCTCAAGGGCAATGGTTATGCACCGATGCCAAACGCCCTTTATGTCAAGTATCCCTCTGCCTCACAATCTCTAGCTTGGCAATTCGTATTTCCTTCCTCGTTACATCGACCATGGCAGGGTACCTCTCGGATGGCACGTTGGCATGCCTCACCCAGCACCCTACGCCGGGCATTTAGGCATGCCGTCAGACAAGCCAACATTCTTAAACATGTAGGTCCACATACTCTGAGGCACAGCTTCGTCAGTCATTTATTACCTGATGGGACTGATATCCGTACCATTCAAACATTGTTAGGACATAAGAATGTAGAGACGACCATGATCTACACCCATGTTATGCCGGATTACAACCACGTTGATAGCCCGCTCGATCGATTAAAGCAGATATAATACTAAATGAATGACATTGGCCTTCAAATCTATTGAGGGTCAATGTCCGCTTTGAAGAATTCCAGATGCCTTGTGCGGAAAATTCCACAGTCAGCTTCGGGCCCAGGCTGTGTGAAAACTCATTAGTAACTATAATACAGGCGGTATGGAATTTCAGGTGGTACTGCTTTTACTGTCAATATTTCTGGTAATCAAGGGAAACAAGGCGTAACCATTTATCTCTGGTCGGCTTGCGGCGCTGGTCGACCATTACCCCGCTCCGTTTGATTCAGTCGGAATGATACGGCGCGTTTAGCGCACCTAACAGGTGCCCTTGCTTCGAAAAAATGAGAATAGCATTGTGGTAACGCGCATTGAGCGGCATATAAACATAGCTA
>JBHHTX010000168.1:0-3169 GCA_046753585.1 Mariprofundaceae bacterium
ACAGCTGTGGACAGGGCAGAGTCGGAACCGGAACTTGCCTATGCTGTCAACCGTGACGGAGTAGCTAATCTGGCTGCCGCCTGTCGTGAATCGGATATTCCCCTGATTCATATTTCAACGGATTATGTGTTCGACGGTCAGCAATCCACTCCTTATGCGGAAGAGGATCCCGTCAATCCGATGGGCGTTTACGGTGCAAGTAAGCTGGCGGGTGAAAGGGTTTTAGAGACGGAGCTGGAGCAACACATCGTTATTAGGACAGCCTGGGTCTATGGTGCGCATGGTCATAACTTTGTAAAAACCATGCTGAGGCTGGGTCGGGAGAAGGAGAGCCTCAGTGTTGTCGCCGATCAGTATGGTTGCCCGACATCTGCCCCGGATATTGCGGAAACGGTTCTCAATATTTCACAGCAGGTCTACGATAAGGGCAATAGGGTATGGGGTATGTATCACTACGTTGCCGAGGGTATTACGACCTGGCATGAGTTTGCTGCCGCTGTTTTTGATGAAGGCCGTCGATATGAGAATTTGTGTGTCCGTGATATCAGGCCTATAAGCACATCCGAATATCCTACTCCGGCCAGACGTCCCAGTAACTCAGCTCTGGATTGCACAAAGATCAAACAGGTGTTTAATATTGATTGCAAACCATGGAGGCAAAGCCTTCGCGGGGTTATCAAGGAGATGTATACATGAACCGATACAAACCGGAACATGTTCTCGTTACGGGCGGAGCAGGGTTCATCGGCTGTAATTTTGTGCGCCACCTTCTGGAATCCGATGCCAAAGTTTTTGTGACCAATGTGGATAAATTGAGCTATGCGGGCAGTCCGGATAATCTGAGAGATCTCCCCGGCGAGGAAAGATACCGTTTTATTCAAGGTGATATTTGTGATCGGGTTCTGATTGAGCGTATTCTGAAAGAGTTCAGGATTGATACCATTGTTCATTTTGCCGCAGAAAGCCATGTGGACCGGTCAATTTCCGGGCCGGAAATTTTTGTGCAGTCGAACGTAGTAGGAACTTTTACACTTCTGGATGCCGCCCGCTCATATTGGCTGGATCTGGATGAGAATGGGTGCCGTTTTCACCATATTTCCACTGATGAAGTGTATGGATCACTTGGATCGGATGATCCTGCTTTTACCGAAATTACTTCTTATGCGCCGAATTCACCCTATTCCGCCAGCAAGGCAGCTTCTGATCATCTGGTTCGGGCTTATTTCCACACTTATGGCTTGCCGGTAACAACGACCAATTGTTCAAACAACTATGGCCCCTTCCAGCATCAGGAGAAATTTATTCCAACTGTGATTCGCTCATGTCTGGAGAAAAAACCCATCCCTGTTTATGGAGACGGAAGCAATATACGCGACTGGTTATACGTAGCAGATCATTGCCGGGGTATTGATGCCGTTATTCGCAGGGGAAGAGTGGGTGAGGTATACAATATTGGTGGTCGCAACGAGTGGTCGAATATCGATATCGTCCAGCTTATATGTAATCTGATGGACGAAATGTATCCATCAGCCGGGAAGAGCTACAAGTCCCTTATCAGCTTTGTGACTGATCGCCCCGGCCATGACTGGCGCTATGCCATTGATTGCAGGAAAATCGATGAAGAACTCGGATGGAGGCCGGATGAGACTTTCGGAAGCGGAATTATGCGAACAATTCGATGGTATCTTGATCGACTCTGATATACAGACATGCAAGTTGAAGACGAGTATCCGGAAAATTTTTCCTATGGGCGGATAAGCAGATAATGCGTCAGATTTATTCAACAAATCCATTGATGATATTTCATAGTTTCTGGAACAATCGCTATATGATTTGGCAGATGACCAAGCGGGATGTGATCGGGCGTTATCGCGGGTCTATGATGGGATTGATTTGGTCCTTTTTTAACCCCCTTTTGCTGCTTGCTGTTTACACCTTTGTTTTTAGCGTAATTTTTCAGGCACGATGGGGAGTGGATACGGGGAACAAGATGAATTTTGCCGTTGTGCTGTTCTCCGGACTTGTCGTGCATGGTTTTTTTTCAGACTGCGTGAACCGTGCTCCCGGACTTATCCTGAGCAATGTTAATTATGTCAAGAAAGTGGTTTTCCCACTGGAAGTTCTGCCATGGGTAGCCATGGGCTCGGCCTTGTTTCACGTTGGCATGAGTCTGCTGGTTCTACTTGGATTTGTTGCTTTCCTTAATGTCGGACTACTCTGGACGGTGATCTTTCTGCCCATCATTCTTTTTCCCTTGCTGCTTCTGACCATGGGGATATCCTGGTTTCTGGCATCCTTCGGTGTCTTTGTGCGGGATGTTGGCCAGTCGATCGGGCTTGTAACCATGGCCCTGCTATTTCTCAGCCCCATATTCTATCCAGTCACAGCCTTGCCCGAAGCCTATCGGGGATACCTGTATCTGAATCCGCTGACATTCATTATCGAGCAGGTACGGGCAGTTCTGTTAGTGGGCAACCTTCCCAACTGGACAGGGTTAGGCCTCTATCTTCTTATAAGTTTTTCCATTGCATGGCTGGGTCTGTTCTGGTTCCAGAAGACACGAAGGGGATTTGCCGATGTCCTCTGATCTGGCTATTCACGTAAATGGTTTGAGCAAAAGTTACCGAATTTATGACAGGCCTCATGATCGCTTGAAACAAACCATCTGGCGAGGGAAGAAACAATTTTTCCACGAATTTTCCGCCCTTCAGAATGTGTCATTTGATGTGAAGAAGGGAGAAACACTTGGTATTATCGGACGTAATGGTTCTGGCAAGTCAACGCTGCTCCAGATGATTTGTGGAACGCTTTCACCAAGTGCAGGGGATGTTGAGATTCATGGCAGAGTTTCAGCGCTGTTAGAGTTGGGAGCTGGTTTTAACCCGGAATTTACGGGCCGTGAGAATATCTACATGAACGCATCAATCCTGGGACTTACAAAAGATGAGGTTGACTCCAAGTACGCGGAAATTATCGATTTTGCAGATATTGGGCAGTTTGTCGATCAACCGGTAAAAACATATTCGAGCGGCATGTATGTTCGTCTGGCATTTGCTGTTGCAGTCAGTGTAGAGCCCGATATTCTGATTGTTGACGAGGCCCTTTCCGTTGGTGATGAGGCCTTTCAACGAAAATGTTTTTCGAGAATTCAGTCTATTCAGGAGAATGG
>JBHHTX010000169.1:0-3099 GCA_046753585.1 Mariprofundaceae bacterium
CAGCATAGCCAATCGTGCTGCAGGAGTTGTTGTCGGCAAGGTTGGTACCGCCACTGCAAACTGGGAAGAAATCGAGGCCCACTGATGCGTATCATCGTTGGTATTCCAGCCCGCTATGCATCCAGCCGTTTTCCCGGAAAACCACTGGCTTTGTTGCAGGGTAAACCGATGTTGCATCATGTGATCGACAGGGCGCTGGAATCAGATGTTGGACCTGTTCTGGTGGCAACGGACGATGAAAGTATCTTTGAGCTTGCCCAGACCTGGGGTGCGACAGCAGTCCTGAGCCAAAGGGAGCATGCAAGTGGCACAGAACGCCTGGCCGAGGCCGTGGAAGATATGGACTGTGATATCGTAGTCAATGTACAGGGAGACGAGCCTCTGATTGATCCCGAAGCCATCCGGGCTGTTTTGGAACCGTTTAAGGATGATCCCTGCCTTCCCATGGCCACCCTGGCCCATCCGATACGGGATGATCTTTACCTCCATGATCCGAATGTGGTGAAAGTAGTTTGTAATGCTGCCAGCCATGCCATGTACTTCAGCCGTTCACCCGTCCCCTATCTTCGAACAAAAACCTGTACACCCTTGCAACATGTCGGTCTTTACGCCTACCGCAGGAGATTTCTTCTCCACTACCCAGCACTTGAACCCTGCGCTGCCGAACAGGCTGAGAACCTTGAGCAGCTTCGTGTCCTCCACCACGGCTATACCATTGCTGTCACTATAGGCAATTACGAATTCCACGGTGTGGATACGCCTGAAGACTTGGAACGTGCTGAGGCCCTGCTCAGGGAACAATAGGGCAAAAACCGCTCTCTGTTGTTAGGGACTGAGGTTGAAAATCCGCTGTAAGGCACGATGACCAGTCAGCTGATGTGCTATGGCCATGCTGACGTGACCGATAAGAAATACCCACATTGTTGTGCCCATTATTTCATGACATTCCCTGATGAATTTGACCGGTGCGGTCATGCTACCATCCGCATTTGTACTGATAAAAAGGGCCATGCCGCTAAGCCCCATACCCAGCGCCAGACAAAGCCCCAGACCATGTACCGTTGCGGCAGTGATGTTTTTTTCATTCGGTGGCTTCAGCTTCCCCCGCAACCATTGTGGTACTTCATACCTGAGTTCATGCATCAGCAATGCCCTGCCTGCGACAGTTAACCATGGAAACAGCCGGTCACGTTCATCATTGCCTTCATCCAGAAGAGACATCAGGCGCAGCCCCACAAAAATCAGGACAACAAAACCGATATATTCATGAACAATGAAGAAGGCTGATTCGATGGAATCCGGCACTGGCTTGCCGGGCCGTAAAGGCCGCATCAGCTGTTCGCTCAGCAATTGAAGCGTAACGGCCAATGCTATGCCACCGTGAACTATTCGCTTATATCTATCATATTTCATAACGATATACTTACCTCTGACCGTTCCGGTTCTACAATCAGTTTCCGTTTGAGGCTGGATTTCACCTGCTCAATACTTTCAGGAATAGCCGAATGATAGCGGTCACTCCCATACGTCGATACTCCCTCGGAACCGGAGCCGGTAATAATTTTCAAACTTAACCGACCGATGTAAGTCAGGCTATGGAGATGTCGATGAAGCCACTTTCATTATTGTTTGGACTGGGGAGTGCTATACTCCTGGGCATGTCAGATACCGTCAATGGCCTGGAGGGCCAGACAAAAACACAAACCGCAATATTTGCCGGGGGATGTTTCTGGTGTATGGAACACCCGTTTGATGAGCTGGATGGCGTACTTTCAACTACCTCCGGCTATACCGGAGGTCATAAGCCAGCGCCGACTTACGAAGAGGTCTCGGCGGGCAATACAGGACATGCTGAAGCAGTGCAGATCGTCTTCGATCCGCAGAAAATATCCTATGCACAATTGCTGGATGTTTTCTGGAAAAACATCGACCCGACGACGCCAAACCGTCAGTTCTGCGATCACGGAACACAATATCGCTCGGCGATTTTCTATTTAGGTGAAGAGCAGGGACGACTGGCGAAGGCTTCTGTTAAATCACTGCAGAATTCGAAATCCTTTGAGGGAAAGGTCGTAACTGAAATCATTGCAGCCACGGAATTCTATCCGGCTGAAGAATATCATCAGGATTATTACCGGAAAAATCCACTGCGTTACAGATTTTACCGCTATAACTGCGGTCGCGATCAGCGTTTGCAGGAACTTTGGGGTAAGAATAGTGATCAATTATGAATAGACGCACATTCATTGTTGGTCTGCTGGGGACAAGCATGGCTGCTTTGTTGACACCAAAACTTCCGTTTGCCCGAAATGGAAAAGGGAGCGAAATGATTGAAAAAATTCATAAAACCGATGAAGAGTGGCGTAGGATTCTGACTCCGGAGCAATATCATGTCCTGCGCCAGGAAGGAACAGAGCGGCCCTTTACCAGTCCACTGAATGAGGAGAAACGAAAGGGCGTGTATGCCTGTGCAGGCTGTGGCCTGGAACTGTTTTCATCAGAGTCGAAATTTGACAGTGGAACTGGCTGGCCCAGTTTTTTTACCGCCATGGAAGCACATGTGGAAACTAAACGCGATTTCAGGCTGATTTTGCCGCGCACCGAATATCATTGTGCACGTTGCCAAGGTCACCAGGGACATATTTTTAATGATGGCCCCAAGCCATCAGGGCAACGCTGGTGCAACAATGGAGTAGCGTTACGATTTGTTGTTGAATAGAAGCGAAGGGTTTTGAACCCATAGCTATCACATTCTTCTCAACAACTTGAATAATAATCCGTTCAAACTCTAAGGGCGAACATGCCGCGCTCTGATACAAACGCCAGCGCATTGTTTGCATCTGATATTTCTTCCATTCCTCTGGCAATACATAAGTTTTAAATATTACGAACAGATTGTATGCGATAGCACCAATACGAAAGAAGATCGCATTTGAGGCAAACTGACCACAAGGCATCCTCTCCATACCAAAGCCAAGTTGCTTGCTTCGTGTATTCATGGCTTAACCCGCATTTTTCATGAGAACAGAGAGGCTCAATTATTTTTCTTATGGATAACAATGTGTTGGTGACAGATATTCACTTTTCTCAAATGACGTT
>JBHHTX010000170.1:0-3097 GCA_046753585.1 Mariprofundaceae bacterium
GGTTTTTTGTTAAGTTACTGGAGTGGATATGGATAAGAAAGATGCGGGCCAGAAATTTCAGAAGCAGGAAGATGCTATGGACAGGCTCGCTTATTTGTACCCTTTTCAACCCCCGGAAGATAGGATCAATCTTATCGATCTATGGCGGACTATGGCTCGACACAAGATGCTGTTTATCTGGATCCTGGTAATTTCTTATATTGCTGCGGGGCTTTATGTGGTGCTGGTGCGGCCTGTTTATGAAAGCAGAGCTGTAATCCAGGTGGGGCAGGTAGGGCAAGTGGAACAAATGGAGCAGATGGAGCCGCTTGGGAGGCTTGTCGGGAAGCTCGGGCAGGTAGAACAAGTGCAGCAGGTGGAATCCATTTCCTCATTGGTGCAACGCTTGAAGCTGAAATATAGAACGGATACAAGGAAGAGTTTACCACGGATCAGTGGTGTTCTTTATCTGGATAAGACGAGAAAGAGTGTCTCAACATTTATTGAGGTCGTCGCGCAGGCTTATTCACCAAGTGGTGCGCATGATTTGGTGAGCCAGGCTGTGAATGAGGTAGTTGAGGAGCACAAGGTTCTCTTTGAGCAATACATGATTTCAAAGAGAAATTCTTTGCAGGATTTAAGTCATATCTTGCAGGGTTTGATCATGCAACGAGGTCAGCTACAAAAGGCGCTGGAAGAAATCAGCAGCCAGGATGTGTCCTTAACAGCTGTTGGGATGATGGATCGGGCAAAGCTGGATATTCAAATAGCTGATCTAACAGAAAAGCTGGGAAGGGTGCAGCTTTCGCTGTTGCCGATCCACACGTTTCCTACTCAGATTCGTCTTGAACCAATTATTCCGAATCATTCTGTCAAGCCGAGAGTGGGTTTGGTTTTTTTATTGGCTACCGTACTGGGCTTGATGTTAGGGGCAAGCGCAGTTTTCTTTGCCGAGTTCAGGGGTAAAGTGAACAGCGTCCGGGAAAAATTGAGATAATTGCTCAAGATGTTGGTGAAAGTTGCGATTAACAGGTGGGTGTTGCTATGGTGCATAATATGAAGGGAGTGCTCTTTTTTGTTTCGCTTGCAGGCCTTATATTTTGTCATCAGGCCTGGGCTCAGGATCTGGTTGTTGCCGAAACCAACCAACTGCAATTACAACAGCTTTCTCAAGTGTATAAGCAACAGCATGCCCTTGACAGGGCGAAGGCAATCCAGAAGGCCCAACAGTTAGGTTTACCCATAAGGTATGAACAGACCGATGGTGCTCTGCTAGAGCTCCAGGGTATGGCCCCCAATGGCATGCCCATGTACTACAAGACGGAAAACCTGAATGCGGCAAAAACGGTTTCTACCAATCAGGTCTGGCCGGGAGGGCTGCCCGGCTTAAGTCTTACAGGTAATGGCATGACAGTTGGTGAGTGGGATGGAGGTGCCGTTCTGTCCACGCATCAGGAATTTGCTGGAAGAGTAACGCAAATGGATGCGGCTACGGCGACTCACTATCACGCCACCCATGTCGCCGGCACCATGATTGCTTCGGGGGTCCAGGCGGCGGCCAAAGGCATGGCGTATCAGGCTTCCCTGAACGCTTATGACTGGAATTCTGATAGTGCTGAAATGGCTACAGCGGCAGCGGCTGGCCTTCTGCTTTCAAATCATTCTTATGGTAGTATCACGGGTTGGCACTGGGATGGCTCAGCCTGGTACTGGTATGGTGACACGGGTATTAGCCAGACTGAGGACTATGGCTTTGGATTCTACAGCTCGGGGGCTCAGGCCTGGGATCAGATCGCTGTTAATGCACCTTATTATTTGATTGTCAAATCAGCCGGAAATGACCGTAATAATACCGGTCCTGGGCCTGGAGGAAGCCACTTTGTGTGGAGCGGATTCGGATGGGCTCTGTCAACTGTAACAAGACCCGCTGATGGTGCTCCTTTGGGCTATGACAGTATTTCCTATTCGGGAACGGCAAAGAATATTTTAACGGTGGGGGCGGTCAATGATGTCCCGACCGGATATTCTGTTCCGGGCGATGTGGTGATGAGTAGCTTCAGCGGCTGGGGGCCGGTGGACGATGGTCGCATCAAGCCGGATATCGTGGCGAATGGGGTAGGGCTTTACTCACCTTTTGATACTTCTAATACGGCTTATGGCTCAATATCCGGAACCTCCATGTCATCGCCCAGTATGACCGGTTCCCTGCTTCTCCTGCAGCAGCACTATAAGAATACACATGCTACCAACCCCATGCGTTCGGCTACGCTGAAGGCTCTGGCTATTCATACCGCTGATGAGGCAGGCCCCGCCAATGGCCCGGATTACCAGTTTGGATGGGGTTTGCTGAATACGCAATCAGCTGCAAATATAATTTCCAGCGATGGATCGGGCAGTATCATCAGTGAGCTTACGTTGGCCAGTGGCGGCACGACCTCTATTCCGCTTATTGCATCGGGTGCCGATCCCTTGAGGGTGACCATCGTCTGGACCGATCCGGCAGGGACTCCACCGCCACCTTCGCTTGATCCGCCTACAAAAATGCTGGTCAATGATCTTGATCTGCGTATATCGGATGGTGTGACCACCTATTTTCCATGGGTGCTGGATCGGTTGAACCCTGCAACAGCAGCCACAACCGGAGACAATAACACAGATAATGTGGAGCAGATCGTAATCCCCGCACCCATTAATGGTGGCACCTATACCCTGACCATCAACCATAAGGGTACGTTGCAGGGAGGCCTTCAGAATTATTCGCTTATTGCAAGCGGTATCGCTGTTCCAACATTTACGATCGGTGGCACGGTAACATTAAATGCCACGCCTTTGAGCGGAGTCAGTTTTTCCGGTACGGGTGGGGCGATTTGTAACCCATCCAATGCATCAGGAAACTATACCTGTACGGTCTCGCAGGGTTGGAGTGGGCGTATTGCACCAGCCCTGGCTGCTTATACGTTCACACCGGCTTCAATAAGTTACACAAATGTTACAGCCGACCAGATGCTACAGGATTATACAGCCGCAGATTCGAGTGATGTGGTCTGGCTGGAGGAGATAATTCCTGCCGGAGCCCTTACAGGCGGCGCCGGAGAGGGTTGGAACTGGGTAACAACGA
>JBHHTX010000171.1:0-3095 GCA_046753585.1 Mariprofundaceae bacterium
AGGGACGGAATAATCCGCCAGTTTGACCGTTTACACAAAATTCAGGACAGGCCCACATTATGACTCAAGGGCAACAGCTACCTGTTTTAACTGCTACACTTCTTCAAAGGCTCGACACGGTCATACAGCTGGAAAAACCCGATACCGTGCTAGTTCACGGTGATACAATTACAGCCTTAGCCGCCGCCATGGCTGCATTCTTCAGACATATTCCTGTTGGGCACGTAGAGGCAGGTTTACGTACTTATGATTTGTATAATCCATGGCCTGAGGAAATGAATCGTCACACAATAGACTTGCTTTCTAGCTATTATTTTGCACCAACCGAGGCTTCGCGGAAAAATCTTCTACAAGAGCATATGCGTCCAGGTTGGATCTATGTCACTGGCAATACAGTAATTGATGCGCTGATGATCACGAACGAACGGATTCAGAATGATCCTGAGATAAGACAAAATCTTGGATCGACATTTTCTTTTCTTGATCCATACAAGCGGCTAATTCTAATCACTTCGCATCGCCGTGAAAATCATGGGGAAAATCAGGAGGAGAAATGCAAAGCAATTAAATATTTATCGACAAGGCCAGATGTTCAGATTCTGTTCACAGTCCATCCTAACCCAAGAGTTAAGAAAACTATAGAAACTACTTTGGGAATTAATTCAAATGTTCATTTGCTTGAGCCTCAAGACTATTTTCACTTTGTTTATCTGATGAATAAATCATATTTTATCATAACTGACTCAGGTGGAATTCAGGAGGAAGCACCAGCTTTGGGTAAACCTGTCCTTGTAACGCGAGAGACTACAGAGCGTCCCGAGGCTCTTGAAGCAGGAACCATTAAATTAGTTGGGACAAAAATGAAAAGTATCGTCACAGAGTGTGAGCGATTGTTGTCAGACGGGGAGTATTATCAATCGATAGCTAGCTCAATTAACCCGTATGGCGACGGTACAGCAAGCGAAAAGATAGTGGAGATACTCCTCCAAAACGAATGGAATAATTAAGTAATTCAGATCGCATATTGGGATGCTTTCTGATGAAGCTGGAATCTTTCAATGCTTGATGGCTGATTCAGAAGTTTTTTCGGTTGCTGATCCCGTTCCCGTTTGGGTGACCTTCTCAGCAGACGCAGATGGTTTATCTTCATATTCGTTTCCAAAAATATTAAACAGAAGAAAGAGAAGAAGAAAGGCAATGCCAGCGGCCAGTGCCCACTCTCGTTTTGGTGCAATGGAAGGATCAGGTATCGTATGAGGCTTGGTGAGCTGATAACCCTCTGTTCTCAGGGCCTCGATCTCTGTCCGAATATCCACGCCCAGATAAGCTCCATAGTCCCGCAGGAATCCCCGGGCATAGAACTTCCCGGGCAGACCCGACCAGTCTCCTGATTCCAGGGCTTCGATGTAATTCTTGCTCAATCTTAGGTCTGTAGCAGCTTTTATGAGACCGATCTTTTTTTCTTTCCTGGCCTCACTAAGTATAGTTCCGATCCCGTGCCTGGAACTATCTTCATCCGGGTTGAGTTCGCCCTTGGTGGTATTGTCCGGTTTCTGGCCATCACTCATCGGCGAAGTTTGTGCAGAAGTTCTTTTGCCCAGGCTTTGTCCATGGGGTCAGAGCTGACATCAACAAAATGTTCCAGGTGATTCATGGCTTCTCTTCGTCTTCCTGATTTAATGAGGAGTTTAATCATACCTTCCATAGCGAGGCGGTGGGCCGGTTGTTCCCCGAGTAATTTTTCATAAACAGCAAGTGCAAATTCATGACGGTGATAGAGGATAAATGCCTCGGCTTCCCGAAGCCTTGACTCAGTTTGATGTTTATTAAGCAGGCTGGCCTGACGATATGCAGAAATTGCTTCATTAAATTTATTTTGACCAAGCAGGGAATCTCCAAGATTAATATATGCAGTGTCCGGATTCCTGTACGTAGGAAAATCCAGGGCCCTTCGGAAATTCTTCTCGGCCTTTTTCCATTTTTTCTTCTGAAGTAGCAGGTTACCGTAATTATTGTAAGTAGCCGGCCCCGGATTATGGCGCAATGCCTTTCTGTAGTAGTCTTCAGCCTTGTCAAGGTCGCCGCGCAAACGCCAGGCAAGACCCGTGGCATCAAGAATATCGCTTCGTTCAGGGGCAAGATTGTAGGCAGTATCCAGTTCCTCAAATGCTTTTGGAAGGTGATTCAGGCGAATAGCTTCGATGCCGAGTTGATAATGAATCTCCGCACTTTTGGCTTTGCTCTCTGCATCGGGTTCAGGCTCGATTGTCTGACATGCTGCTAAAACACTGAGACTGAGTAAAGCGTACAGGAAGAATTTCATTGATACGATTCGACCAGAGCATAAACCGGCTTTAGCGTAGCATCATCCTGAGATTTAAGATCGGATAGAATTGCATGCTCAAGAGCTGCATTACAATTTTCCCTGCAGGGTAGCAGATCCTGTTTGTCTGAAAAGAAGGCGCGTAATACCTGCTGTGCCTTTTTGGTGTTGGATGCCATGACCTCACGGATAGAGTTGACGTTGACATCATCTTCTTCACTGTGCCAACAGTCATAATCAGTGCTCATTGCAATGGTGGCGTAACAAATCTCGGCCTCTCTTGCCAGTTTGG
Organism: Mariprofundaceae bacterium; assembly: GCA_046753585.1. Lineage (GTDB taxonomy): Bacteria > Pseudomonadota > Zetaproteobacteria > Mariprofundales > Mariprofundaceae > CAYLYU01. The sequence goes on from JBHHTX010000171.1 coordinate 2,616, forward strand.
CTTCAGGCATATTGGTCATGCCGATGACATCCATACCCCAGGATCGATACAGTTCGGATTCCGCTCGTGAGGAAAACTGTGGTCCCTGCATAGCCAGATAGGTACCGCCTTTGGCCGCAGTTATATTCTCCTGATCACACGCATGTGCCAGACGGGATAGTAAACGGGCACAGACAGGATCAGCCATAGAAACGTGGGCCACGATTGAACCATCAAAGAATGTAGATTGCCGATTCCTTGTATTATCCACAAATTGATCTACCAGTATGAAATCTCCAGGCTTGATATGTTCACGTAGAGAGCCAACCGCAGAGATAGAGATGATCTGAGATACTCCGGCCAGTTTCATGGCATAGATATTGGCACGATAATTGATGCGATGGGGACTGATACTATGACTACGTCCATGTCGTGGCAGGAAGACAACTTCATGCCCGTTGATGCTAGCCAAATCCAGGTTATCAGACGGTTCACCAAACG
>JBHHTX010000172.1:0-3007 GCA_046753585.1 Mariprofundaceae bacterium
GACTTCTTCACCAATGTCCAAAACAGTTAAGAGATCAAAATCAGTTTCCGGGTCGAACATTCCATCACCCTCATCCAGAAAAAATTCAATTTCTGCAGTTGTTTGACTATCAGAAAAAACAACTGTAATTGTTAGTGAATCAGACGGAGTAGCTAGAGTTGAAATTGAACCGTTGAGAAGAATTTGGATCGTATCACGACTACTATACCGTTGAAAAGGTAGTGTGCCCGCAGTGAGAAAGTGTGGGGCTGTCTGAAGATGCCAGCGATCGGAATTCATCATCCTCATCTGAGCTGCTACATCAATGAAGGCCTTTGAATCAACTTTATTTTGTTTAGTTCTTTTGGACATAGTATGAAGCGCCCATCTACTGAATCGTTTTGTCTCCTGACGTCGGGTCTGTATGTCAACTGGATCGAAAGAAGATGCAGGTAGTAGTTGACTATCTCCTTTCTCTAATTTTTTATTCTGTGGAGTTAAGGTTACTTCTTCTTGATCAGTAGCAAGTAGGAATGATGTAAAGATAGTAAAGGCAAGTAAGAAGGTTGTTTTTTTCATAACTGACCTCGCTGAGTTTATGTGAATGGTAATGCATTTAGTTTCTTAGACAAAGACAAATGAAGATAGTTAAGGCTCTTTAGCAATTAATAATTCCATCACAAGAAATCTACAGTGAATAACATCTTTTTCCAAACTATCAGGTCTGAAAATACGTGACCTGAGTCACAAAGTAATTCAAATTGGATTCAACCCACAAACCTTATCCAACAACTCAGCTATATGCAGTACCTCAATCGGCAGCTTTCTGCGCTTTGCTCCCCAGGCAAGCTGAATCTGACAGCCGGGATTGGCGGTAATTACCGCATCTACTTTTATGTAAGATATCTAAACATACCGGTTATTCCAATTTCGCAGAAGCTAGCTGAGAGGAGATGATTTTTTCTCGCCATTTTCTTTGGCGCAAAGACCCTCCAAAATAATGGCGGGCAGGAAACAGCTACAAAATCCGCTGGATGCTGTGCAGAAACAGCCGCCCGCCTGCCCCATCCCGAAGTTTCGGGAGGGCGGGCAGGCTGTGATAAAATTATACGTCTCTTCGGTATTTTTCAGGAAGGAATTAAACTCTTCCCGACACGTATGTCGGGACTCAAACAGTAATTCCTTCTCATCTTCAAAACACCTAGATCCTATTGTTGAATTTTATCAAGGCGGCGAAAATCAAAACCTAAAACCGTCATTGACCTCCGAGAGGGTCATTAATTGGTAGGATCAAGATCAACTCTCACTGTAGTCAGGATTCAACCCATAAACCTTATCCAACAACTCAGCAATATGCAGTACCTCAATCGGCAGCTTTCTGCGCTTTGCTCCCCAGGCAAGCTGAATCTGACAGCCGGGATTGGCGGTAATCACTGCGTCAGCTCCCGTGGCTGAAATGTGCTCCATCTTCCGCTCCAAAATCGCCAGTGACATTTCACTTTGTGTCATACTATAACTACCGGCGCTGCCGCAACAAAAGTCTGACTCCGGCAGCGGCAGGAGCGTGATTCCGGGAATTGCGGAGATGAGTTCTCTCGGTGCGGTGGAGATCCCCTGAGCGTGAAGCAGATGGCACGGATCATCATAGACAACCTTCATCTCAAGGCTTCTCTCCAGTGGTCGAAGCTCGATAGAGGCGAGAAATTCGGTCAGATCCCGCACTTTAACGGCTGCGGCAAGGGCTTGCCTATCCCGAGAGGAGAAACGGCTGTATTCCTTCAACTGGGCACTGCAGCCGGCAGCATTCACTATAATAGCGTCTGCCTCGATCTCTCCGAAGAGTTGAAGCTGCTCCCGGGCCAGTGTGTCAGCTGTTTCAATATCTCCCGAGTGGGCATGAAGAGCACCGCAGCACGACTGCTTTCCCGGGACGATCACTTCGTAACCGTTCCAAGTGAGGATGCGCACCGTAGCTTCGTGGACGTGAGGGAAGAGGTGGTCCATGATGCATCCTGTGAAGAGAGCGACAGTTCCGCATTTTTCGCCGTGGGCAGGGAAGATTTGTTTCTCCTCTTTCCCGAATCGTTTTTTGGGAATTTTAGGCAGAGATTCATTGCCGGAGCGCATGGAAGCAGGAACCAGATACCGCAGGGAGGTGTGCGTAGTGAGCCAGTGGAGCCCTGATTTCTGGTAGAGCCATCCAAGTTTGCTCATCCGAGATAGCCTCATGTGGGAAGTGACTGCCTTCTCGAGAAAGATGAGTGCTGGATGCCACTCCTTTTTCGTCGGAAGCAGCGCATCTCGAGCGACCTCCATGAGCGAACCGAACTCAACACCCGATGGGCAGGAAGTCTCGCAAGCCCGGCAGACGAGGCAGAGGTCGAGGTGACGGCGCAGCGATTCTGAGGGGTCCAATCTTCCGTGGGAGAGTGCGTCCATCAAATAGAGGCGCCCGCGGGGGGAGTCGGCTTCGTTGCCATTTAGAGTATACGTCGGACAGGCTGGCAGACAGAATCCACAGTGGATACACTCCTGCAAGAGGTCCTTGTTTTTGCCAACGAACGCGGTTTGTATTTCGGACAACATCGACATTAGAGTCCTTCTCCCAGAATGTCCGGAGCGAAAATACCGTGTGGATCCAGGGCTGATTTTATCTTGCGCATCCATGCCAGTCCCGGCGGAGCGATAGGCCAGTGAGGAAGGTCAGAATCTGCAGGTTGATGTTCTACCTCCATAAAACCACCGCTCGATTCCACCAAATCTGTGATTTTTGTTAACTGTTCTGCATTGTCGATACTGAGGCGACAGACACCTGAATCCGGCAGAGACCAGTGTATGAGTTTATCTAAATTGCTGACAGACTTCAAGAATGACTTTAGCTGAGACTTTGGTAATGAAATATTAGCGTCATATAAGCCAACTCTATATTTCATGGTTGACTGAGCTGATTCACCGTTCCACTTGACATTTCCAGCCACAGTTTCCTCGACAATATTTCGTGCATCACTGTTCCCAGCAATCGTCACTG
>JBHHTX010000173.1:0-2999 GCA_046753585.1 Mariprofundaceae bacterium
TTAGAGGCCTCTTAGGCCACTTGTGTATCTATTGCCGGGATAAATTCCCTTCCCCTCTTGTCTACCGCAAGCATGTAAGCAACAAGCTTTCTGGCCACTGCCAGGGTTGCGCGGTTCCTGTTGCCTCTTTCTATCTCACGAGCATGTACTGCGGCAAGTTGGCTATTCCAGCGAGGGGCAAGCTTGGCGGCCTCGACAAGAACTGTCTGAAGGTGCTTGTTCCGTTGTTTTGATATAGGGCCGCGCTGGCTCTTACCGGCAGATACCTTCTGTGCGCTACAAAGACCGCAGTAACTAATAGCATGTCGTACTGAGGCAAACCGCTGTGGATCACCCACTTCCAGTACCCATGTCAACGCCGTAACCTCTCCGACGCCCCCTATGGTCATTAGCTGTTTTACTCGCTCAGAGATCAGAGATTCACCGTGCAGGGTATTGAGTAGCCTTCTCTGAACTTTGTCAAACATATCATAGCTGGCCCTGGAGAGGCTCAGTAGATCCTTCACCGAATCAGGCACATCCTCGACTGTATCCAGTAAGGAGGCGAAGTACTTCTTGCCGTGTAGCCGTTTCTTGCTATAGATTGCTCCTACCTCCATGAGTAGCCCCGATAGCTTGTTCTTCATCTTCACTGCTTCGCGAACCATGAGATTACGGTAGCGCAATACTCTGCGCAATTCACGTAATTCTTCCGATACCATGTGACACTCCGGCAAAAGATTGCAACGCAGAAGGTCGGCTATCTTCCGAGCATCTATACTGTCGTTCTTTTTCTTGGAAGTTGTGATGGCCTTGAGCATCTGAGGGTGAGCCACCTTTAAATCCAAGGCATAGGGCTTAAGAAAATCATAAATCCAACCCGTGAAAAGTGTCGCTTCCATCGCGCCAAGCCAGGGACGGGGAAGCTCATCAACCCATTGCCGCAGGGCTACGCGATTGGTCGCCACAGTACCCCTATCAATGACCTCTCCACTTTGTGTCTTGATACAGTAGGCGATTATTTTCTTGTGTACATCCATCCCTATGTAGTAGTTTTGCATTGGGAGCCTCCTTGTGTGGTTTAGATTCTGTGCGAGCAATATGCTCGGCCAGCTGGCACATGATGCCTATCTAACCACCGAGTGGCTCCCAGTTTCAATTACTTATACATTCAAACACCATCAATAAACTCAATACGTAAGGGATGGGGTTAATTTGACGCTTACATTTGCTCAATGACTCGCAGAATCTCTCAAAGAACGACAGGCCTTTGTCCGAATGGCTCAATGACCCGAATGTAAACCTGCGAGCACAGGATCTACTTGTTGAAGGAATCGGCTTGGAGTTTGAGGCATTCGGGGAATTCTATGAGAAGCGGAGGTCAAATTTGAAGGAAAGGTTGAAAAGCCGGGTTTTCATGTCAGCGCAACTGCCATTATCTCCAACAGTTGAAGACTCGGATGAGGAAGTGGTTGAGGATTCAAATGCCTGAATTTTCAGGCCAATGGATGATGATGCCCTTGACGGAATTGCAGAAATTGCACGGGAGGAAAGACGTAAGCTTGGAAACTAAACAATCCAAAGCCCAAGGATGCCTGCTTGGATATGATTACACCTGTCTCCGGCGGTCGCAGTTTACTCTCCGGTCCGTGGTGTACAAAGGTGGGAGGTCTCGCAAATGACTGATTCCCGAAAACAAAAACTGATCGAACTTGGGGCTGAAGCTCTCGCTGAGGCATTGGTGAGCCTTACAATCCATTTCGATGAGGCGGATGAGCTGATTGAACAACTGATTGCTACACCAAGGGAAAATGTGCAGCGCTTCAAAAAGAAACTTTCCGGCCTGAAGCGACGAAAGCGTTTTGTCAGTTGGCGAGAATCCGCCAGCTTTTCCCGTGAACTTGAAATGCTGTTGCAGGATTTAAAATCCGGTGTGGATGATCCGCTTACCGGCGTTGAGTTGGTTGCGGCGTTCTACGAGGCCGACACCACCATTTTTGAGATGTGTGATGACTCCAGCGGAAATATTGGCGATGTGTTTCGCTATGATGCCAAAGAGCTGTTTGTGGACTATGCCTCCCGTTGTCCTGATAAAGAGAAAATTGCGGACATCATCCTGAAAGTGAATCAAAAGGATAACTACGGTATCCGGGACACGCTGATTCGCTGCACCGGAGAATGCCTGCCTGAAGAGGTTATCCGCACCATGATTGCCACACTTCAGAAGTGGGCGGATAAAGAAAAGGATGAATACGGCAAACGTCATCACCTGATGCTGATCGAATCTCTGGCCCGACAGATCAAGGATGCCAAACTGTTTGAAAAGACCCGTATCGCTTCATGGGGAAAGCTGTCCACAGCGGCGTTGATTGATATTGCCCGGGTCTATCTGGAAAGCGGTGATGTTGTAACCGCTCATTCCTGGCTGAGGAAAATCCCGGAAGGAGAAAACTATCAGGCATACGAGCGGGATCAGCTCCTTGAGGAAATCTACCATAAGCAGGGCGACTCTGAAAAGCTGACGGAACTTCTGTGCCAGAAATTCAGATCGTATCACTCCACCGACACCTTGCAGGCGCTTCTGGATGTCATCGGTCATGACAAGCGGGATGAGGTCGTTGCTGATGAGATTGAACATATTCTTAAGACCGAAAGACTCCGAGAACATGATGCGGAATTTCTGATTGCAGTCGGAAGGATAGATGAAGCCGAGGAATACCTGCTTGGGCTTGCCGATCAGTTGAATGGAGATCATTACGGCAGCCTGCTCTCTCTGGCGGAAGCGATGGAGGCAGAAAACCGCTACTTTATCACCAGCCTGATGTATCGCAGCCTGCTTATCTCGATTCTGGAGCGCGGCTACACCAAGGCATATCCCCATGGTATTCGGTATCTAAAAAAGCTGGACAAACTTGCAACAAGCGTTTCCGACTGGAAAGAATTTAATCATCACGAAGCTTTCAAAGAGCAGGTCATTGAGGCCCATGGCCGAAAACGAAGCTTCTGGTCAAAATATGAGG
>JBHHTX010000174.1:0-2962 GCA_046753585.1 Mariprofundaceae bacterium
ATAGGCAGATATCCACGCGTTACTCACCCGTGCGCCACTCGTCAGCGTCCCGAAGGCCCTGTTACCGTTCGACTTGCATGTGTTAGGCACGCCGCCAGCGTTCGTTCTGAGCCAGGATCAAACTCTCCGAAGAAAGTTAGTTTTAAACATTTGATCCCTTAAATAATTGACGGAAGTCAATTTCTCGTTCACGTACACTTGATACTGTTTACGCATCGAGACTCAACTCCCAATCAATCAAGGATGGTTCGACACGTCCACAGCTCAAACAAAAACTACAAAAATGTAAAGAACAAAACCCATTTATTAATGGGGCGGAGCATACTATTCCCGATTGAGGAAACGTCAACACTCCTGATTCCATGAACGGCGCTTCGCACCATTCAGGGCGGCGAACTATAGAGCCATCCGATACCCCGTCAACACTTTTATTTTTGGTAGCTAATTACGAATCAGATGGACAAATTATCCTTCTGTGGCCACTGACATTCTTTCCAAATCGGGCAGACGGGGCATTTTGGCTTCCGGGCCCTACAGATGTAGCGGCCGTGTAATATCAACCAGTGGTGGGCATGATGCTTCATATCTTCCGGCACAACTTGCAAAAGTTTTTGCTCCACCGCCAAAGGTGTCTTGCCGGGCGCCAGCCCGGTTCGATTGGATACGCGAAAGATATGTGTATCCACTGCAATAGTGGGCTGGCCAAAGGCGATATTAAGAATGACATTGGCGGTCTTGCGACCGACACCGGGAAGCGCCTGCAGCGATTCGCGATCTGCCGGCACTTCTCCGGCATGTTTTTGCAACAGAATATTACTGGCCATTACAATATGGCGTGCCTTGTTGTTGTAAAGGCCAATACTGGAGATATAGGGCTTTAAACCTTCTTCTCCAAGCTCTCGCATGGCTTCGGCTGTGTTGGCAACAGGAAAAAGTTTTGCAGTGGCCTTGTTGACACCCACGTCCGTGCTTTGGGCTGAAAGAACCACGGCTACCAGCAATTCATAGGGTGTTGAATAATTCAGCTCAGGTTTGGGTTCGGGGTTGGCCAGTTGAAGCAGTCGGAAAATCTCTTTTACCCGGGCAGGAGAAATTACTGATTTACCTCTTTCAGGGTCAACACAACTTCGCGGGCTACGATGTCACCAGCGGGATTCAGAACCTGCTCGATCAACATCAGGCTATCAGCCGTAATCCGATCAATTCGGCCACTGTTCAGGCCCACATAATTGCCTTTCCTGACCGTAAACCCTTTTCCGGTTGAATCCTCCAGCATAGCCACGCTGTCCTCGCCCATGCGGAATATGGCCACCAGTTTAATTTCGCTGATGTCATATTCCTCCAGGGGCTCACGAGGTCGTGAAGCGAGTTCGGCCTTCCTTGATATCAATAACTGGCTGGTTCGCGCAGCGGCCACAGCAAGATAAGAGCTGAACGGATCGCGCAGGGCTTCATAATCAATATCCGGACCCTTGCGCAAACGTTGCATGGCATCAGGCAAGACCTCCTCCTGCTCCGTTCCGGCAATCGGAATTGGGGCCGACTCCTCAGCAACAGCATTGGAGACGGAAAAGCAAAGCAAGGCAACCACAGGCAGAAAAAGTACACGCATCAGACACACCCTACGACGCAAACTCAACGTAGTCATCAAAAAGCTTCGAGTCAGGCTTGACATTTGGCTGCTTTGACAACATCAGAAATCTTTCTGGCCTTTTCCAGTAAGAGTTCATTATCGGCCATTCGCTTGCGCTCGCCCGAGCCTTGAAGGATAAAGTCGTTAGGTATTGCCTCGCATCATAAGGTGGAAATATCCCCGGGAGACATGAACCCCGGATTTGCGCGCCATCCATCAACGGCAGGCCATAACACCCGAATGTCAAGCCTGCCCGGACCCGGAATGGCTGGAGTTAATCAGCCTTACAGGCTCTGTTTCGCCCACTGTTCTTGGCGCTATAGAGGGCTCGGTCAGCTGCCTTAACCAGGCTCGTCATGCTTTGATGCGCGGTGTTCAATTCGGCTATGCCGATAGATACAGTGACCTGAGGCAGCTTCACATCTTCGGAGCTCACCAATTCCAGAGAACTAACAATCTCACGAATACGGTTAGCGGCGATTAGAGCATCTTCTCCGGAAGTTTGAGGTAAAACAATGGTAAATTCTTCTCCGCCATAACGAGCACTGAAATCAGTTGGACGAAGACCAGTTCTGAGACACTCAGCAAGCGCTATCAAAACCGCATCGCCCTCCTGATGGCCGTAGTTATCATTAAAGTTTTTGAAATGATCTATATCAATCATACCCACAGATAGCATCTCACCCGAAATTCTCGCCCGGTTTATTTGCCGGGGAAGAACCTCATCCAGCCAACGCCGATTATGAAGCCCGGTAAGACCATCCACCATAGCGCGGCTTCTGAATTTATTCTGTTCCTTAATGCTCTCTGCAACAGCATCGTTATTTCCCCGAAGCCTGGCAGAAAGCATTACCAATAAATTAACCGCTACTTCACGGGAGGCATTGACCATGCTCCAAAAAACATCCCGGTTTATTTCGAGAAGCCTGGCGGGTCCGTTGGCCACCACATAGGCAGAACGGGGCTGATTATCAATCAGGGAAAACTCGCCTACGCTGTCTCCACGCGACAAATCAAGAATAGCCTTGTTTTTTAGCGTTTCGAGGTGAACACCGAGTTCTCCGGCAAGCACTATATACATGCACTCATTGCCCCCGCCTGGCTGCATGAGAACTTCCTTTGCCTTGAGCTGCTTGATCGGACAATATTGAAGCAAGCCGTAAATACTCTCGGTATAAACACCATCAAAAAGCTTGATATCCTTCAGGTCCTCCTTCATTAGTCCCATGCCTTGCCCCCTGTGCCTTTGAGTTGAACATTGACCCTGCAAGATCAGGGCCTGTTCACACTAATTTCGATGGCGGCGATTTGGTCATTTTTGTGTCCCTG
>JBHHTX010000175.1:0-2952 GCA_046753585.1 Mariprofundaceae bacterium
TTTTAAAGAAGCAACATCGATTTCCAGGTCAAAATGACCAATATTGCAGACAATAGCCTGATCCTTCATTGCTGCCATATGATCATGCGTAATGACATTGAAATTTCCGGTTGTGGTCACAAAGATATCACCCTGTGAACACGCATCATTCATGTCGACAATACGGAAGCCTTCCATAGCTGCCTGCAGGGCGCAGATCGGATCAATCTCGGTAACACAGACGGTAGCACCAAGTCCTTTCAGCGACTGGGCACAACCTTTGCCGACATCACCGTAACCAAGTACAACAGCAGTTTTTCCGGCGACCATGACATCGGTAGCTCGCTTGATGCCATCAACCAGCGACTCTCGGCAACCGTAAAGATTGTCAAACTTGGATTTGGTCACTGAATCATTCACATTGATAGCCGGGAACTGTAACTCGCCGCGTTCCTGCATCTGATATAGACGGTGTACACCTGTCGTTGTTTCTTCGGTGACGCCCTTGATATTGGCAAGCCTTTTTGAATACCAGCCCGGCTGATCCACAACCCGTTTTTTGATTGTAGCAAACATCACTTCCTCTTCCTCGGAACCCGGGTTATCAAGTACGGAAAGGTCTTTTTCAGCCTTGCTGCCAAGAATCAACAGCAACGTTGCATCACCACCGTCGTCCAGAATCATGTTTGGCGTAGTCCCGTCGTGCCATTCCATGATGCGGTGTGAGTATTGCCAGTAATCTTCCAGGCTCTCACCCTTGTAGGCGAAAACGGGTACAGCCGTTGCGGCAATTGCTGCCGCCGCATGATCCTGAGTTGAATAAATATTGCAGGAGGCCCAACGTACTTCGGCACCCAGATCCCTCAGTGTTTCGATCAATACTGCCGTCTGAATGGTCATGTGCAGCGAGCCTGCAATGCGAGCGCCTTTGAGAGGTTGCTCCTTCTGATATTTTTTTCGAATCGCCATCAGTCCCGGCATTTCGGTTTCGGCGATACTAATCTCTTTACGGCCCCAATCAGCCAGAGAGATATCCGCTACTATATAATCATCAAAGTCTTTCAGTGTTTGTACAACGCTCATGTTTTCCTCCGTCCATAGGGTTAAATGAACGGGCGCGGTTGTAGATGGTTTTTTCCTGAGCCTAGCAAGCCGATACGGCTTGTTGCAGCGCCCCTCAGGGAATATGAATCTGACTCCTTGGTTCAGACTCCGGCTGCAGCACGCAAGGCTTCAGCCTTGTCAGTTGCTTCCCAGGTGAACTCTGGCAGTTCACGGCCAAAGTGTCCGTAGGCGGAGGTCATTTCATAGATCGGCCTGAGCAGATTTAACGTTTGTACAATTCCTTTCGGCCTCAGGTCAAAGTGATTTCGAACAAGGTCAGCCAGTTTTTCTTCATCGATCACGCCGGTGCCGAAGGTATTAATCATTACGCTCAGGGGTCGGGCGACGCCGATAGCATAAGCTACCTGTACTTCACAGCGTTCGGCCAGGCCGGCTGCAACGATATTTTTAGCCACATAACGCATCATATAACTGGCTGAACGATCAACCTTTGTTGGATCCTTGCCCGAAAAAGCGCCACCGCCGTGGTGACCAAAGCCACCATAAGTATCTACGATGATTTTTCGTCCAGTCACGCCGCAATCACCAACAGGGCCGCCAATCACAAAGCGACCAGTAGGGTTGATCAGGTATTCGGTTTCCGCATGGGTCAGGCCGGTTGGTTCGAGTATGGGCCTGATTACCTCTTCCAGCACAGCTTCGGACAAGTCTTTGTGAGAGATATCCGGTTCATGTTGGGTGGAAATGACAACTGTGTCGATAGCTACCGGTTTTGCATCTTCATAGCGCACAGTTACCTGACTTTTGGCATCCGGTCGCATAAAGGCGCAGACGCCGGTTTTGCGTACCGATGCAGCCTTTTCCATAAGCTTCTGGGCAAGGTCAATGGGCATCGGCATCAAATTTGCAGTTTCGTTGCTGGCATAACCGAACATCAGCCCCTGATCTCCGGCGCCCTGATCCAGATCCAGGCCTTCACCAACATTAACACCTTGTGCAATATCAGGAGACTGCCTGTCAAGGCTTGTCAGTACGGCACATGACTCCCAGTCAAAACCCATGGCTGAAGAGTTGTAGCCAATGTCTTTAATTGCTGCGCGTACAATATCGGAATAATTAACAATGGCCGAGGTTGTGATCTCACCGGCTACCAGCACCATGCCTGTTGTAACCATTGTTTCGCAGGCTACACGCGAGTACTTGTCCTGTGCCAGGATAGCATCGAGCACGCTGTCAGATATGCGGTCGGCAACCTTGTCGGGGTGTCCTTCAGAAACAGATTCACTGGTAAATACGAAGTTTCGGCTCATACGTCATTAGCTCCCGGGTTCGTGGATGGATGCTCAGTATTTCTAAAAAGTCCGTGCAGTCTAGCGTTGTTCAAAATTTCAGCAATCAACGCCGCCAGAGCATCCGAACACCAGCCAGAATTGCTATGATACTGGCAATCATAAGCATTGGCTCCGGAGGTTCCGTCCACAGCTGTGTTATGGCAGCACTACCAGAGGCCAGCAAGGCCATGCCCAGCAGCCGTAGCCCGGTGGATGGAGGCTCTTGCTGCAAAGTAACCTCTTTTTTTTGTTCTGCCAGTGCCTGCTGTACCTGGCCGGGTAACTTGAGCCAGCCTTCCACTCCTTCTCGAACATCCTCAACTCCCTGCTGCACCTGAGCCGCTGGTCCCATATGTTCTGCAACCCACTTGGTAACCAGGGGCCGTGCCAGTGTCCAGACATTAACCGTCGGTTCCAGTTCCCGGCCAACACCTTCAATGACCACCATGGTTTTTTGCAACATCAGAAGTTCAGGCCGTGTCTCCATCTGGAAACGTTCGGTCACAGAGAAGAGTACAAACAGTAGTTCAGCCAGAGAGATATCACGGTTATGTGATTTCGATCCGGCATATCAGTG
>JBHHTX010000176.1:0-2938 GCA_046753585.1 Mariprofundaceae bacterium
GGCACAGTGTTGTTTACCCTTTTTGCGACAGGTGGTGAAAAATAATGTTTCATAGATCGGCAAGTTTCAAAACTATCTGAATAGTCGTGCCCGGATGCAGACCTGAACATGGAGATATCGTTAATATCATTTGTCAGCGCAACGAAATCAGTGCTGACAAATTGAGGTGCGCCGGCAGCAATATCAATAGTAGAGCATTCACCTTTTGTTCCATATTCGTTCCAAAGAAAACTGTTTACACCATTCGATATATTGATTTGACCAGAAATATTATTGCCATTATTCAAAGTCCTGAAATCGTAACTGAAATTGAAACCATTAATATTAACACTTAACGTAATTCTGTCTCCAACCCGTATGCCCGTTGCTTCCACAGGGTTTCCACCAAAAAGACCAATGACTACCGAGTAGTTTTCAATACCAGCAACCGAGTTAAGGATTAATTTGTTATTGCTACCATGGCAATAAGAGTAAGAGTTTTTTTCCGGTATAGAGAGCCAATTGCAAAACTCGTGAGCGGTGATCAGCTTCCCCACTTCGGCCCATTTCCGAGCTTGAATTTCGCTCCATGGAACCACCATGCAGCTCGTTCAATCCCGAAAATTGGCTCGAAGTGGGATTGCCGCTCATCCACCCAGAGTTTTGCAATTGGCTCTAGAGATAACAGCTTGTTGTGAGCAAGACTATGGCGATTGGAAGAACTGTACTGAATAATCTTTTCATGAGGCCCCTTCCCATTTAAGATAGTTTGTTTCAAATGATTATAAACTAAAATTCAGGAAAGTGAAGTCTTTCTCATGGCTCCGAATTGACTCACAAATAATGTAACCGAAAGAATGGCGGAATAGCTATCGTTGTAACGAGCTTCTCACGGCCAAGAAACGAATCTGGTTTGCCGGCGATCAGATGTATTCAAAGAAGCTGGTAAGCGCAATTAAGCTGTGGCTTCAATTCTATGGCAAGTCGCTTGGGCCGATGTCGCCGGGATCAGTGTGCTCATAGTTTTCTCCTGTTAGCAACAAATAGACCTGTCCGGTTTTAGAGCACAAGGGTTGTCCGGTTAGCATTGAGCTTATCCGGGTGGGGATAGGCCAAATAATATAGCGGTGTTGACCAACATGGTGGCAGCCCGAGGCGAGCTTGCTCGCTGGAGGGCAAGGCCATGTTGGTGACACCGCCACTGAGCGATGCCCTGTAATTTCCCGATGCGCTTTTGTTGGGCGTCCAGATGAAACCTGTAACTGTCTCATTTCATCGCCTCCTGGAATGGCAGTTCCGGTTTGCGGGGTTCTTTCTTTTGAGGGGGCGGGAAATCAGCCAGTTTTCTTGGGCCGTGGAAGATAGCCAGTGAGTCATCAATATAGTGGTGAACCCGAACTCTGGTTTTGACATAGTGATTTCGGTATTCATCACTTGGGATCTGTAATATTCTGCCTTTAAAGCTGACGGTATTGTCCTTGTTTACCGTGCGCTCGTGCTGCTCACAGAGGATGTCACCCAAAGAGCCGCCGAACCACTGTACAAATGCCTTTGCTTCCATAGCTGGCTTCACAGCGAATTCGTCATTAAATGCCGACATATACTTGTCCTCCAAATATACATTGGCCGCATCCATATCGGTAATGCCTGCCGCCGCCAGCTCTTTGGGCAAGCGCTCTTGATGGGTGGAAAACATGCGTTCACAACGACCACGCGCTTCAGGCGAATAGGCAGCAATCATCTCAATACCCAGATGCTTCATGGCGCGGCCAAACTGTGTTGGATTATCCTTATCCACCTTGCCGCCAGCTTCCGGCGTATGCCAATAGTGGCTGCCACGGTCGCTGTAGAAGCTGGACGGCAGGCCTTGTGACTCTATGACATCACGCATGCCCATAAAGCTGGAGGCTGTGCCTTCTTCTTTAACAAAGCGCATCGAGTAATGTGTGGAGGTGGCATCATCCAGGGTGATGATCAGATCCCATCGAACGCCTGGAACCCATTCGTGATCTGAACCATCCTGATGAATCATCATGCCTTCCATAGCGGCGCGTTCACGCCGTTTGCGATGTTTACCCTTACCCTTGGCCTTTTTGACCAGATCGGCCTTTTGCAGCTCATTCTTAACCCAGCTGTAGCTGCGTGTCCCCTCATGCTCCCGAATATAGAAGCTGTAAAAATGCTTCACGTTCCAGCCGTTATAACGATCACTGTACAAATCGGTAAGCTGTAGCACCTCATCTACCGGAGCACAGCGATGGGATGCTTGCGTCAATCGCTTGTCCAGCAGCCCGACTTCACCTTCCTCATGGTAACGCTCAATATAACGGCGAAAATTACGCCCGCTCATGCCAAGCAGCAGGCCTGCTTCTTCTTGTGTCAGATGGCTTCGTTTCCAGCCATTGTATGCCTCATGAAATCTCATGACTCTCGTCTCCTGTAACACTTCTGTTCGTCTCATCTTTGATTACCTCTTCGGCAATCTTCAGACCGGACAACTCATGTGCTACTGATACGGACAGGTTATGTGTTCCTAACAATTAATGGATATACAGTTGATATATCCATGCCGTTCGTTATCATTTCTCTTATAAACGATGGAGGTTATGATGAAACCAGCAAACACGACTGTATTCAAAAGCAATCAAACTCAGGCTGTCCGCTTACCCAAAGCCGTCGCTTTTCCAGAATCCATCAAGAAGGTGGAGATTGTCGCAGTTGGCAACACCCGGATTATTACTCCGGCTGGCGAATCCTGGGATTATTGGTTTGACGGGCCGGGCGTATCGGATGATTTCATGAATGATCGTGACCAACCGGCGGATCAGGAGCGGGAGCCCTTTTAAGCATGCTGAAATACATGCTGGATACCAACATCGTGGTTTATACAATCAAAAACCGACCATCTCAAATTCGTAAGGTTTTCAATAGGCATGAAGGACAGATGTGCATTTCTTCG
>JBHHTX010000177.1:0-2857 GCA_046753585.1 Mariprofundaceae bacterium
GTGTGGAAGTGTGGCAACACATGGAGCTGACCAGTACTAATTGCCCGTGCGGCTTAACCATGCAACGTTAAGACACTTGAAGATTTTCTATGCCAGTTTCCTGGTGGCTATAGCGAGGAGGAAACGCCTGATCCCATTCCGAACTCAGAAGCTAAGCTCCTCTGCGCCGATGGTACTGCGGGGTTTCTCGTGGGAGAGTAGGTCACTGCCAGGAATTTTTTATAAGGTCCGTTGTTGAGCATCTGCTCCAACGGGCCTTTTTGTTTGCTACACAGGAGGGATGCGTTATGTCCATGATAATTCCACTGCGATTAGTTATGTTTACTGGCAGAAAGGAGAGGTGATGAACCGAGCAGAGACAATGCAATTACTGTCTGAACATAAGTCACAGCTTTCCAGCCGTTTTGGTGTTGTCGGACTGGCTTTGTTTGGCTCAAAAGTTCGTAATTCAGCAACCGGAAGCAGCGATTTGGACATACTTGTGAGTTTTGATCCCAAGATCCGATGTTGACTTTGGATGTAGGCTGTAATCATTTGGTTTGTATGGCACTCTGGAAAATCATGCCGTCACCTCGTTGGTGATCAATGATTTTTCCGGAGTGTCAGGTGAATCAAAGGGTTGCGGCATGCGCCGAATGTCAATGTCGGATCTTGGGTTTGATGGTCCGGCTACGTCAGAGCGTTATTTTGGTGTACAGTTTTATCTTGAAGACCTGTTCGGTTGCCCGGTTGATCTGGTAACGGAAAAAGCCCTGCGGCCTGAACTCCGTCCGTTTATTGAGAAGGAAGCTGTTCGTGTCTGAAGATGTAGACCGAGAATGGCATTTTTATCTTGATGACATGATTGCTTTCGCAGAAAAGGAAGTAACTTATTCGGAAGGATTTGATCAGGAGAGGTTTACTGTCAGCGGACTTAACTATGATGCGGTCGTGCGAAACCTGGAGATGATTGGTGAATCCGCCACTCATATTCCTGCTGATATTCGGGAGTCGCAGCCCCAAATTCCGTCTGTTCTAACGCCGGACAGGAGTGATTGCCGCTAACACTCGGTTCCAGTACCTCTGGCGCTGCTGGCGAAGGTGTGTAACATCAACCTCGGTATTATTCGGAAGAAGGAGGGTTTATGTTTGGTCTCGGTTTTCCAGAGTTGTTAATCATACTGGTGATCATTCTTGTTATTTTCGGTGCCGGCAAGCTGCCGCAGGTCGGGGAGGCGCTGGGTAAAGGATTGAGTAAATTCCGTGGTGCCATGGATGAAAAGCAGGCGTCAAATGAACCCGACAAGGCTGTACCCACCGATGACAAGAAGAATGTTTCAGCTACGGCTTCGGACTCCGGGGATGAAGCTCCCAAAGTCTGAACCTTATCATGGTCACCGCTGAGCCAGTAACAGAGAAATAAGATGTTTGGAATTGGTTTCCCGGAATTGATCGTCATCCTGGTGCTGATCGTGCTTGTAGTCGGGCCAGAACAGTTGCCTGGAGTTGTGCGCAAAGGCGTTGCCCTGTTGCAGGAGGCGCGACGGCATTTGTCGGAGATCAGGCAGTCGGTCGATAAACAAACACAAACGCTGACCGACCCCCTGCAAAATATACAGAAAGATATTCGCAACGGATATAAATATCCTGAAGAAAAAGAGAAGTTCCGTAAAGGTGATCCACCTTGACCGGTGACGGGAGCATGGACCTGCCCGGGCATCTGCGAGAATTGCGCAGCAGGTTGACCAGGGCAGTACTTTGCCTGCTGGTCGGGTTTGCCGTTTGCTACACATTTTCCGGTACATTGATGGACTGGGTGGTCGCTCCTCTAAAGTCACAGCTTGGGGCGGATATGCAGATGATCTTTATCAGCTTGCCCGAGGTTTTTTTCGCCAGGCTCAAAGTAGCGTTCGTTACAGCCTTGTTTGTCACCAGTCCCTATCTGTTATTCCAGCTGTGGAGCTTTGTTGCCCCGGGCCTGTATCAGGAAGAGCGGCGCAATTTCATGTTGTTCATGGTCAGTTCGGTCTTTTTATTTGTGCTCGGTGGTCTTTTTGCCTATGCATTCGTCATGCCTCTGGCCTTCAAATTCTTCCTGGGCTTTGCCTCCCCGGAGCTGGTTGCTTATCCGACCATGCAACTCTATGTGAGCCTGGTACTGCGCCTGGCTATTGCGTTCGGCCTCGCCTTTGAGGTGCCGCTGATATGTGTATTACTGGTCAAGCTGGGTGTTATAACATGCGAGACGATGATTAAGCAGCGTCGCTGGGTTGTAGTCGGAGCCTTTGTTATCGGTGCCATCCTTACTCCGCCTGACATTATCTCCCAGGTTTTATTGGCAATCCCGATGTACCTGCTATTTGAGCTTGGTGTGTTTATTGCAAGGCGATTTGAGAACGATGAATAGAACTCTGTCGGACTTGATAAATCTCAAGGCTAAGGTGTTACCCAAGGCTATGTTGATCCAGTGCTGAAACTGAAAGCTTTGCCTCGGCCGGAACTTTTTTTGCATCTGATGCCGGATATTTTGCAGGCGCGTTTTATGGAGACGCTTCTTAATCGTATGTTTCCTGATTCTGTGATGCAGGAACTGCAAGCCATCAATGGCAAGGAGTTTCTGTTTTGTACGCCGAATGGAGAACTAAGGCTGATGATGTGTATTGAGCAGCATCACATAAGTATCCATCCCCATCACGGTGAAGTTTCTGATGTGACAATACGCGGGGACCTGATTGCCCTGACTGCGTTGTGTCTTGGTCTTGAAGACAGTGACAGCCTCTTTTTTTCGCGTCGTTTGTTGCTGACGGGAGATACATCCACAGGTCTGCTGTTTAAAAACATACTGACCCGGCTTGATTTTGATTTGCGTCTGGAGCTG
>JBHHTX010000178.1:0-2856 GCA_046753585.1 Mariprofundaceae bacterium
GGCAAATTTGGCTGTGCCCGCGGATATACCTGTTCGCGGGGATGGACCCATTCGCTATCCGGTGGTGCTTAAGCCCGTCTGTCAGGGTTCCAGCATTGGCTTGAGTTTTATCAATAACCTGGATGAATGGGAGGCACTGAAAATCAAGGATGTATCAGGCTGGATGGCTGAAATGCCGATTGCAGGTGTTGAAATCGCCGTTTCTGTATTGAATGGCAAGGCCCTTCCGCCTGTTGAAATTGTCCCCCACTCTGGAATATACAATTTTGATTCAAAATATACCCGGGGAGCTACGGAGTATTTTTGTCCTGCTCGCCTGCCGGCTGAAATTTTACGCCATTGCCTGCAACGGGCTGAGCAGGCTGTTGAAACACTTGGCTGCTCGGGAGCCCCGCGTGTGGATATGATCGTTGCTGATGGTGGAGAACCTTTTATTCTGGAAGTGAATACGATTCCCGGAATGACTGAAACCAGTCTCCTGCCCAAGGCAGCCGCTGCCGCCGGCATTTCATTTGATACTTTATGCCAACATATTCTGGATTCAGCCTGTTTGAAGTCCGTGGAGATAGGCGCATGTTAAAGCGTAATCGCCACATTCGGCCTTTGTATAACTGGCGCAGGCTGGGCAAGTTGGCTTTCAGATTTTGCACCATCACTTTGTTAGCAAGCGGGGTTGGATTTGTAAGCTACATGGCAAATGAGGCCTTCGATATTCGGCACCTTCATATCCTGGATGCTGACCAGTCTCTCAAAATTGCAATTCAGGAAGAGTTGGGAAGGCTCGATTTCATTCATTCCCGGCCCGCTCGTATTCGGCGTATTTTACGGGAATCCTTACCGGATATTGCCGATGTTCGCGTTGAACGGAGGCTTCCACACACACTGGTTATTTCCACGCAAGTGCGGCAGCCGGTCGCGTTGTGGGCAGACCATGAAAATATCTATCTGGTTGATGTCGAAGGCTTTCCTTATCGTCAGATGCGTCAATCAGAAGATCTTGATCTTCCCCTGGTGAGGCTTTCAGCGGATCAGCTACCCGAGGCCATTCAACTTCTGACCACACTGATGGCAGTTGACCAAAAACAATCCGGGCGCCTGAGTGAATGTCTTTATGACGATTCTACATGGAAATTATACTTCGATAGCGGTCAGCGATGGCTATTGCCAGGCGGGTCACGAACCGAAGATGTAATCAGACGTTTGTACGCACTCATGAATAAGGCCCCCTGGCGCAATGGAATCTGGCAGGTTGATGCCAGATATCCTGATCGCTGGTTTATCCGTCAGGCCCGGCATGGAGGAATAATCTAATGGCAAAACATGGCCAACTCATGATCGGACTTGATATTGGTACCAGTAAAATCGCTTGTGTTGTCACCGAACGGACTCCTGATGGTGGCCTTGACGTAATTGGTCTTGGCACTCATCCCTCCCGAGGTCTGAGAAAAGGGGTTGTAGTAAACATTGAAAGCACAGTCGAATCGGTTCGTCTGGCAGTTGAAGAGGCTGAACTGATGTCGGGGGTGGAGATTAAGTCGGTATATACCGGCATTGCCGGCAGTCACATTCGGGGCATCAACAGCCACGGTGTGGTTGCGACCAAAAGTGGTGAAGTCAATGAAGAGGATGTTGAGCGGGTTATCGATGCGGCGCGAGCCATGAATATTCCTGCAGATCAGAAGACCCTTCACATCCTTCCGCAGGAATTCATTATTGATCATCAGGATGGTATTCGGGAACCGGTAGGCATGAGTGGTGTCCGTCTTGAGGCCAAGGCTCACATAGTTACCTGTGCCGTATCCTCTGCACAGAATATTGTTAAGTGCTGTAACCGCTGCGGTCTTGATGTGGCCGATATGATTCTTGAACCACTGGCAGCCAGCGAAGCAGTCCTGCTACAGGATGAGAAAGACATTGGCGTAGCATTGGTGGATATAGGCGGGGGAACCACGGATATAGCCGTTTTTCTGAATGGCGCTATTCGCCATACAACAATCATTCCCCTTGGTGGTGACCACCTGACAAATGACCTCGTGGTAGGCCTGCGGACTTCTGCCCGCGAGGCTGAGAAGCTAAAACGCAAATATGGCGCCTGTATGGTTTCGGCTATCTCCCCTGAAGATCAGATCGAGATCCCCGGTGTTGGCGGTCGTAAGGCCAGGCCTATGCCACGCCAGGTTATGGCGCAAATATTGGAACCAAGGGTCGAGGAAATATTTGAGTTGGTAAAAGCTGAGCTGGATCGCTCAGGTTTTCAGGAGTTGCTGGCAGCGGGGCTTGTTATCACCGGGGGATCAAGTTTGCTGGATGGCATAGTGGAGTTGGGTGAAGAGATTTTCGATATACCGGTCAGAAGAGGCAGACCACATGGTGTCGGTGGTTTGGTGGACGTTGTTTCCAGTCCCATGTATGCGACAGGCGTGGGCCTGATCCGGTATGCCCAGCGTTACCAGAGTCGCATATCTGCAAGTGCAGGATCAGAGAAAAATATATTTAGCAAAGTTTGGCAGAGAATGCGGAACTGGTTCGGGGATCAGACTTAATTTTATCGAATGACAATACCAAGGAGGATGAGATGACTACATTATACACACTGGAAGATACAATCGGCCAATCAGCCAGAATCAAGGTGGTTGGTGTTGGCGGCGGCGGCGGAAATGCAATAAATAATATGATTGAACAGGATTTGAGAGGCGTGGAGTTTATTGCTGCAAATACGGATTCTCAGGCAATTATAGATAGCCGTGCCTCTCTCCGCATCCAGCTCGGAGCTGATATAACCCGGGGCTTAGGGGCAGGTGCTAATCCTCAGATCGGTCGTCAGGCTGCCGAGACTGAGAAAGATCGGCTTCGGGA
>JBHHTX010000179.1:0-2854 GCA_046753585.1 Mariprofundaceae bacterium
TTGCTCGGCATTAGGGGGGTTAATTTTGGACGCTGACAGGGGGTCAATATTCGGCACTGATTGACAGTCTGTCCAAAGATTGTATCGAATAGCTTGGCGCGAGCCTTTTGTAATTGCTTCCATGCGTCAAGGTCGGGTTGTTTCATGGCGATGGCATCAAGCATTTCGAAGGTGACACCGGGTTTGAGGTATTGTGCTGCATCAGGCAATGATTTGAGCTTCTCAAAGGGCGTCATCATGTCCTGCTGGCGATAGCGTTGACCTGCTTGCCCCTGTGGTCAGTTTCGACTATCGGGAAATGGCAAGGGCGGTGGAAGTTGATGCATGGGTTGGGATATTTCCGGTTAAATGTGTCCATCACTTCAGCATGTTGTTGCGGGATATGGATATAGCCGAAGGTCTTGCGTACGACGGAATTGTTCTTGCTTTCGGCCAGGGCGTTGTCATTGGAGTGCCGGGGCCGGGATTTGGTCAGGCGAATCACCAATCCATTCAGGAGATCTGCCACATGGCGGTTGATATGCTCGGAACCGTTATCTGCATGGAATCCCCTGATGAGAAAAGGAAACTGCTCAAGCAGGGAACGCCGAGCCGGCAGCATGAACTGCTCGCTGATGCGTTCCACGCTTACCACCACTTCCCATTGGGTGACCTCATCCACTGAATTGATGTGGTAGACGCCTTTCCTTCCATCCATATCACCCTGATGAACAGAATCCACGCGCAGGTGGCCGGGAACGCCATTCGGGCGTGGCTTGCAACACTCGCCAATGTTCACTTTCACCCCGTGAGTCCTGATGAACTTGCGACGGCAGCGCTGGTAAACTTTGCTCTTCCTCAGGTTGTAGATATGCGACACCGAGATGCCTGCCAGTCTTGCAAAGCGTTGGTCTCCATAGACTTCAAATGCTCGTTGGAAAAAGGCTTTGATGGCTGTACCGGAGACATCCGTCCACCAGCCGATCCACATCTGCCAGAAGCCGGATGTCCACCTTCGTATACTTCGTTTCAAAACCTTTGACTGTGCGCTGTCGGCGCCGGATATGGCCTGTCTTGCGGTATTGCCTTATCAACCGGCTCATCTGCGGGCGGGAATAACCCGTTAGTCGCTTGATATAGCCCCGTACCAGCCCCTTTGGCTTCTTGCGCAAACCCATGTAACGGAATCGAACCAACGTGTGTTGTATCCATGCGTAAACATCATCCTTGCTGCCTTGCAGCTTCAGTGATGTATCAGTCGTTCCGGTTAAAAATTGCTCAACATCTTCCAACGTCCGAATCTCAGTCTCATCCATCTGTACCAACATCCCCCTATGTTGGACAGACCCATCAGAATTTCAGGCTCATTTCATATTGGAAAAGGCTCCATCTTGTAAGATGCTGCCTTTTAATTCAGCATTTTCGACCGATGTTATCTGCCATATATTGCGTGTGCCGCCCAAACCGGCTGCTGGGAGAATAGATTGAAGTTCAAACCATACAAACTGCTGCTTACTGTTTCCGTGCCCGGCCTGGTGATTGCGCTGGCTGTAGCAGGTTTGTTGTTTTCGAGTGGAGATACGACTCCCGACAAGAAACCAGCTCCCGATTTTTTGCTGGAACTCCTTGACGGTGGAAAATTTCAGATGAGCGCCCTCAAGGGAAAGCCCGTCATGATCAACTTTTTCGCTTCCTGGTGTCATCCTTGCCGGGAAGAAAGCCCCGCTCTTATCAGTATTCGTAGTGAGTATGAGCCAAAAGGCGTTACCTTTCTGGCTATTGCTATCGATGATACTGAGGAAGACGTGAAGAAATTCATTGAACGGCTGAGTTTTACCCTTCCTGCGGGCCTAGATAAAACAGGAGAGATCAAGGATGCCTTCGGTGTGTATGGCCTACCCACCACCTATTTTATAGACAGAAAGGGCATCATCAATTACACCCATCCGGGTAGTGCTACAAAGGATCTGTTGCGACATGAACTCGACAAATTGCTACTTTAACCTTGCCACTGCCTTTCTCCTTGCGGCAGGCCTGTTTGGATGCAGTGAAGATGGGCGAGTACTGGTGCAGGTCGGGCAAAAAGCCCCCACTTTCAGCCTGGAATTACTGGATGGCGGACAGGCTAATCTGGAACAATATGCCGGAAAAGGGCTCGTCATTACCTTTATGGCCTCCTGGTGTCCTTGTTCCAATGACTCCGTGCCCCTGATGAAAGATGCCTATCATGCACATAAGGATGACATAGCGTTTCTTATGGTTGGCATTCAGGATGCTGAGTCGAAGTTTAAAGAATACATCAAGAAGTGGGAGGTGCCATTCTCCGCAGGCTTCGATAATGGCAACCGCATGGCCAGGAAATATGGTATAGGCTCCCCTCCAACGACCTACTTTATTGACAAATCAGGCATTGTGAAACGCGCTTTCTACGGAAATATCAAAGACAAAGGGGATGAGTTCCCGGAATGGCTTAAAGAGATCATGTGATGGAAAGCAACACCGCCTTGTGGGGAGGGTTCTCCTCTTTTTTCTCGATCTGGCAGATTTGCTTTCTGCAAATCAGCCCCTTCTTCATGGCCTTTATCGCCGGCTTGTTTCTGGCGACAGCTGGCCAAAAAGATAAACCGGATATCAGTCGATGGGTTGTGCTCCCGTTTACTGCCTATTCGTTAGGTTTCGCTGTTTTTTACTCTTTGCTTATCGCTTCCGGTCTGGATATCAGCAAGCTTCTGCTCTATAACACCAGTAACCTGAAAGTCATTGCAGGTATTATTATTCTGATCGCTGGCATGTATATCCTGATGGTTGATCACATAAGCTTTTTAAGAAAAATGCACGGCCCCCTTTTATTGAGCATATTATCACTGTTTATAGG
>JBHHTX010000180.1:0-2837 GCA_046753585.1 Mariprofundaceae bacterium
CACGCCATGATCCTTCGGATTCATGCCCTGGGCAATCGCATCCTCATTGCGGCGCACGATCAGATCAGCACCTACCTCTTTACAGTAGTTATCGCGAAACTCGTACATCTCTTTGAACTTGAAACCGGTATCAACATGCAACAGCGAAAATGGCAACGGCGCAGGATAAAAAGCCTTGCGCGCCAGATGCAGCATCACACTCGAATCCTTGCCAACCGAATACAGCATCACAGGATTTCGAAATTCCGCTACTACCTCACGCATGATATGGATCGACTCCGCCTCCAGAGCCTTTAACTGCGTTAGCTTATGGTTAGATGTTTCTCTTTCAGACATCATTATCTCCTACCACTACTGTCCCGACGTTTTCTCAAATAAATTCAACTGTTTACGCATATCGCAAACCTCCGACTTGGCATCCAGATCTGTAAGTGCTTGATATAACGGCATTCTCTCGAAAAGAGTGATGCTCAAAATTTGTAGAATTGTGTAGAGACTGGCGTCTAGATGGAGTCGTTTTCTGATGATGGCCACCAGTACATATACGGACACAGCAATCCATACCTGAGTCTTGACTGCGTTTTCCGTCGTGCCGAAAAAAGATTTTATGCGCAGGTGCTGTTTTATCCATTTGAAAAATAGTTCCACCTTCCAGCGGTGACGATAAAGCCTGGCGATAGTCAGCGCGGGCAGTGAAAAGTTGTTGGTAAGGAAGACGAATACCTTGCCTGTTTCTGCATCGCGATATTTGATGCGTCTGAGTTTCGCCGGGTAATCTTTTCGGGTGTAAAAACCGGTCAACACAATCGTCTGATCGCACCTGAGTCCGGTCGTTTTGTCCACGGGGTGAGAGTACAACCGCCGAAACTGAAGGTTGGTTTTGGCTCGCGTTACAAAAAATGCCATGCATTGATCCAGTTCGAACAACCGGCTGAAATCCACATAGCCTCGATCCATGACGTAGAATGAGCCTGGCTCTGGGATCAGAATATCCAGAACATTGACGTCGTGCAGTTTTCCATCGGAAATATGGATAAATGTGGGAATGTTGCCCCGTAAATCCAGCAAGGTATGCAGTTTGACTGCGGCCTTGGCCATACGGAAATGCGCCCACGGAAACACTGACAGACAGAGATCGATAGTTGTGGAATCCAGTGCGTAGATGGTGTTGTCGAGTTCCAACCCCAAATCTTCGTCCACATACAGTTTCCGGGCGACTGGAATAAGTGACTGCGCAAAATCTGCGTATATGCGCCAGTCTCTCCGCTCGTTTGCTTTGGCCAGGGTTGTCCGTGAAACACCGCCATGAATCCCCATATGATGCAGCTTTGACTGTTGGGCGCGCAGGCAGGCTTCGATATCCCGAAGGCTTTCCCGGTAGGTGAGCTGAGCAAATGCCATGGCGTAATACTGATCCCGACAGGTGAAGGCCTTGACCTTGTAATTGCCTTGGTAACGAGTCACGCAACGCCGAAACGTATGCATCGGAAGATGCTCCATAACCTGAGAAAAGATGAGCTGGCCTGA
This sequence comes from Mariprofundaceae bacterium, assembly GCA_046753585.1. GTDB lineage: Bacteria > Pseudomonadota > Zetaproteobacteria > Mariprofundales > Mariprofundaceae > CAYLYU01. The sequence continues at coordinate 1,528 of JBHHTX010000180.1, forward strand.
ATGCATAGGGAAAACCCTCCTGCCGCTGAACTGCAGCAGAAGCATTGTGCAAGGCATAATTCGATTTCAAAACCCTAACACCCATTAACCCGCTTTATCTCCTTATATATCAACAAATTCTGGCACCTCAATCATTAAACGTCGGGACAGTAGTGATATGAAATAGTTTCTTCATCAATTCGAATGGTGGTTTGTTTTTTGAAAGGTTTGGCACAGGAATTTTTAACTGATTTGGAAAAATCATAAGACTCACGCATATCTTTTCTCCTCATATTTCTTTCTTTCAAATCGATCAACCTTTCGATCTGATATAATACGAATACTGAAGTTCTTTCACAATGACAGACAATTAGTAGGCGAAGGCGAGAACTCATGCCCATCAAAATAAAACGCTCTTCATCTTCAGAATGATCTGAGTTTTGTAATATGTCCCCCGAACTTGTCGCGATATTGTCTCTAGGAGTCTGTCTGACTATGGCAAATTGTAGCGCGCAGTAGATTTCGGCATAGTCCGACAGACTCCTAGCGGGCGAACCATGATCTTGTCCGTCACCGAATACTCCTCTTTGCCGGGATATATGATCCATAAATGGTCCAGAGAAAGATCCTCAATCGCAACATGCATTGATTTTGTGATTTTGGGAGCTTCATTGAATTTAAATTCTACGCCGTAGCGTTTTCCATTCTTGAAGAACAGAAGGTCAACCTCTGCACCGCTGTATGTTGACCAGAAATAGGCTTCTGGAGGATTGATGATTTGGAGCACCTGCTCCAGGGCAAAGCCTTCCCAGGATGCTCCCAGTCTGGGGTTGCCTGTCAGGCTGTGGTAGTCGGGAATATTTAACAGGTTATGTAATAGTCCTGAATCCCTGAAATATATCTTCGGGGCTTTCGTTTGCCGTTTGCGTAAATTCTCATGCCATGGCTGAAGCTGACGAATCATAAAAGTGGCCGTGAGAATATCCAGATATGAGCGGACAGTCTTATCGCTCAGTCCCATGGATCGTCCAAGCTCTGACGCATTCCATGTTTGACCATGAAAATGGGCCAGCATAGTCCAGAAGCGGCGCATTGCAGTTGGCGCAATGCTTATACCCAGCATCGGAATATCCCGTTCAAGAAATGTGCGGATATAACCATCTCTCCAGACCTGGCTGTCGGCCTCTGATTGTGCCAGAAACGAGCGGGGAAAGCCGCCTCTAAGCCAAAGCTGTTGAATATTGTCTGCTTCCCGAATATTAAATCCGGAAAGCTCAATAAACTCAACCCTGCCGGCCAGTGTTTCAGATACATTCTTGATAATATGGGGA
>JBHHTX010000181.1:0-2823 GCA_046753585.1 Mariprofundaceae bacterium
GTTAGCTCTGGAAAGGCTAGTTCTTGCTATCAACAGTAAAATAAGCTTGAACCGGACGAATGTCATTCTCAAGGAGATGAACGGAAAATTCAAACTTCTTCTGGATGGTCATTTTACGCTTGAAAAGATGATTCATGACCATCGTGCGGAAACCAACCAGGACAAACAGGAACTGCTTGCCCTTATCAAGACATCTCATAGCAGCTTGCATAAGTAGATTGGCGCGGTTGCTAGCCGGCTGGACAAGAAAATCGATGCGGTTGACACAAAACTGGATGCAAAGATTGATACGGTCAGTGCAAAACTGAATACAATACAGGATAATTTGACCGTAAAATTTACGCCATTGATGATAAGGTAAGCAGTCAGGAAAAGTGCATAAAAACTTTGGAACGAAAGGCTGCTTGACCTCAAATCCCGGCAGGTCTAACCTAATTCCAATGAACAGAAAGAGGTCGTTCGCACGGCCTTTCAGGAAGATTTCACTGCCGGAACTGGAAGGGAGTGATCATTGACCCAGGAAGGCAATCCGCAAGATCAATATCACAGCTTACCCCAGGTTCTGGATCTGTTGGGCAGGGCGGAAGCCGGCCTCTGCCGTAGCCGGGAACGATTGTTTGGTCAGCAGTCGATTGATGCGAACTGGGTTCGATCCGCTGATGAAATGCCTGAACGCGAAGATATGATGGAATCCTTTTCGTCCAGGTTTAACCGCTTTCAGGATCTGATGGGGGATAAACTGTTACCGGCTTTATTGCGCTGGAAAGGTGAGAGGCCGGGTGCTTTCATTGATAATCTGAATCGTTCTGAACGCTGGGATTGGGTTGTATCCGCACGGCAGTGGCTTGAGGCACGTGCCTTAAGAAACAAGCTGGTGCATGAACACATGGTTGATGTAGAGGTATTTGCACAATCTTTGAATTTAGCCAATCAGTTATCGGCCATGCTGCTACAACCCTGGCGAAATATTCAATCCTGCGTTGAAAGCGATGATGCGCCTGAGTGACTTCGAGGAGACAACCATCGTTAACGCTGTTCGATCCCGTTTTGGTTCGGAGACGCATGTCTATCTGTTTGGATCTCGCATCGATGATGCAGTGAAAGGGGGAGATATTGACCTGTTGGTTGATTTACCAGTCGTTAATCACAAAATAGTTCAACGCTCTTGTCAGGTTATAGCTGATATACAGATGACTCTGGGCGAACAGAAAATTGATTTGGTTGTCAGACACCCGGACTCAGCCAGCCAACCCATATTTCATGAGGCTTTGACACATGGCATCCTACTGGCGTAATGGAAATCAAACAGCGCCTCGCCGCCTGATATCAGGCATTCAAAGGTAAAATGTTGGAATGTGAGACTTGACCCCGTCATTCATGAGGAAGTTACTAGATTTATTATGTGATCCATCCATTGAAAATATCAATGTTGATGGAAAAGACAGATTGGAAGCCCATCGTAAAATACTGGCTAACAAGCCGATGCTGCGCGAGGTGTTTAAAGAATTTCATCGTACATTTTATAGTTTGGATGAAGAATATTTTTCTTCATCGGGAAAACGAATTGAACTGGGGGCGGGCATCGCGCCAGTTCGTGATTCCTACCCGGATGTGCTGGCGACAGATGTAGTCTATGACCATCATCTTGATCAGGTGCTGGATGCTGAAAACATCGACTTGCCTGATCAATCTGTTCGGGCGATATACGGGCAAAATTGTTTTCATCATTTTCCGCATCCGGAACGTTTTTTTAAAGAGCTTGAAAGGGTATTAACACCAGGCGGCGGGGTGATTCTGATAGAGCCTTATTACGGATCCGTTGCCTCATTTCTTTATAAACGTTTATTCAAAACCGAGGGGTTTGATAAAGATTTTCCTGCCTGGGAGGTTCCTTCTTCTGGGCCAATGAATGGTGCGAATCAGGCTTTAAGCTACATTGTTTTTAATCGGGACAGAAAAGTATTTGAAGAAAAGTTTTTAGAGCTTGAGATTGTGTACAGTAAACCCTTGTTGAACTATTTGCGTTATTTATTATCTGGCGGTTTGAATTTCAGGGCGCTTATTCCAGATTTTATGGAAAAGCCAATGAAGTTGTTAGAATTTATTTTAAGTCCTCTGTGTCGCTTATTTGCTCTGCACTATGTTATTGTCATAAAACGAAAAAATAATGTTGTTTAAATTTCTGCGCTATAATCTGGTGCAGATTGGAGCATACGGAATAGAGCTGTCTACTTTTTTTGGAATGCTTTGGATTTGGCCTGGCTACCTACTTACGGCAAATGTCTGCGCCAAGGCTGGAGCCGGGTGCTTTGCATTTCTCCTGCATAAATATTTTACATTTAAAAGAAATAACAAGCAAAAAACAGGAAGCGAAGCTGGCCGCTATATTATTGTTCTCGCCGGGAACATGTTAGTAGGCTCGTTATTGTTAGTATTGCTTGTTGAAATCATACCCGAATGGATGTCCAAACTGGTGTCAGATGTAATTTCTGTAGGGATAACATTTCTTTTGACTCATTATTTAGTTTTTAGTGCACCGAAAAATGATGAAGACTTCATCGGATAGCTATAAGAGATATGTATAAGCCGAGGGAGAAAATTCTTATTACCGGTGCCAATGGCTATATTGGTAAGCACCTAGTAAGCATGGCACTTCGTGCCGACTATGACATTAATGCTTTAGTTCGGAACCCAGGCAGTTTTAATGGAAATAAAAGAGTGAAATTATTTCAATATGATTTCTCATTATTGCCGAAATCAGCTTGTTTTGAAGGTGTTTCCACAGTTCTTCATCTGGCGGCAACTACGGGTTCACTGCGCTCA
>JBHHTX010000182.1:0-2788 GCA_046753585.1 Mariprofundaceae bacterium
GCACCGGATGATACACCTGAGCAGCTTTTGATTGGGAAGGATTGGGCTTCATTCACGCAAAGCCAGCTTGAACAAGCCATGGCAATTTTGTCTGAACGCGACCGTTATATTATCCAACAACGATACCTAGTTGATCCACCTGTTACATTAAAAGTATTGGCTGAAGGCTTTGGCATTTCTATCGAACGGGTACGGCAACTCGAAGCCAGAGCAATGAAAAAGATGCAGGTATTTGTAGCTGATTTAACGGTATAGTGAGCGTAATATTTTTTTGTGCATGCCCTTGAATTGATAAAATAACACCCTATATACGAATTACCGGTGATGATTTCCGGTTTAATAATGTAATTTATTAAGGAGGTGTGTTATGACCCTGACGCGTTGGTCACCCTGGAACGAACTTGAAAGTATGAATCGGCAAATTGGCCGCCTGCTTGACAATAGCCACTTTGATGTGGCGCGTGATACAGGCCAGTGGGCTCCATCTGTTGATATTAAAGAGACCGATGATGCCCTGTTGGTACAGGCTGAATTGCCAGGGATTGAAAAGAAAGATGTTCACCTTGAGGTGAAAGATGGCGTGCTGACACTTTCAGGCGAAAGACGTTATGAGAAGGACGTTCAGGAGGAGAATGTACATCGCATTGAACGTGCGTACGGTCAATTCTCAAGAAGCTTCAGCCTTCCAAGGAACGTTAATGCTGAGAAAGTAGCAGCTACGATGAAAGATGGTGTGTTGAAAGTCAGGTTGCCCAAGCTGGAAAGCGCCAAGCCAAAGGCAATTAACATCAATTAAGGTGATGTTGAACTGAATAGAGCGGGGCCTATAACAGGCCCCGCTCAAGTATTATAAAGCTTCCGAATCTCACTTTGCATATCTGCCTGAGACAATTCTCAGCAAGTGTTAATCCGGATACAAATCCGGCAAGGCTGCTGATGATTTTGCCGATCCTGAATGCAATGCTCCGAAATCGGCTTTCCGGAAAGCCTGTAGCAGTTCCTCTCCGGCCCAGTCAGTTTTATCGAACGCATACAGGCATGCTTCCAGGCTTCTTATTTCGTCAGCCAGATCTGTTTCACATTGGCATGCCAGGGCGGTCAGGCTATTCACTGAAGCATCAGGCCATTGCAGTTGTGCAAATCCAAGCAGGGCCTGTTCACAGGCCTTGCTGTCATTCTGCTGACAGGCAAGCGCTACAGATTGCCTGGCATGCTTCAGATTAGAGGCGCGTTGATTATTGCCATCATCCTGAGTGGAATCATAACGTTTATGCTTAACAAATAACCAGACCAGGGTCAGCAGCCAGCCCGACGATGTGATCAGGGCAAGCCATTTCCAGCCTGTCTCTTCAGGTGCGGACACGGATGCATCGCTTGCCTGCGCCTCAGATGGTTCCTGAATCACCGGCTTCTGCACTTGCTGAGCCGGCCTTGTCTGGGTGCCTGCTGTGGCAAGCACCTTGAATGTTCTTGCCGGGATCGTGGCTATTTCGGATTTACCGGTTTCAGTATTCCACCATGGAATATCAATTTGAGGCAGAATATAAGTTCCGGCTTGCATCGGCATGATCGCGACCTTCTCTTGCCGTGAACCGGACAGGCCCTCAAAGGCTTTGTCATCAGACAGCTTCGGTTGATCAGGGTATGCTTTAAGATTATCGGGCAACATACTGAAAATGCTTGGTAATTGGGATGATAGCAAACCTTTTGAACGTAGCGTCAGTGTGCGTGTGACCGGTTCGCCCACATTGAATACAGTTGTGGAAGGCCAGTCTTCAGTCAACTCGATATGAGCAGCCGGTAGCCAGTCTCCGCCATCCCAGTCAGCTGGTTTTGGTAATGCCTCCAGCGTCAGTGCATTGGAGCGCACGCGAATTGGCCTGGCCGATTGAGCAAAGGGAGAATTAAACATGGAGTTGCGTACAATAATACTGCCATCCAGCTGAAGCGGTTCAATATCTATCTGTCCGGACTGCTGCGGAAACAGGGCGTATCGCCGCTCCAGCACCTGCCAGACACGTCCGTTGCGGGTTGTCTGATAGCGGGCATCTTCGCCAAGCCGTTCAATAATCGCATTAGGTGGGGCGGGTTCGCTCAGTTGCGCCTGATTCAATGCTGCCACCTGATAAATGCGGATACTGACTATGGCCTGCTGCTGCACCCATACCTGTTTGGGCTCGACATGCATATCAATCCAGATATCCCCGCTCGGTTTCTGATCCGAACCCTCTCTGGCGGCAGCTTTAGTGACCTGAACGGTGATCGGTTGCGTGGCAGCAGAACCCACCTTGATGGCCGGAATGGTCAAAGCGCCCGTACGGCGGGGGCGCAAATGAATCATCCAGGTGGATTTACTGCTCATGGCACCGTTAATCACACTGTATGAACTGCTGTAATTGCGGGAAAGCACTTCAAAATCCTTTTCCAGAGCCGCTGTTTCCGGTTCGCCGCTGTCATTGTCGCTGATTTCGATGGACAAGGTCAGAGTTTCCATCTCACTGATATTGAAGCGATCCACCTGCGCCCTAACGGTGCCGAAAGCAGCCGTACTCCACATCATCAATAACACAAAAAATATTTTATAAGCTTTGCCTACCATGTCTGTCCTTCCCTGTTTGCCGGCTGCTGACCCCGCTGCCTGTACTGATACCGGAACTTGCGCCTGAGCAAGCCGCCCGGATCGTCGGGAATGCGCCGCAGCCACTGTTGCTGAGCCTTCATTTCTTCCGTCTGTTCCTGATTTGATTCCTCTGACGGGGCGGTAGCTCGCATCTGTTCTTCTTCTGCC
>JBHHTX010000183.1:0-2770 GCA_046753585.1 Mariprofundaceae bacterium
ACCCCAATGGTGTTGAGACGGACAACGAGCTCAGGGTTCCTGTCGGCAAGCCTGTTGTGCTGCGTATGCAGTCTGATGATGTGCTGCATTCGCATTACATGAACAGGTATCGTGTAACCGAGGATGTTATGCCGGGACGGGTAACATGGCAGTGGTTTATGCCGGATAAAGTCGGCGAATCTGTTATCACCTGTCGTGAATACTGTGGTGAAAATCATTCCGCCATGTACGGCAAGGCGATTGTTATGACTCAGGCGGATTTTGATGCCTGGATGGTATCAGAAGGTGGTGCTCCTGTTGCGGCAGCACCAGCGGCTGTTCCATCCATCGTGCCTGAAGCAGTTGCTGCGGAAGTGGTTGAGGAAGTAGCTGCAGAAGCGGCGCCGGCAGGCCAATAATGAATAAGATGAATAACTATAGAGGAGGAAGAATATGAGTGGTTTTATGGGACATGAACCCAACGGTAAGCCGGGCTGGCCGAAGACCGCCAAGGAATGGCTGTTTACGCTTGATCACAAGGTTATCGGTGTCTGGTATCTGATTGGTGCCGTTGCCTCATTCCTGGTGGCAGGTACAGCAGCTACGCTCATGCGTATTGAGCTTGGCAGTGTTGGACCGGACATTATGGAAGATGGTAATCTGTATAATCTGTTGTTAACAATGCACGGGGCCGTGATGGTTCTGGGCTTCCAGATTCCCGCCCTGCTGGGTTTTTTCGCAAACTGGGCTGTGCCCATCCAGATCGGTGCCAGAGATATGGCTTTTCCGCGTGTTAATGCCTTCAGCGTTTGGCTGTTGTGGTCGGGTATCCTGATTGCCCTGGCTAATCTGGTTATTCCTGATTCGTTCAATGGCATGTGGACGGGTTATCCACCATATTCATTGACGGACATGGCTGGTAATACGGCGCTGTACTCACTGGTGGTGGTTGTACTTGGTATGTCATCTGTATTCGGTGCTGTTAATCTGGCCTGTACAGTTGGCTTTATGCGCTGCAAAGGTATGGGCTGGTTTCAGATGCCAATCCTGCCCTGGACCGTGTTTACGGCAAATATCATTCAGTTGATCTTTGTGCCGGTATTGGCTGCATCCGTGCTGCTCCTGAGCCTGGATAAATACCTAGGTTTCGGCTTCTATAATCCTGAGGTTGGTGGTGATGTGTTGCTGTATCAGAACCTGTTCTGGTTCTATTCGCATCCGGCCGTATACGTTATCCTGCTGCCGTTTATGGGTGTGCTTTTTGAGATCTTTTCGACCTCTGCCCGTAATATGGTCTTCAACTACAAGGTTACGGTATGGGCGATCCTGTCCTTCATTCCCGTCTCTGCTGATGTCTGGGTGCACCACGCCTATGTGGCCGGCCTTCCCAACTGGCTTCGAGTTCTGCAGACCTTTACGACTTTGCTGATTTCACTGCCATTTGGCCTGCTCATGCTCAGCCTGACCGGTACATTATACCGTGGTGTTATCCGTTACACCGGGCCGATGGTCTGGGCTATTTGCGCCTTCTTCATGCTTGTCATCGGGGCGCTCACCGGTATTCCGAATGCCTTGTCCGCAGTTGACTATGGCATCTCTGATTCCTATGTCATCATGAGCCACTTTCACTATGTGATGGCGGTTTCGGGTGGTATGGGCATCTTTGCCGGTGTTTACTACTGGTTCCCCAAACTGACGACGCGTGTCTGCAATGAGTTCCTGACGAAAACCTCCGCCATTCTTTTCTTTATTGGCATGAATATCGTCATGGGTCCCCTGTATTTCGCAGGCATGGAAGGCATGCCGCGTCGTTACATGGATTACCAGATGTTCGCCGATAACGCGACGGTTACCAGTGCACAACACTGGTCCACGATTGGTATTTATCTGACCGTGATTTCAGTACTTCTGATGCTGGTTTCATGGTTTCATGGCATGTTCAAGGGTGAGAAGGCCAGACCCAATCACTGGGGTGCTGAGGGACTGGAGTGGTCAGCTACGGCTATTATTCCGGGCCAGGGTAACTTCCCGACTCCGCCTATTGTGGATGAGAACTGGCATCCGTATAACTACGGTGAGAATTCAAAGGTTAAATTTGAACCTCATCCGGGTGCTGCACACTAAGTGCTGATAAGGGCAAGCGCCTCCATTCGTGGGGGCGCTTGTTTTTTCTTTTTTTTATGAATGCTAAAACGATCAGAAATAAACTGGGATGGATACTTGAATAATGGGTGAACAGGTTATTAGTCGTCATAGCGTCGTAAAATCAGCCCTGGCTGATTATATAACGCTGACCAAGCCGGGAATTGTCGGGCTGACACTGGTTGCCGCCCTGACAGGCATTTATTTTGGTAATCATGGTGTATTGCCGGACTGGAGTATTATTTTCTGGACATTCCTTACGCTTGGCCTGGCTACCGCCGGTTCCTGCATGCTCAACAATTTCTATGATCGTGATATTGATCGTTTGATGAAACGGACAAAGTCTCGGCCTCTTGCCGCTGGCCTGGTGCCGGGGCGGAATGTCCTGATGCTTGGGCTGATTCTGGTATGTCCCTCTCTGGCCCTCATGGCCTGGATGGTTAATCCACTGACGGCCCTTGTAACCGGGGTTGGTGTGTTTGGCTATGTCGTGGTTTATACCATGATGAGCAAGCGTACAACTCCATGGGCCAACCAGCTTGGTGGTATCGCCGGTGCTGTTCCTCCCATGATTGGCTATGTTGCCGTGACTGGAGATCTGGCTGCGCCAGCCTGGATATTATTCGCTATCATGGTGGTGTGGCAGCAG
>JBHHTX010000184.1:0-2770 GCA_046753585.1 Mariprofundaceae bacterium
GACAAATGGAGCAAAACGCATCCCGCGAGCATAGCGCTGACGCATGTATTTTGCATCCGGTGAAATGGGACACAGAAGGATGCAAATCACTCCGACTTCCATCCCTGTTTGAAAAAAGCCTGGTTCTGGCCTGTTTTACTTTTATTTGTCTACATGATCTGTGGGGCAGCGGTGGAAGACAGGCAGTCAGACGTGCAAACCATGAGCCGGTGCACTATATTCTCGATTGATGATACCGTTATCGGAAAGCATACTCATTTTAATGGCGCTGCTGGCTTTGGCCATGGGGGCAGCACCACTGACGCGCTATATTCCCATTCCGTTCACTGTCATTCTTGTTGGCATTGGAATGTCTTTTAATGCGGCATCGCAGTTTTGGCCAGCGCTGCAAATTATGCAGCATTTTCAACTTACTCCCGAGCTTGTTCTGTTTGTACTGTTGCCGGCATTGATTTTTGAATCGGGCTACAATCTTGATGCCCGTCAGCTGATCAAGGATATCTTTCCGGTTCTTATGCTGGCTGTTCCGGCCCTGCTGCTTGCGGCATTCATCGTCGGCGGCGGACTACATCTGATTCTGAATATGCCACTGCCTCTTGCCCTGCTGTTCGGGGCGCTCATATCCGCCACTGATCCGGTCGCGGTGATTTCACTGTTCAAGGAACTTGGTGCACCTCTCAGACTTACCGTACTGGTTGAAGGTGAGTCCCTGTTTAACGATGCCACAGCTATCGTCGTCGTACATATTTTGCTGGGCATTGCGATTGCCGGTGGCATCGATGCGTCGGGATTACTCGGGGCCGGAGGGCAATTTCTTTATGTCTTTTTAGGAGGCACCTTGCTGGGGCTGATTTTCGGCCTGCTGTTTTGCGAATGGATGCGCGTTCTTTCTGATAATCCGAGCGGGATTCTGGTACTCTCTATCATTCTCGCCTATGTCAGTTTTATCACAGCCGAGCATTTCCTGCATATTTCCGGTGTTATGGCTGTTGTGGGAGCATCGTTGTGCCTGGGGGTTTATGGAGTTACCCGTATCCCCCATCATACCGGTGAATATTTGCGCGAAAGCTGGGAGTTTCTGGCTTATATCAGCAACGCGTTGCTGTTTCTGCTCGTTGGCCTTTCTATTAATCTGCAAAGCTTATATGAACACCTGCTCTATATCTTCCTGGCCATTGTGCTGGTTTTGCTATCCCGTATTCCGGCAGTGTATTTGTTACTACCGATCACATTGCGAAAATTTCGTTTGCCGGAAGTGCGCCGCAGCGATCAGCATATTATGTGGTGGGGCGGTTTAAAGGGCGGGTTGGCCATTGCGATTGTACTGGCATTGCCGGAAAACCTTGCCGGGAGACAATTGCTGTTGGATATGACGCTGGGCGTGGTGGTCTTTACGCTGTTAATCAACGCTCCCACGATTAAACCGCTGATGAATAAACTGGGCTTGAATGACTTGGACAGCGATGAGCTTGCCCAGCTGGAACAGGGGAAATTGCATTCCCGCATTTATGCCAATCATGTCATGCAGCGTATGAAGAAAGCCCGGTTCATGTCGCGTGCCTGTCTGCGCCATGTTGATATTTTGATCAATGATGCCATGCAGGAACACGGCGTCACCATTAACACCGAACAGCAGCGCCAGCATGCGCGCCAAATAGCGACACATGCCGAACTGGATGAACTGGAACACCTGCGGGATGCCGGACTGGTGCCACAATATGTGCTTGTGGATGTCAGGAGTGAACTTCGGCTTGAACGTGAAATGAGTGGCGGGGAAGCAGCCGGGGTGAACCCGATCCTGAAAATGGAGCAGCGAATCCTCCGAAGCTTACGTGAACGCGATAGTATGGCCGGGTGGCTTTCTAACTATCAACAACTCCGCTTTGCCGGACGTTTGCGACGTTTGATTCTCCGGATTCTCATGGCTGATGCGGCCATTGAGCATTTGCAATCACGGAAAGATATTAACGCGGAGGCTCGTGACACAGTCTGTGATGCCTATAGAAAGAAACTGGACTTATTATACACTGAGGTTAACGAAATACGTAACAGTTTCCCTGATTTCTTTGCGCATTTTGAAACACGCCTGGGGATGCAGGTGGCAGTAGCAGGTGCAGGCTGGCAGGCCGAAGATGACTATAAACATGGTGAAACATGTCGAAAGGCTTACAATCAGATCAAAGGCCTGCTGGCGACTGCCAGCAGGTCAATTCCGCGCGAGGGAGATCAACCGCTGACCTTATCAGCCAAGGATTTAATCCAAATGGTTCCGATGTTCCAATCGCTGTCTGAAGAAACGGCGATTCTGTTGGGGGAACATGCCACTGTAGTCACCTTTATTCCCGGCGATACGGTCATCAAGCAGGGGGAAAAAGGGGATGCGCTGTACATCATCTCCAAAGGTACTGTAGAGGTGAGCTGCCATAGAAATGGCGGTAAAGATCAATTGCTGGCCGAACTGAGAGAAGGCGACTTCTTCGGTGAAATGGCTCTGCTGGGAGATCAGATACGCAAGGCGAGCGTGACCGCTAAACAATCCCTGACGCTACTCCGCTTGACCCGCAGTGCGGTACTGAATTTGGCACAGGCATGCCCTGAAGTTGAACAGCAACTGAAACAGGCAGAAGCATCCCGCAAAAAAACCTTGGTGTAGGTCGCCCTGTGCATTTTTTGAAACAATCACCATGCTTTCAGACAGGATCTAACTTGGGTTGATCCTTTCAGCCCGTACTTTTTTGACCACAATCAACGCTTCAATCAGCACCCACCC
>JBHHTX010000185.1:0-2769 GCA_046753585.1 Mariprofundaceae bacterium
CGCTTGTTTAAGGAGTAGTGCACCGTGCAGCACCATTTAGCAGCCGGGCAAACCCGGCACAAAACAACCACATCAAGCGGACTCGCGTTCCGCGAGCCGCTGATGTTCAGCGACAATTATTTTTCCCTACCAACGACAATTATAATTCCCGTTTTGTAAATTGAAAGAACACTGTGTTCTTTCTGTCTTTTCACGGTTGTGGCGGACGGAACGGAGCGCAGCGGAGTGTAGTCCGCCACAACCGTGTCGCGCTGATTCTGCCCACCTTCGGTTATTCATCTGAATTCTCATTTTTACCCTTATCGGCAGCCTCCATCCTGTAGCTTGGGATATTCAATTCCAGGATGATGCTGTGGTGTACCAGCCGATCAATCGCGGCGGCAGTGGTCATGGGATCTTTGAAAATCTTCTCCCACTGGGAGAACGGCAGATTGCTGGTGAGTATCGTACTTCCACGCTCATACCGTTCTGCCAAAAGGGTAAACAAAACTTCCATTTCTTCTCGGTTCTGCTGTACGTAGCCCAGGTCGTCCAGGATTATCGCATCGAACCGCGAAAATTTCTTCAATAAACGTTTCAGCTTCAGATCACGCTTGGCAATCAGCATGTCCTGAACTATCAAGCTGGTCGATGCAAAGTACACCCGGCGACCCTGATTGATCAATTCCCGCCCAATGGCACTTACCAGGTGTGTCTTGCCGGTGCCGGGCTTGCCGAACACCAAAAGATTCTCGCATCGATCGATAAACCTCCCGTCCAGGAGCGTTTTGACTTGATGTATCACGCCGGTTGGAAGGCGTTTTGTGTCGAATGTGCCTATTGTCTTGTCCGGTGGCAGGTTACTTTGATTTAGGTAGCGTCTGATGCGATTCTCTCGACGTTCCTGATACTCCTGTTGAACCAGTTCAAGAAGGTATTGCTCGTAACTGCAAGTCTCCCGGCGAGCCATGTCGGCATATTCTTCGAAGCATTCGCGAATGGCGGGAAGACGTAATTGCTTCAGGTGATCTGTAATAGTTGCTCGGATCTGGGCCATCACAGCACCTCCTTGTTCTTTATCAGCTGATCGTATTCCGTCAGATTCACTGATTCGACAGTAACTTGCCTGATGGGTTCGTCAGGAGACTGATGGCTGCTTACCATCGCTTCCAATGCCTCAAAGTTCAAGGCGGATGCTTTGTTCAATAAAATGCGAATGCCTTCGGCTACCGCGACCTGGCTGTCTTTGGCAGCCAATTCCAGGATTTTAAGGTAGTTCCTGTCGGCCGATGAAGGGTTGGCCTTTTTCAACATGTCGTATGCGACACGGAACATGCTCGATGGAAACATGTCTTCGTGATAACGATAGTTGGCAAAGGCACCGGGCTTGCGAACAAGGCTGTCAATGACGTGTCGATAGTTGATACTGTGTTTGCCAGTGCCTCGAAGACGGGGTAATGTAAACAGCTTCCGGCGTCCGTACCGAATCTCAAGATAGTCCGCATAAAGGTGCACAACTACCTTCTCGCCGATGAGTTTACTGGGTATCGAATAGGTGTTCTTCTTTACGCGTATTGTGCTATTGCGGGTTACCGAGACGGTCAAAACGGTAAAATCGTCTATCTTGCGGACAGGCAGTCTGCCAAGTGCCTGAAGCTCCTCGGCAAAACGATCTGATCTGCCGGCATTTGCCTGGTTGCAGACCTCACGCAGGAACGAGGCGTATTCTTCACGACTATTAAAATCTCTGCTGCCTCGAAGCATCAATGCCTGATCAACAAGATCCTTAAATCGATAATGACGCTGCTCTATATCGCCGTTTTCATTGGCCTTGCCGGCTTGGATCTTTTGGGCTTCAAGTCCGTAATGATCCATCAGTGCCGTGTACCTTCTGGTAAACTCAGCAGGATTGGTGGTGTTCGAAACCGCTGCGGTTAACCGGTCTGTCCGATGGGCCAGTGGAACGCCGCCCAATTCCCACAGAGCTTCCTGTAAACCCTTCTGGAGGCTCTCGAAGCTCTCTGAAAAGCAGATAGTAAAGGTCTCCCAGTTGGAATAGGTCAAGATAAAGTGATACAGAATGTGCCTGAACACATGACCGTTGATTGTAATGCTCAGGGAGTTCATCGATGTAAAGTCGGACTGGCATAGTTCACCGGGATGGTGTACCTGGGTAAAGAACACTTCACGCGGGGGACCTTGTGTGGCACGCCAGTTCTTGATCCGTCGCTGGAGGGTCCTGAGTTGTCCGTCCTGGAATCGGCCGGGATACTGACGCTGGAGAGCCGAAAACAGCGTTATGGCCTGAAGGTGATTGTTCAGTTCCAGCTGCTGAACAACCCAGCCCCAGACGTCCGAAAATGGATCTTGACGGGTCCGCCAATATCTCTCAGGGGCACATTGGCTGGGCAATGCTCCTGAGCGTAAGTACTTACGGGCTGTCTGAACGTCTACTCCCACCTTGTCAGCGGTTCTCTGCAATGTTGGTTCCTTCTGATTCATCTCTTGTAATCTCCTAGCCTGGTTGTCCGTAATCATCTGCTTGTCCTTGTTTTAAAGGGAAAAAACAGATGTTAACGGATCTGGTCAAGCAGGGAATTCTAATTGTCGTCAGCAGGGAATTCTAATTGTCGCTCATCATGTTAGTGAATAAAATGAACTGAGCGTGTATCCAAAACGTTTAGCAACTTCTTCACCGGGGCATTTTTCAATGTAAAAAGCGCGAAGAGCTTCATATTGTTTTTGAACGGTATTTTGTGGATTGGCAAAAAAAATAGTTGGTTCCATGTC
>JBHHTX010000186.1:0-2767 GCA_046753585.1 Mariprofundaceae bacterium
AACATATTCTACCTGACTCTGATTCTCAATTAAAGGAAAAATATGGTAAATATCCGTAACTACTCAGCACCCCGGATAATACAGATAACCCTCTGTCTGGACTAGCAATTAGAAATATGTATAATCCGCATCATGAGCAAGACAATCATTTGCCAGGGCCGAGAAGTATGCGGTGCAGATATTGACTGGCTGCAAGCATGCGTTCGTGAGCACCCGGACTGGAGCCGTCACCGGATTACGAAACATATCTGTGAGGATTGGGATTGGCGCACGCATAGCGGTCAGCTCAAGACCTTTGCTGCGCGTAGTTTCATCGACAAACTGGAAGCGAAAGGTTTTATTGAACTGCCGCCGGTACGCGCCGGGATGCGGCGCCCCCATCGCGATCCATACCCCGAGGTAACACTTCCGGACGCAGCTCCCGTCACAGCGCAACTTTCCGACATTGCGCCAGTTTCGATCACACTTATCTCCAGCGGCACATATGACCACGGATGCTTTGCCAGTTATCTTATCGAGCACCATTACCTCGGATTCAATCGCACAGTGGGAGAACACCTTGAGTATCTGGTGCGCGACGCGCAAGGATGCGATCTGGCCTGCGTGTTGTTTGGCTCCGCCGCATGGAAGTGCGCCTCCAGAGATCGCTGGATTGGCTGGGATGCAACATCACGTCAGCGCAATCTGAATTTTACAACCAACAATACGCGATTTCTTATCCTGCCATGGGTGCGCATCCCTCACCTGGCCAGCCATATACTGGGTCGAATCATGCGTCGGCTCTCGCATGACTGGCTATGTCGATACGGGCATCCCGTACATTTGGTTGAAACCTTCGTGGAGAAAGATCGTTTTAAGGGAACCTGTTACAAAGCGGCCAACTGGACGCTTCTGGGTCAGACACAGGGGCGCAGTCGTCAGGACAGGCATAATAATCTCTCTGTGCCTGTGAAGGATATTCTGGCTTATCCACTATGCAAAAACTTCAGGCATAAACTATGCGCCTGCTAACACGCGAAGAACTCCTCCAGCTTGATAAAGAAACTCTGGTGGAGATTATCCTGCAACTTCAGGAGCCGGTTCAGGCATTGACCAAACGCGTAGAAGAGCTTGAATCCCGTCTCAATAAAAACAGCCGCAACAGCAGCAAGCCGCCCTCCACGGATGGTTTGACCAAACTTGCGGTCAAACCCAAAAGCCTGCGGAAAAAGGGCAAGCGGAAATCCGGAGGTCAGCCTGAACATAAGCCGCACCGGCTTAAGCCGGTGGAACATCCCGAGCACGCCATTGAGATTGCTGTGGTTGGCTGTGATTGTTCAGCCGACATCGACCTGGCGCAACTGCCGGTGCTGGGCTATGAATGCAGACAAGTGTTTGAAATTCCCCAGCCCAGCATTGAAGTCACCGAATATCGCGCCGAAATCAAGTGTTGCCCCGGTTGCGGCAAACGCATCAAAGCTTCTTTTCCTGAAGGCGTAAACGCTCATACCCAATATGGGCCGCGCTTCAATGCCATGTTGGTCTATCTGAATCAGCAGATGTTGTTGCCAGCGGCGCGTACCGTTCAGCTGATGGCGGATATCTTTGGGCAAAAGGTCAGTCAGGGTACGCTGTTTCGCGCGGTGAACAGCTGTTATGACAAGCTTGCTGATTACGAAGATATTATCAGGAAATTGCTGCAAAAAGCTGGTGTCATGCATGTCGATGAAAGCGGCGTACGCACGGCAGGATCCCTGCATTGGCTGCATGTAGCCTGTACGGAAATGCTCACCTTCTTCGCCATCCACAAGAACCGTGGTAAAATCGCTATGGATGAGTTCAACATCCTGTCGGAATTTATCGGCAGACTGATCCACGACCACTGGAAACCCTACTTCAACTACGATTGCCTGCATGGTTTGTGTAACGCCCACCATCTGCGTGAACTACTGTTCCTCTTCGAGGAGAACAAACAAACATGGGCAGGCAAGATGATGACATTGTTGCTGGCTATGCATGATTTCACCCTGGTTCGCAAAAACGCCGGCATTACCCAATTGACCGATGCAGAAAAAGCTTCATGGCTTACTGACTACCGCGCCATCATCCGGCAGGGATGGGAGGATAACCCGTTGATCAAGCCCAAAGAGAAAAAACGGGGGAGAATCAAACGGACAAAAGCCCAGAATCTATTGCGCAGATTGCAAGATCATGAGGATGAAGCACTTGCCTTTCTACATGACCTGAATGTGCCGTTCACCAATAACCTGGGCGAGCAGGATATTCGCATGATCAAAGTGCGACTCAAGGTCTCTGGCTGCTTTCGCACCTTCGATGGAGCCAAAAGGTTCGCACGCATTCGAGCTTACCTCTCCACATCCAGAAAAAATGGGCACAACCTGCTGGATGCAATATCTCAAGCCTATCAAGGCAATCCTGTTATACCCTCAGTGTAATCAATGGAAGCAGGCAGTGCTGAGTAGTTACTTAACATGAAACAAACGACGCGCCTGCATGATTTTTTCCACCCCATGATAATGTTTCATACCATGGGTTGGAAAAAATCATGCGCGTTAGAGCCATGGTAAACCAGTAGCGCTTAAAGGGCCTTCTCAAGAGCCGCCTAAAAAAATTGCCCGATGTTTGTGATTTAAGGAGAAATCATCCAGCAATCAGATTTTATGTCGAATATTAAGATGGTTCACAACTGCATCCACAATCCGCTTCAGTTTCTATACACTGCGCGACTTTATTTTGTAACCAGAGCCAATTGCAAAACTCGTGAGCG
>JBHHTX010000187.1:0-2748 GCA_046753585.1 Mariprofundaceae bacterium
AGGTGCCAGCGCGAATTATAGAGATAGGGACGGCAATCGTCTTCCCCGGCCCAACACCAATATCACCTGTCAATCTCGTTTTGTTATCAACATCCATTAGGTGTATGCCGCCATAAATGTTCAAATCAGGGCCGGTAGTTATCTTTAGATTCAATGTGCCATCTGTGGGCATTGATAAGATATGGTCATTCGAGGGTTTTTCATTCGTAAGATTGCCTGACAGCGTTGCGATGACAGTGTGGGCCGGTTCGATAGGAAGAAAAGCCACAGCACCTCCGGAAACGCCGGATTGTTTTGATGCCTTTGACCCGGCCGCATTGCCCTGGACTGAATTATCGGCCGGAGCGGTACGAATGACAGCCATGCCTCTCCAATCAGCTTGCGCATTTGTTGACCAAGTGGATGGATCTGAGTCGACCACTGTATATGTTCCAGGCGCGAGAATCACATTAGGAAAAACTTCCCAATAGGCGTTAGGCACTCCTCCCTGCCCGGAGCGGCCTTTGGCCTGCCACGGACCATAAACCCTACCATCCTGGTGTCTGAGCGACAGTGTCCCTGGATTGGCTGTCCCCTGACCGTAGTTCCAATGATACGTGTCCAGGAAAAGCAGCTTGACCGCTGAATCGAACGTAAATGTGGAAGCCTTTCTTGGCCCATTTTCAACACTCATCTTGTTGTCAATCTTCGCCGTTACCGGTTTGGGTGTTGTTAGCTTCTTTTCCTTGTCAAAAGCAGAAGCCCGCTTTCCTTTGACCGAATCCTGCCTGGAGACTGTAAATGAGACCGATGTTATCTCCTTGTCATTGGTATCTTCGCTCATTCTGAAATCATAGCTCCCCGGTGCTGCGGGTGCTTGGAAAATCATTTCACCCGAAGTGCGACCATCCACGTATTTCCAAGCTACATCCGCTTGATCATTCCGAGCGGTGGATCCATGCTCGACCTTAGATGGAATGAGGCCAACCCAGGTTGTCTTTGGCAGCAGAGGAGATGCCGTGAATCTCAACGATATCTTTTCGTTCGGTGCAAAGGTGCTCTTGGGAAGAATGATTGCAGCACCCGTTTTGGGAACTTCTACTTTGAATGTGATGGAGATCACTTCCTTATCATGACCTGTCTCACTCAGTCTCAAGTCGTAGTTTCCTTCTTTTGGGGGTACATGAAATATCATCTCCCCTGAAGTGCGGTCTTTTATATATTCATAGGCCATATCCGCCGAATCATTCCTTCGGGTCGAACCATGTTCGATCCCGGATGGAATCAATCCCACCCAGGAATCCTGAGGTAGTTGTGGGTCACGCCGGAATTTGAGCCTGATTTCTTCGTTGGGTGCAAAGCTTTCCTTATCCAGCGTCAATGAATTGGCGCCGGATGTTGCAGAAACCATTCCCGACTTCTGTTTAGGCTGTGGTATAGAAGTTGAAGTGGGTGGCTTGTGTTTGGCCGATAATTGCTCGCGAAGTGATTGCTGCGCCAGCTTGATCGAACCTTCGACATCACGCCGATCTGCATCAGTCAGTTCTCTTTGCAAGGCTTGTTGGGCATTATCCAGCATGCCCTGCCAGTCTTTATCCACGAAAAAGTGCGAATTCAGCTTACGCCATTTCTGGATAAAAGCATTATATTTTTTAACCGCCTTATTAAAGTCGGCCATAATCCTTTTTGACAATGGATTGGACATGCCGCCAGGCATCTCAAATTGCAAGTTTTGTATTTGTAGCATGGTTTTTTGTGCGGACCAGACCTTGTTTGCCGCCAGCAATTGATCAAATTCTTTTGCCTTAGCTTGCACCTGTGGCCAAATCCGGGCGAATCGCTCGGTTTGCTTTAACTTATCGACAACATCTCGATCATTAGGTGTCAGCCTCCTGGCAATCTTCAGATTTCGGATGGCCTTGGGAAAATCTCGCTGATAGGCAGCCTTCCAACCTTCCTTTTTGGCTGCCTTGGCAACATTTTGTGCCAATACGGCCACGCCATTCGGGTCCTGCTTGCGAATCTGTTCAATAGTTTCTTCCGCCCCTGCCAAGTCGCCCTGTTTGGCCTGCTTGCGAGCCTTGCCCAGCAGTTTTTGCAGCTTCTTTTTCTTTCCATCCACAGGAACGGGGGCCGGTTCTCTGACAACAAGACTGATAGTGCCGGTTCCAAGCATAGTCTTGTCCTGATCTGTGGCTGTCACCACGGCATTGATACTGCCAGCAGCAGAGCGGCTTACCGTTGGAGTTTGCGATATGTCGTTCGAGATCGTTACGCCATCGTTGACCTGCCACTTCCAGCGAACAGATCTGGGTTCAGCTGTTCCTCGGAGAGTTGCCGATAAGCGAATCTCTTCACCCGTAAAATATTGATTTGGTCCTGCCTCGATAATCCCTCCTTTGACCGGATCCCAGATCAGCTTGGGCATGCCCCGCTTTTTCGCAATGATCTTGATTTTGTACATCTTGGCTCGAATACTGCCCTCGATGACAGCAATTCGATCCCCATAGAAAGGAACCGTAGCCTCTGCCTGCAAACGAAACGGTTTCGCATCTTTGCACTGGAAACCAATTTCTGAAGCCGGGTCGTTGTATTCCATGCGGTTTGAGGACACCGGACTCGACCATTTGTAGTAAACAAGCTTGTCAGGAATACCGGGAGAG
Source organism: Mariprofundaceae bacterium (assembly GCA_046753585.1). Classification (GTDB taxonomy): domain Bacteria; phylum Pseudomonadota; class Zetaproteobacteria; order Mariprofundales; family Mariprofundaceae; genus CAYLYU01. Next base: position 2,643 of record JBHHTX010000187.1, read on the forward strand.
CTGCTCACAACCGCCCGAATTTCCTCGCCTACCATGGGCTGTACAGGCTCCAGTTTGAGTGTGAATTCGGGTGCAATCACTTCTGCAGCCACCTGCTCCGTCTCCC
>JBHHTX010000188.1:0-2740 GCA_046753585.1 Mariprofundaceae bacterium
GGTGGTGGCCAATTTGACAGTGCTGCTGGAAGAATACGGGCATCGGCAAGCTGATGAGAAAAGCAAGAACCATCGTGCCGATTGTCTATCAGGGAAGGGCGAACCGGGCGAAAAAGAATAATCAACTGCTGATGTATTCCTGAAGCCTTGCGATCAGCGTTTCTTTTTCATCCAACATCAGAGCAACCATATCACGCACTGAAACAATGCCGATGAAGTTTTCACCATCAAACACAATCAGATGCCGACAGCGATTTTCTTTCATCAGATCGAGACAGCGAATCACATCTTCATTCGGGCTTACGGTGATCAGAGATTCATCGATAACATCACCGACATGGGTATGGGCGGGATCCAGACCTTCGCCGATAACACGCATCATCAGATCACGTTCAGTGAAAATTCCCCTGATACCATACGCACCGGTAACGACCAGAGATCCGATATAGCATTCAGTCATCTGCCTGGCTGCATCCAGTGCAGAATAATGTTCATCAATAGTGGCTACATTGTGCTGGATTTGTGAAGTAATTAACATCGCACTTCTCCTTTCACTATCAGTCTCTGCAAAGGCAGGCTACTTACATTGGAAAGCAGCCTCAGCAAAGCGTGTAACCTCAGTACATTCATACCGCTTAAATCAGTGCGAGGCATGGCCGGTATTGTGCTTATTCGATGAACGTATCGGCATCAGGCAAAGGCCGGATGATTGAAACCATGATTTGGGTCACAATATGTCTCGAGATTGATCAACGCTTCCTTAGAAAGCCCAAGTGAAGCGCTTGAAGGGGTGTTAAAATTGTTCACTGTTATTCAACGCAGCTTCAAACAGAGGGAAATCTTCCACAACCTGATAACCATTTTTCTTGGCTTCTATGTTCGCAGCAACAATCTGATCTAGCGTCAATGCGGCATAAGGCCTGCATTGCTTTCTTTGCCGGCAGTGGCAGGCAACGCATGCCACCAGATCATTTTTGAATCCGCGATTTTTCCCTTTTCTGATGCACCAGATATGACTCATTCAGACAGTTTAACAATTTCGGTTATTGGGTGCCAGTTGTGCAGAAAGTTTTTCGGGATAAGTGTATAATTGCATATATCTAGACAGTCTATGTTTATATGTTTCTGTACAGATAAGGGTCTGTTCGCACTAATCTTGTTCGCTACGGCCAAATCAGTGTGAACAGGCCCTGGCCATGATGATGTCATTGTGATGTTGTGATTACAGCCTTCAGATGGGTTCTGTGACATAATAATACAGTACAATTACACAGTCTTTACATGCGTACAAGAGTATCTATACTGTCTAAATTGGAAAAGTCAGGAAACACATGGAGGTGGATCTAATGGACTTGTTAACCAGCAAAGAGGTGATGGAAAAAGCAGGTATTTCCAGAGCGACACTTAATAATTATATTAAACTGGGCATTTTACCAAAGCCCGAGATAAAAAAACCCTCATCCGATCATGGCCGTGCCCCGAGAATAGGAAGCTTTCCTGCTTCAGTACTGGACACTATTGAACAGGTCAAAGCCTTGAAGGAACAGGGATTTCCAATGACACAGGTTGCTGCAAAGCTGAATGATAATATGCCGGAAAAAACTGAAGATCAGCATACTCGCCTGAAAGGTCTGGACGGTATATTTTCAGGTAGTCCGCAACTGACGATTGATCGCATTGACTATCCTGCCTATCTGATTAATGACAAATTCCAGCTGGAATGGTGCAATGACCATGCCATTGACTGCTTGTTCGGGAATAGGTGGCAGCTTTCCAACCGAATCAATGAACGCAATATTTTCCAGTTGCTGTTTGATAGTAACAAGGTCAGAAAGACTGAAGGTTTTGAAGATATTTTAAGGTTTCATCTCGGTCTTGCCAAAGGAAAGTTATCAAAATCCACCCTGTTGATGAGCGATCTTAAGCTTGATCATGATGCTCTGGCTTTGCTTCTGCATCTGCATGATGAAGTGGAACCTGTGGCGATCAAGCCTGTCGTGTATGCCGATACAAATTTTTCTTCACAGCAGAATTCCGTTTGCCCGACCCAGATGTATGCCAGCTTTTTTCGCGAAGGTATGTTTATCACCTATCTGCCGGCCAATGACAGCAAGGAATCATTGTTTGAATTTCTTGCCCACCGGGATCATTTGATTGGCAACCTGTTGCGTAAACGACGGCCTTATCTTACCAACATGGCAGTGCTTCTCGCTGACCTTCAGGATTCCTGTAAAATATGTGCTGAACTTCCCCCTGAAGAATATTTCGAACTCATCAATGCCATATGGGCCGCCATGGAGCCTATTATACGCAAATACAATGCAGTCAGCGGTAAGCATGTCGGTGACGGTGCGGTGTATTATTTCTTTCCACGACCAGAAGAAAACCATGTTTTCAATGCCATTAAATGTGCACAGGAGATCAAGGATATGATGTTGATCATATCCCAGGAATGGCGAAACAAGAAAAACTGGGATAATGATCTGCTTCTGAATATCGGCATTGATCAGGGTGAGGAATGGTTTGGTACCATCCAGACATCCACCCAGATTGAATTCACGGTACTTGGCGATACCGTCAACAGAGCCGGACGATTAAGTAATTTTGCACAGCAGGGGTCAATCTGGGCCACAAAAATTGTACTGGGCAAGCTGACAGCTGCTGAGAGGGGAATGATTCGCTTCGGTATCAGTCGAACCAGTGAGCAGGGCCAGAAGGTACTCATTCCTTCGAGTTATTC
>JBHHTX010000189.1:0-2697 GCA_046753585.1 Mariprofundaceae bacterium
GACATCTCAATTGCCTGAAAATCCCGGCAGATTAAAAGCCATGTCGGATTTTGGGTTCAAATACAAGGTGTGGCAATTTAACACTGTCCACCTCAGACAGAGTTGTTACAATACGCACCATGTCTGATAAACCTGTTGTTGATGCTTACACCGATGGCGCCTGTTCCGGCAACCCCGGCCCTGGCGGCTGGGGTGTTTTATTACGTGTGGGCAAGCATGAAAAAGAGCTCTATGGTGGTGAACAGCAGACAACCAATCAGCAAATGGAACTACAAGCTGCTATCGAAGCACTTAAATTACTGAAAAAAACTTGCCACATTACTATTTATTCAGACTCAAAGTATGTTGTAATGGGTATGAATGAGTGGATTCATAACTGGAAACAGAAGGGCTGGAAAACCGCCGGCAAAAAACCGGTCTCAAATCTGGAGCGCTGGCAGCAGCTTGACGCGCTTGCAGCCAAACATCGCGTTACATGGACGTGGATCAAAGGTCATGCCGGCCATCCCGAAAACGAACGCGCCGATGAGTTGGCCCGCAAGGGCATTCCACAGCTTCCCTAACGCTTTTTCGCCCTCGGATGGGCCTCGTCATAAACCTCGCTTAGTCTGTTGATATCCAGGTGGGTGTAACGTTCGGTGGTTGAAAGGGAAGCATGTCCCAGAAGCTCCTGAATAGAGCGCAGGTCAACCCCACCGGTTAACAAATGTGTGGCAAAGGAATGCCGCAACCGATGAGGGGTTACGGCCACATCCGCACCCGTTGCCAGAGCACGCTTTTTCAACATACGCTGTACGCTTCTTACCGAAAGTCTGCCTCCCCTACGATTCAGAAAAAGAGCCGCCTCTCCGGAGTCACCCTGCTTGATACGATCTCCTACATAGGCGCGGACAAACCGGATAACCCCATCCGGCATGGGAACAATACGTTCCTTGCGCCCTTTGCCCATCACTCTCAGTTCACCGGAAATCAAGTCGACATCGTCATCATTCAGGCCCACCGATTCGGAAACACGCAAACCACAACCATAGAGAATGGCAATCAGAGCCAAATCCCTTAACTCCGCCGGCTGGCCGGTTTGGCCGAGTAATAAATCCGTTTGCTCCGGAGGCAAACTTTTCGGCAAGCGTTTTGCCAGTTTGGGTGGACGCAGGCCAACAGCTACATTTTCGGCGCACCAGCCTGATGCCACTGCCATATCAAGAAAGCTTCTTAATGCTGACAAACGCCTGGCACTGCTCGCCGGAGACAATCCGGCGGCATGGCCCTTGACCATCCATGCCTTGATTTGCCTGTTGTTGACTGTATCTACCGGGACGTTGCTATTGTGGTTCAGAAAATTTTGCAAATCACGACCATAGTTGCTGACGGTATGCGGAGAGGCCATGCGAACATCCGCAAGCTGTTTCAGAAATGTAGCAATTGCCTCACGCAGCAGCATTTAACCCGGACTTTTCATGAGATTTCAGATGCATGGCGCAAAAAAAGATAAAATATCATGTGAGTAAGCGCGAAGATTTGGCATTGGCTTATTGTTATCCATAGGGTAAATCGCTATACCTCCCTGTTCCCATGAAAAGTCCGGGTTAGTCTTCAGAAGTCTCCAGACGGCCGCCACCCAAAGCTTTGGCCACATACATTGCATGTTCAGCACCGGCTAGAAGGTCTTTCAGACGCATGTCCTGATCAGCAGAAGAGTAGGTTAAACCGGCGCTCAAACTGATATGATGTTTATCAATTTCCATTTCACCGCAAGCATCAATAATGCGCTGACCGATTTCAGAGGCTTTTTTCATGGGACAGCCCGGCAAGAGAACGGAAAATTTCGCATCTCCCATACTCACCAGCGGATCCTGAGAACGCACCTTGCTACCAATAGTCCTGCTAGTCAGCTCCAGAACATTTCCATGTGCATCTTCATCAGATGGCTCGGTAAAGAGTTTGAAATTATCGATCTCCACATACAAGCAGGCAACTTCAACATCCTTTCCAAACCACTGAGAGAGCGGTTGCTGGCTATTGGGCTGCAAAAAACGCCGGTTGAAATTGCCAGTAATTGAATCGGTAATAGCAAGCCTGGCGACACGTTCGCGGATAATCGTATTTTCCAGACTTGAGCTTACTATCAAGGCCAGATGCTGAAGAAAATCAGTAGCCTGATCTGGCTGGAAACGATCCGGGTCAACGGAGCCCATGCCCAGAACACCGAACGGCTTTGAGAGATCCCCTAGTGTTAATAAGGCTAGTGAGCGTAGATGTTCATCCCTGGACTCCATCCAGGCAAAGCCGTTCTCCGGCCCAAGATTCAATAAACAGACCTGTTGCTCAGCCAAACCCATTTTTTTAATCTCACCGGCCTCTACCCAGACGAGATCCCGCTCAGAAACCGCCTCCATTTTATGGCCACCGATAAAACTTGTGCGATCAAACCAGAAACGAACCGAATCCAGCTTAAAACGATTATGCAAACCGCGAAGCAGAACGAAACACATCTCTTCAACATCAGAGGCCGCCAGCACTTCCGTTTCCAGCTCAAATAAACGGGAGAAAAGCTTCTCGTTTTCATGAAGACGATCCATGACTCCAGACACATACTGGCGCAATTTGTGATTCTCCTCAGCAAGCTGCTGCAGGCGACGTACAGAATGATCCTTGATCTTGGATTTCTTGCTGAGCTTCATTCTAACGCCCAATCCG
>JBHHTX010000190.1:0-2680 GCA_046753585.1 Mariprofundaceae bacterium
TAAATCGAATCTTCCATTTCCAATTCCTTAGCCAGATCCGTCAATGCTTTGGCAGTTCGCTTGGGAGTATTGGTTGTTTTTGTGACACTTCGGGATGGAACGGAAGGCCCGACCCCCTTGGAAAGATTCGCCCCTTTAGGCAAGGCACTAAATGTCCCGGCCAGAGATCCCAGTGCAGCCAGGCGCTTCTCATCAACAATCACAGCCATCGAGGTCAGAAGAATAAAGAATGCCAGCATCTGCATCATCAATTCCAGAAACAATGCATCTCCGCTTCCCTTGACAGGCGCCTCGGGGGGCTTCTTTTTTCTTTTTGCCACTCTTACTGATTCTCTTTAGTCAAATGAAGACTGACGGCTCTTGGGCGGAAGATAGCGCATCAGTTTTTCTTCCATAATTCGGGGGTTTTCCCCGGCAAGCAGGGACATAATGCCCGTTACCATCAACTCTCGGGTAGCCAATTCATCCTTACTGTAGACCTTTAACTTATTAGCCATTGGAAGAAAAAGAATGTTAGCCATCAGAGCACCGTAAAAGGTTGTCAACAATGCAACCGCCATCGCAGGGCCAATAGAAGACGGATCCGCCATGTTTTGCAGCATCAACACCAAGCCTACAAGCGTACCAATCATCCCCATTGATGGCGCGTAGGAACCCAGAGCATTAAGCATATCAACACCTTTAGTATGCCGATCTCCGATTTTGTCAATTTCCAGATAAAGAATATCCTCAATAGATTTTGGCTCCTGACCATCAATCGCCATTTGCAAACCTTTGGAGAGAAAATCATCATCAATGCCACCCACCTCGGACTCAAGGGCAAGCAAACCATCCTTGCGAACAGTTTTGGCAAACTCGACAAACTGCTGCATTGTCTCCTCTAAAGAAGGAGCTTTGTAGAAAAAGGTCTTCATCGCTACGCCAAAAACACCGAGCACACTTTTCAGCGAACTGCTGATCAATACAACACCAATAGTCCCCCCCACCACAATCAGCATCGATACAGGATCGATAAAACTGGTGATCGACCCCCCCAACTGAATCGCCAAAACCACAAGACCAAAGGCAACAATAATTCCGATTAAAGTAGCTATATCCAAATCTATCCCCCCAAAAGAATCGACTCAATATACACATCAAGCAAGAATCATGCAAAAAAGATCGCACAAAAAAAGGCCGCAACATAATGCTGCGACCTTTTCAGCAGAAAACCCCGTTAACGTTTAACTTGCATCAATGCTGAAAGCATCTGGTCCGTTGTCAGAATCGTCTTGGAGTTTGCTTCATAACCACGCTGAATCACAATCATTTTTACAAACTCGTTGGCCAAATCCACATTGGATTGCTCTAAACCATATGGTGTAATGCTACCCATCCCCCCGTTACCCGGACGCTCCAGCACGGGCGTTCCGGAAGAGATTGTTTCACGCATCATATTTCCTCCTGCCTTGCTAAGGGTGCTGTCTGACGGGAAATTGGCCAGGGCCACCTGAAACAGGGAACGTCGCTGACCATTGGTGAACACGCCAAAAATCCGGCCTGTCGAATCGGTTTCCAAATGATCCAGAAAACCCGCGGCAAAGCCATCCGGCCCCATCAGTCTGGTAGCAAAGCTACCTGCCATCTGCACAGTCATATCGAGCCCCTTGCCTGTTACGCCCTGCGCATCAGTTGTGACCGCATCGCCGAAATTCATGGAGATCGAACCAGGAGCAGCATTACTCCAGGCAAATGATGCCGGAGGGGCAAACTCATTAATCAATTCTCCTGACTGGCCAAATTCCAGTGTTTGCGTTCCAGGGGCAGTCACCACGCCACCAACGACAGTAGAAGCCGTCGGTGCGCCCACTTCAGTGACCGTCCCCGGTGTTCCACCCTGAATTTCTCCGCCATCCACAGCAACATGATAATCCCATAAAGTATTTCCCGCAGCGTTTACCCCCGCCTTTGTAAAATACATAGTTACCGGATGTAACTGCCCCAGTGAATCATAAACCTTGACCTCCGTCTTGTAATGAAAGGTCGCCGGATCTGCCGGATTGAATACAGTTCCGTTAGGCAATACTTTCGCATTAGAGTCCAGTGACAACCCCACATCCAGATTGGATGTGGCCATAGCCGATGAGGCCAGATTACTGAAACTCACATCCTGAACATTGCCAATCGCGTTACCATTAATATCTGTCTCCCAGCCCTGCACAACCAGTCCGCTGCCATTAATCAGGTTATAGTTCTTGTCCAGCAGGAAAGCACCGGCCCTGGAATAAAGCATCTCATTGCTCGCCGTATCCCGCATTGCAAACAACCCTTTCCCGTTTACCGCCATATCCGTTGCTGAACTCGTATTCTGAATCGAGCCTTGAGCCTGATCACGTGTAATTGCACCAATACGCACACCGTTACCAACCTGATTGGCAATATTTGAACGTGTCACATTGATGGTTTGAGACAATGTATCAGCAAAATTCACATTCTGACTCTTGTACCCTAATGTGTTCACATTGGCAATATTATCGCTGACAATCCGAATTGCCTCGCCGAACGATGTCAGGAACGCGACGTCCGGTCCCAGCACCTGGATCCGGAAATTGAGCGAATCGGTGACATAGATCCGGTCGTCGGGGCCGATGGCGATGTTGGTCGGCGAATTGAAAGTCCTGGCGCCTTCGCCGGCTCGGCC
>JBHHTX010000191.1:0-2676 GCA_046753585.1 Mariprofundaceae bacterium
GGGCCAGTAAGCTCCGGAGTTAGTTCAAGGATGGAGTCTGTATTGAATTCCGCAGTTAAGCGCTCTTCTGACAGTTCCACACGATAGCCCTGAACACGAGGGAACTTTATTTCCAAAGCATCGCGTTCAGGGCGCACTGCTTTGACATGAATGGTTTCACGCGGCTGTTGCGGCGGAGCAATGACGGGTTTGGCTGTAAAATCAAATGGGATGCCCAACACATCGGCATATTCCACATTAAACAGATCATCTTCATTCAGTTCATAAAACTGACGGCGCAACGCCCGACCAATGACCTGTTCGCACAACAGTTGAGTGCCAAATGCACGGACACCCAACACATGCGTCACGGTGTTGGTATCCCAACCTTCGGTGAGCATGGATACCGACACAACACAGCGAATGGATTCACCCAAGCAACCTTCCCGACCGACGGTGTTCATTACCTCACGCAGCAAGTCCTGGTCTGTAATATTGTCGGCCTGACGCTTATCGCCAGTGCGTTCAATGATCTCACGACGGAACCGCTCAATCTCATTGCTGGCCATAGCGCGGAAGTTTTTATCCAGCGCCTCGCCTGATTCAAGTTGCTCGCTGTCAATCAGCAACGTGCGGGGGCGAGCTAACTGCTCACCGTATTCATCATAGTTTCTGAACAGCTCAAGACGACCATTCTCAAAGCTGGATGAGCTGTCTTCATTGTCCCTGTGAAAGCCGGAGATAAAGTCGTAAACCAACTTCGATGTGGATGTGTTGTTACACACTACAATAAAGCATGGCGGCACCCGGATGCCACTCTCTTTCCACAGATCAAATGTCTTTTTATAATGACCGTAGAGTGCTTCGAGTGCGGTTTGCAGTTCGGCTGGAATGCTCAGGGGATCAAGCGTAGCTCCCTTACCACGACCCTTCTTCGGCATGCGGGTGCGAATATGCTCCCACAGATTACGAAACTTAGGCATATCCCCACCGGGGATATTATCGGCAACAGGAACTCGAGGCAGCTTCACAATGCCGCACTCAATAGCATCCATCAGAGAAAAATCACACATCGTCCATGGAAACAGTGTGCCCTCGGCATAGCCGGAACCACTGAGGAAAAAGGGGGTTGCTGACAAATCAATGACATTGGCAATACCAAGCTTACGTTTTACAGATTCCAGGCCGTTGATCCACATGCGGGCTGCTTCAGTATTCTTTTCTGCCTCTTTCCGTTCCTCGCCCTTTAAGACGATGTCATCTTCTTCGGGTGGTTTCTCACGATAACAATGATGAGCCTCATCATTGAGCACCATGATATTCTTCATGCCCATCAGGTCGGGCATCACCCGTTGAAGCATTTGCCCTTCAGTTTCCAGCGTGCTTAGCGCATCACCTCTACCTTGAAGCAGGGACCGACCACCCTTGGACAACTCTAATCTCTCACGAAGTTTGAACGCGTGATAGTTAGTGATGACAATCTTCGCTTTCCCCAGGTCGGCAATCATATCACTCGGCACAATTTCCCGACTTTCGTAGTAACTATACGGATCATGGGGCTACAAAACTCGGAGTCGGTCACGAATCGTCAAACCGGGAGCAACAATCAGAAACCCTCGCGTAAACTTTCTGGCATTGGGTTTACGCACTGCATTGATGGTTTGCCAGGCAATAAGCATGGCCATGACTGTGGTTTTGCCTGCACCGGTTGCCAGCTTTAATGCCAGTCGCATCAGCTCTGGATTTGCATCGTTATTGGCATTGATCAGGCGATCCAGAAAAACTCTGCCTGTTTTTCCCATTTTAGGCGCAACTTCTGTTAACCAGATGACTGTTTCAACCGCTTCCACCTGACAAAAGAACGGACGAATATTATTAAATTTATGATGCCGCCAATATGTGAGAAGACGAGCAGTGTCAGGTGTCACATGCCAGTTGGCCGAATTTGGAATCATCCGCCACTTCACCAACTCTTCTCGCAGCGAATTGATGACCGAAGTGGTTTCGTACTGCTGCTCCTGGGTGGAGATGCCAATATCTTCGCCAAAAAGGAGATCTTGCTGAGTTTGTTTTCCTCGCCGTTTCTTCGGCTTCGGAATCGGTGAAATAAATGTTGAACTGCGTCGCGTATCTACAATGTTTTGGGTGGGTTGACCGCTCTCATCCAACTCCCAATGCTGGCCAGGATATTCGTACGGCGAATTAAGAATCGGATGTTCGAAAAAGCGGTCACTCATCTTTAAAAATCCATATCACTAAATAAAACTCGATTTTCTCTCTCACAAATCTCCCCTTAATCCCTGCTCGCAGTGTAGACGATAATAATTGAAATAGACAATTCAAGGAGAAGGATATGCTACTGCGCCGATGGGGGAGAAGTGTGACGCAGGGAATCCAGACATCCAAAATATGGAATCTCAGTGTCCAAATATCGGCAACTGAACATCCGAATAGTGGAAACTGAGTTTCCGAAATTCGGCATTTCAAAACTCCAATAAACAGCCTATCGGGAGAGTGTTACCTGAGTTGATAACGCTATTATGATCAGTAAGAGAAAATTCCATTAAGGCCTGCTTGATTCAAATATCATTATACGAGCCGCCCTTCAAAAGTCAATGCTTTCCCTTATATATCAGGCACTTGGGTTGCATTCATTGAAAGATAGAAGTAGAGTGTCTGCCGTGAAGTGGTTCCATG
>JBHHTX010000192.1:0-2658 GCA_046753585.1 Mariprofundaceae bacterium
CGCAGAACCCTGGCAATGTCTTCCGGACTGGCCTTGTGACCCATAAGATCCACCACCCTGCCCTCGGCATTAATGATAAAAATGTAACTTGAGTGGCCAAGAAGATATTTCCCGGCAGCATCTGCTTCATCCTTCTGATACGCCACCATATATTGTTTAGCCACAGCTGTGATCTCCTCCGGGCTGCCACTAAGTCCATAAATCCGGGAATGAAAGTAGGCCGCATATTTGCTTACTTTCCCGGGTGAGTCTCGATCCGGATCAATGCTGATCAATATACCGAACAGCTTTTCCTGCTCGGTTTTCTTAAACCTGTCAAAAGCGGCAGCAATATTACTTAATGAAGCAGGGCAAATATCAGGGCAGTGCGTATAACCGAAAAATACAGCTCCTACCTTGCCTCTGAACTCCTGTAGCGATACCGGGCCATGATCTGAAGTCAGGGTAAAATCACCCCCAACTTCACTATATTTTTCCGGCACCACGGGAGCTTTCTGGCCACTGTTCCACCAGGCAAAAGAAACAGAAAAACCAAGGATCGCTATGCCAATTCCCAGCACCCAGAAGGGTGTATTCCGCCCTGTTTTTTTAAACTCAGTCATCCATATGCTCCTGCCTATCTAGGATTGAAAAGGGGACAGTTTCAATGTATTGCGGAAAGTAAACTGTCCCCTTTCTTGCTACCTTCCGTGAATAGTGCAGGCGAACACGCTCTTAGGAAAGGAAGAATCTCCGGAGTAACAGTCAGCGCGCATGGGATTCAAGATATTTGAGAATGGCCTGTTGCTCCTCATCACTCAAGGGTTCTTTATTGCGCTCGGAAATACGCATATACATAACATTGAGCATATGTTTCCATTGCCCGGCGTATAAACGTTTGGGATGCGGCAGCGCATGGCAGCTACTGCATTGTTCTGCATACACCTTCGCCTCCGGCAGACCCGGGTCAGGAATCGGCGTCTCGGCCCTGACAGGCGTGGCAAGTAGTATTGTTACAACGAGAATTAAACTGCGAATATTCATATCTCCTCCTAAAAACCAAGCTTGCTTGGTTTTTCTGGATTGCCACCGTGCCGAATGCTACCCCCGGTAGGAATCTCCATGTACCAGGTGAACTGGATACGCCAGTCCTTCTCCAGTTGAGGCCCGTTCAGGTCACGATACAGCGGCAATCCCACCTGCACATTGAGAATATGTAGCGGTACCGGCTGCCATTGCAAGCCAACAGTGGCAAAAAGATTAGTGCCGCCATAGTTGGCCGTATCCCACAATGGTGTCATAAAGGGGGAGCCGGGATTGCCCTGAACTGCATGGCCGGAAGCACCGGTACGTGATTCATCCGCTTCACCACGTATTTTACCCTGACTTTCACCGTTCAGCTGAAACTCAAACACCCAGTCGTAACGAAGCTGGTACATCAGATAGGCATCCAGATTATATTGATCACCCAAACGATAATCCCGGTCATTATCGTACCAGCGGCCTGTATATGTGCCGTTGATCCCCCACCACCAGGGTGAACTGGAGCCCTGATAAAGCAGGCCAAGCACGGGATCAAATGTGCCGGACCCCAGTTGCATACCATAAGGCAGCAACTCTTTCTGACGCATGGCCAGCGGATGGGTGGTATTGCGCTTGTTAATCGAGCCGGTCGGCATGTTCAGACCCAGCAGAAGTGAAGCCTGACTGGCAGGAATCATCGGGTCATCAGCAAAAATACGGTATTTGCCCATCAACATGGTGTCCTTTAATCCATCAGACTCCATTGTATAACCCGGCATACCGGTCATGCCCTGCATCATCGTATTGAATCGCATATCCATACGGTTAGCCTGATACATTCCCATAACGCCAGCGAAAAAATCATCACTGAAACTGTAACCGAGGGCTACATTGAGCATGTACATATCCATATTTTCCTGAACAGCCATGAATTTTCCAGCAGCCGGCATACCGAGAAGACTGTTTCCGTCGATAGAAGTTGTGCCATCCCGAAGACCTTCCATGCGCATAAATACAGGGCTGATCTTGAAGCGGAACTCGCTGGTTTCCGGTACACCACCACCGGGAATATTCAGCGGCATATTACCGCCGCACTTTGAGCAGCACAGGCCAAGATAGGCTTGTGCATCTCCCGGTTGCAGCATGAACAGTGCAAACACCGGAAAAATATAAACAAAAAATCGTTTCATCATTTCCTCCAAATCATTGTTAGCCTCCGCCTGGCGGAAGCATGGATAAACAAGCATCTCCGCCGGGGCGAATCAGAACTTGCGTGATAAAAAATTAAATTTTGAAGTGGTCAGGAAATAGTTTTTGGAGGTGGAACAGACACAACACGAGGCAATGCATCAAGCTTTAAGGGAATCCAGACGGATTCTGAAATACAGGATTCAGCAACCGGCTGGCAAGGTAAAGCAGCAATATGCGGTGCAAACTGATGCGGCAACTGGTCGAGATCACGGTGACAGCCACAACCACATTCGATGCGGCAATTTTGCGCTGCTTCCGAAAGTCCATCAGCACTTGCATGACCATGCTGCATCGTTGCCGGATGTGCATGGCCCATCATGGAATCTGCAGCCATGCGCTCATCAGCATGTACGCATACAGCTGAATCCGGCAGCAAAGGCAAGCTGCTGACTGTTACAAAGGCTG
>JBHHTX010000193.1:0-2606 GCA_046753585.1 Mariprofundaceae bacterium
GAGCAGGTCATTGAGGCCCATGGCCGAAAACGAAGCTTCTGGTCAAAATATGAGGAGCGATAGTCATGAAAAAAGATAAAAGTAAGCAAATCCAAAAAGGTGTTAAAAAAGAGACTGCACTTATTCGCTCTTCGGCCGCTGAATACCTGACCTTTGTGGCAGCCGCTGGCAGCTCGGAAACCAGTGTGGAAATGCGCTATGAGGACGAGAATATCTGGTTGACACAGAAGATGATGGCGACGCTGTATGATGTGACGGTTCCAGCTGTCAACCAGCACCTGAAGCGCATTTATTCTGATAACGAGCTCACCCGAGAGGCAACTATTAAGAAATACTTAATAGTTCAAACCGAGGGTAACAGGCAGGTGAAACGTGAGGTGGATCACTACAGTTTACAGGCCATTATCGCCGTAGGCTTCAAAATCGAAAATGAGCGTGCCGTACAGTTCCGCAAATGGGCCAATCAGATTGTAAAGGACTACACCATTCAGGGGTGGACCATGGATGTGGAACGACTCAAGCACGGCGGAAGTGTCTTGGACAACGAGTTTTTCGAGCGCCAACTGGAGAAGGTTCGAGAAATACGGCTCTCCGAGCGCAAGTTTTATCAGAAGATCACCGATATTTACGCAACCGCACTGGACTATGATCCGTATGCCACGGCTACCAAGCGTTTTTTCGCTGCTGTCCAAAACAAGATGCATTATGCCATCCATGGCAATACAGCGGCTGAGGTTATTGTAGATCGTGCAGACCATCAAAAAGAGAACATGGGGCTGACCAGCTGGGAAGGAGTGCCAAAAGGGAAAATCCATAAATATGATGTGAGCATCGCCAAGAATTACCTCTCGGAATTCGAACTTGGACAGATGCAGCGAATCGTGTCGGCCTATCTGGATATGGCGGAAATGCAAGCTATGCGCAAAATCCCCATGACCATGGCTGATTGGGAAGAGCGCTTGGGCGGGTTCTTGAAACTCTGGGACAGAGAGATTCTGCAAGATGCCGGAAAGGTGACCGCAGAGCTGGCAAAGACTCATGCTGAAAGTGAATTTGAGAAGTACCGCATTGTTCAGGATCGGCTGTTTGAAAGTGACTTCGACCGTTTATTGAAGCAGTTGGACCACGGCGAAGAAAAGAAGGAGGTGTAATGCATGAGTGCGTTTAATCCCATATTCACCATAACCAACCGTATGACCGCCGCCATCACGCATATCGAACGGGCACGGGGTTTTCTGGAAGCTGCTAGATTATCCGATGACTGGGTTCGGGATATGGGGGCGGAAGCGTTGATCAAAGAGGCGCATCACACAACCCACATCGAAGGCACACAGCTCACACTGGATCAGGCGGAACGACTGTGGCGCGGTGAAGCCGTTCCTGAAGCTGATCCGGATGATGCGCGGGAACTACTCAATTATCGCTCGGCTTTTGAATTTGTTTCCAATTGTCTGGATAGCGGCGACCCGATTACCGAAGGGCTGATTCGGGAAATCCACCGCAAACTTGTGGAAGGCGTGCGAGGTGGCAAAGCCGATCCGGGCAACTATCGACGCATCCAAAACTATGTGGCCAATTCCTCCACCGGGGACGTTATCTACACACCGCCATCAGCAGTAGATGTGCCGATTATGATGTCGGAAATGGTCAAGTGGCTGAATGCTGAACTGGATATTCATCCGGTATTGATAAGTGGCATAGCTCAGTTCCAGCTGGTGCATATTCACCCATTCCTCGATGGAAATGGACGTACCTCACGTTTGCTATCAACACTCTGCCTGTACAAAGCCGGATATGACTTCAAACGGCTGTTCACCATTAGTGAATATTACGATCGCGACCGGCCCACCTTCTACAAAAAGATTCAGAGCGTCCGAGAAAACGATATGGATATGACAGGCTGGCTCGACTACTTCATCACCGGCCTCGAAACCCAGATGATCGAAGTAAAAGAGCGTGGAGAACAGGTTATCCGCCGTGACGTTCTGGTTCAAAAACATGTGCTTAATGAACGCCAAGCGAAAGCCATCGGCTTCCTGCTTCAAAACGGCAAGCTCACCATTCAGGACTTTGAAGGTATCTGTCCCGATGTGAACCGACGCAGCTTGCAACGTGACCTCAAAGGATTGCTGGATAAGCAGCTGGTAAATACAGAAGGTGCTACAAACCAACTAGTTTATATCCTTCGGGCTTGAACTTGCGACATCTTGTGACAGAAACTTGCGACAAACTCACGACAAAACTTGTGACATGGCCACTTTCAGACTCGGGTTTACGGAATGATTACAGGAGACCTCCGAGCGGGAATCGAACCCACGTCCGTTCTCTGTTTAGGTAAAATGTAGAGAATTAAATTTCTTTTGGAGTCCAGCAGGCTAAAGGGTTTTGATGTGCGGTAAGGTGTTGAATAAACATGTTTTGTGGATGTGATTTGGTTTGGAGAGTGAGTTGGGGTAAGGCTCCGTGTCCTCCACCAAGTTTGCGTAGTTTTGTAATAGGGTAAGCGTCAAAATAACCCCATCTACCGGTAGAAGTTCAGATATGCCATACTCTTTGTTGTTGGCAGAAAGAACTGGTTGTTCTCAGGCTCTCCAAGAGGGGCCAAG
>JBHHTX010000194.1:0-2570 GCA_046753585.1 Mariprofundaceae bacterium
GCTGTTTATTGTCGCCTACCTGTTCATCTATCAGCATGACTCATATGCAAGCGCCATTAATGTTTCAGGCAAACAGCGCATGTTGTCACAACGGATAGCTTTGTTTGCCAATGGCCTGGTTACAGCAAAAGAAGATAGCCGACGAAGAGATTTACTGCGTGGTCTGCATGCTGCGCTCTCCCTGTTTAAGGCTCGCCATCAGGCATTACTTAGCGGAGATGATAAACTGGGTCTTCCTCCTCTGAATTCTGAAGGGTTGGAGAAAATATATTTCCAGTTGCCCTATCAACTCAATGAAAAAGTGAAGCAGTTCACCGTATTATCGGAAGCGGTGCTACATCGTGCTGAGAAGGGTCTGTTGACAGTCGATATGGAGGAACTGGTTCAGCTTACCGGCATGGCGGCAGGCGGGTTGTTGCAGGCGCTTGATATTGCAGTGTGGCAATTCCAGCAGGAAGCCGATGATGAGATCAAGACTCGGAAACAAATGGTGTATGGCGTTTTGATCGTTATGCTGTTAACACTTCTTTTCGGTGTTTATGAGTTTAATGTGTTTATGAAACAGCTGAATGACAGAAACAAAAGCCTTGCTGTCAGTAAATTTGTGTTTGATCACTCCTCAGACGGCGTTATCACAACCGATGGCGATGGCATCATTTTTACTGCCAACAGTCCTGTCCGGGATCTGATCGGTTATGCTCCAGGTGCTATTATTGGTCGCAAACTTGAATCACTGGTGACTGAAATTGCACTGCATGAAAGCGTACTCAATGAGATGATGGATGCGACTGTCAGGACTGGCGAATGGCGCGGGGAGGTGCTTCAACAGATGGACGGCAGCAAGCCGCTCTCTGTCGGACTCAGAGCTGTGTATAAACATAGTGAAGGCGTAGCAACGGTTAGCAACTATGTAATGTCGATTACCGATATTAGCGAGCAGAAAGTTTCCGAAGATCAATACAGATTTTTATCCCTGCACGACAAATTGACAGGGTTGCTAAACCGGACAGCGCTGTATCAGGAGTTTGATAGTAAGCTTGCAGTTGCCCGGCGCGAAAAAACAGAAATATGCGTACTGATGATGGATCTTGATGGTTTTAAACAGGCCAATGATGAGCACGGACATGATGCCGGTGATCATGTGCTGATGATGCTGTCGGAGCGTCTGGTGGAAGTGCTCAGAGCTTCCGATACGCTGGCAAGGTTTGGCGGCGACGAATTTATTGTGCTTGCGCCACAGTCTGCCAGTGGGGGTATAGAGCCTGAAAAAATAGCCGGCAAAATATTACAAGCCGTTGCCGAGCCTGTTCTTTGGCAAGGTAATGCAATATCTGTCGGTATCAGCATTGGCATTGCGAAGTACCCCGATGCGGGTGAAGAACTGGATATATTGATCAAAAAAGCTGATGCGGAAATGTACAGGGTTAAAGCAGGCGGAAAAAACAGTTTTTCAGTTTATATGCCGCCTGTGGAAATTTGAATCTCCATTGAGCTGTTGCTGCCAGGCTCATTAAGCAGCGAATTCTGGCCGATATCTTGCTATCTGTTGTATGCGCCCATTGTTGCGGTGAGTACATATGGTTAAATAGAAAAGAGGAATACATTGCGATTTCTTACTGATTCGCCGATTCTTATAAAAGTGCTGCTTATCGTTCTGGCGCCGTTGTTTATGCTGGGCCTGTTTATGCTTGACGGGATTCAACAGGCATACAGGAATCAGGCATCCATGCAGACCATGCTTCAGGCTGCGGACTTGTCCCGGACGGTTGCTTCTCTTGTTAGTGAACTACAGAAGGAGCGTGGCATGACCGCCGGCTTCCTGGGCAGCAGCGGCAGGAAATTCTCCGGCAAGTTGAAACTGCAGCGACTTGCGGTGAACAGGGCTTTTTCAGCTTACAAGGTTTCGGCGGAGAAAAGCATGCCATTGATGGATGCTTTTCCGGCGCTGCATACCATTAACGATAACTTCAGACAGGATATGATGCATCTCAAGGGTATCCGGCACAGCGTTGACAAGCTGAATATCACAGTTGCTGATGAGTTGACGTATTATATTGGTCTGGTTGATGCTCTGATGCAAACATCCAATACCATCAGGGTTATTTATACTTTTGGCAATGATTCAGACAATGCGCCGGATGCTGAACAGTTGATTACGCCAAATGCCATATTTTCCGGCTTGTTATCCAGTTTTATTCTGCTGGGAAGGGCCGGTGAGGCTGCGGGCATTGAACGCGCTGTGCTTTCCAACACCTTTGGTCTGGGACACTTCGGGCCGAATATGTATGAGCGCTTTGTCGCTCTTGTCTCCCGGCAGCAGCACGCACTACAAGCCTTTTCTCTGCAAAGCTCTGAACCTGTAAGGCGGATATTTTCTTCAATTTATACTGATGAAGCGGTGGTTGAGGTGGAGCGTTTCAGGGATATCGCCATGAAAAAAAATCCGGGAGACGGTTTTGGCGTTGATCCGGAACAGTGGTTTCATGTTTCCACCAAACGCATTGAGTTATTGCAACAGATCGAGGGCGAACTCGTTGAATTAATCAACTCACATAGTCGGCTTGGAGTGG
>JBHHTX010000195.1:0-2556 GCA_046753585.1 Mariprofundaceae bacterium
TGCCTTCGCAGGCAACGCACAGTCAAAGGGTTTGAAAAGAAGTATACGCGGGTGGGTATCTGTCTGTTGGCCGATGTGGACCGGGTGGTTGATGACTTATCCGGTTCGGCTACCAAGATATTCTGCCAGAGAGCTTTGGAAGTCTATGGGGATCAGCGTTTAACCATGCTTGCAGGCGTATGCGTATCGCATATTTACAAGCTGAAGGAAGCAAGAAATATCATCGTTACCGTCGCAAATCTGCCCAAACCCGGTCCACCAGTGTTAATATCGGCGAACGGTGTAAGCTACGCACAAATGGTAGGCAGGGACACAATAGTCTGGTCACAATATGAAATTAATTTCTAGCAGGCATTACAGAGTGTGTATTACAATCAGTATTTATTGATGACTCTCTCGTCAAGATCGGGTTATTCAATATTGATCTTTCCGGTCATGAGTGAGTCTCCAGATGAGAAATACGAATGGTTGCAGGAGGATGTGAATCATGCCAGGCCGAATAAAGCGGGTCGGGCGTTAGGGTTGCAGCGTTATCATCGTACATCTTTACCAGTGCTGTGATCAGGTCGGCAGCATCGGCATGCTTTTTGGCATAATCATCCGCTTCAAACTCATGCTTGCGCGAATAGAGATTCATCAGGGGCGTGAGCGCAAAAGTAAAAACGGGCATTGCCAGTATAAATAGAATCAACAGCATATAATCTGAAGGTTGAGAAACGCCAAGGCCGCTATAGAACCAGGCTTGATCGGCTACCCAGCCCAGTAGAGCAAAACCGATCAGTGATGATGCAAACATCATCAAGATGCGTTTTTTGATATGGTTACATCTGAAATGACCGAGTTCGTGTGCGAGCACGGCAACGGTTTCATTGACATGTAATTGCTTGAGTAAAGTGTCGTAAAATACGATCCGTTTTGATTTGCCAAAGCCGGTAAAATAGGCGTTGCCATGGCTGGAGCGTTTGGAGCCATCCATCACATAGAGGCCATGGCTGTCAAAGCCGCAGCGTTTTAGCAGAGTCGCAATGGCGTTTTTCTGTTCACCCTCCGGCATTGGGGAAAATTTATTAAACAGGGGCGCGATCAGGGTTGGAAAGACCCACATCATCAGTAGTGAAAAGCTGCTCCACGCTCCCCAGGCCCAAAGCCACCACAGGGAGCCTGAAACATTCATGAGCCATAAAATAACCCACGCCACCGGGGTGCCGATCACAAGCATCAATACCAGTTTTTTGGCCATATCCGAAATATAGAGTCCGGCTGTCATGCGGTTGAAACCGAATTTTTGCTCGATGCAGAAAGTACGGTAGAGTGAAAAGGGCAATTCCAGCAGTGCCGAAATGAGAAAAAAGCAGCCTAGAAACAGTATTCCACTCCATAATGGTGACCAATCGGGTATGCGTATAAACTCATCCAGTTGATTCAGTCCACCCAGCAGCGTCCAGCAGAGCAACAGGGTTATACTGTAGAGGCCGTTCCATTTGCCAAGCTGCATCTTGGCCAGCGTATAGTCAGCAGCCTTCCGGTGGGACGCCAACGATACGGAAGCCGCGAAGCATTCCGGCACACATTCACGCGCCGTTGAAACAGCCCGGATATGACGCTGGTCAAGCCAGAGATCGACAAGGACGGAAAGCAGTAAAGCCCCAAGAAAAAGCGTGGTAAACAGCATTGTTTATCTCCTTACCAGACAGCTTAGCCGTATTATTGGGAAATTCATCAAAACTTCCTGTATGTCATGTCAGGGGTATCCTCCTTGCTGGTTGCTTGCTTGCATCGGTAGGGTAGGTCCCAATCACTCTGGCAACATACCAGATTCGAGAGTATCTCTGCTAAGGAGCCTTTAATGGCAAATGAAAACGCACTTAAGGCCTTAACCAGTCTTGATTTTTTTTATCAGGAGTTGCGTAAAATACCCAAGCTGGACAGAGAGGAAGAGGAAGAACTTGCCCGCAAATGGCAGCATGACCATGACCTGGCTTCAGTGCAGCAGTTGATTAACTCTAACCTTCACAGTGTAGCTGCTATTGCACGGAAATATCGTCACTTTGGCTTGCCGGAGGAAGATCTCATCCAGGAAGGGGTTCTGGGACTGATGCATGCAGTGAAACGCTTTGATCCTGATCGCGGCTTCAGACTTAAAACATATGCATCATATTGGATCAGAGCTGCCATTCATGATTTTATTCTGCGATCTTGGAGCATTGTCAAAATGGGCACCAATAAATTGCAGAAACGGATTTTTGCAGGACTTCAAAAAGCAGAGAATGTCATTGCAGCTCTGGAAGGCAGAAACCTTTACTCAGTCGCTAAAGAGCACCGAACTACTACTGAGTCCTATCAAGCGATTGGCTCATCTTTTTTGAGACGTGACCTTTCTATTGATGCTATTGGTGCCGATGGCGAGAAGATTCTGGAGTTGCCCGCACCGGATGATTCCCCTGAGCAGCTTTTGGTCGGGAAGGATTGGGCTTCATTCACGCAAAACCAGCTTGAACAAGCCATGGCGATTTTGTCTGAGCGCGACCGTTATATTATCCAGCAACGATATCTGAT
>JBHHTX010000196.1:0-2544 GCA_046753585.1 Mariprofundaceae bacterium
CGTAATCATCTGGGCACGATTCGCGAGGCAAGGATCCACGATATAAGGGAATATTTTCAGCTGAGGCTTCAGGATATTGATGGCCTGGCCAGCCAAAGTGATATTATCAAGACCCTGGCCATTCAAAACAGGCGTGACTCCGCATCCCGTGACCTGTCTGTTTCCTTTGCTGAGGCGGCCGAACAAGTCGGAAATTATCTGACCTACTACAGTCAGAAGACTGACTATTATGATATTCTTCTGATTAGCCCGGCTGGAAATATTGTCTACACAGTTGCCGGGGAATCTGATCTTGGCACCAATCTCATTTCGGGTATATATAAAAAATCAGAACTTGCTAAAGCCTTCCTGATGTCTAAAGACCTGCTTCAGGCCCAGGTGGTTATAAACACTTATTATACCCCTTCGGATCAACCCGCTATTTTTCTTGCTACGCCGGTTTTTGATGAGGAGAGTCTTGTTGGCGTGATTGCCGTGCAATTGAAACTTTCCGGTTTGTTTGATGCCGTTGCATCCCTAACCGGTCTGGGGGAATCCGGTGAAGTGGTAGCCGGTGTACTCAGGCAAGGTGCACCACTACTGATTGCACCACTAAGACACCGGCCGGATGCCGCCATGAAATTATCGGTGCCTCTGGGTGAAGGCTGGCTGTCACCACTTCAATCTGCACTGCGGGGTTCGGTGGGACACGGAGCAAGTATCGATTATCGGGGTGAAAGGGTTGAAGCTGCCTGGGGTTACGTGCCTGAGCTGGAGATGGGCATTGTGGTAAAAATGGACGTATCCGAGTTGCTGGAGCCGCTCGGCGATCTGGGAGAGACCTTCTTCATGGCAGTTTTGCTGATCCTGATTCTGACAGTGCTTGCTGCTATTGCTCTTGCACGTTCCATTGCAAAACCTGTCGAGAGTTTACAACGATCAACATCATCTTACGCAGATGGCATGTTCAATGTTCGAAGTCATATCAACACTGGCGATGAAATCGGCCAGTTGGCCACGGCCTTTAATACGCTGGCAGACAATATAGAACACTATAATGCAGAGATCAGGGAAAAGAATGCTGAGCTTGAAGGCTATGGTCAAAAGCTGGAGCAGCAGGTTCATGAGCGCACGGCTACCCTTTCTGCCGCCAATGAGGAGATAAAAAGCTTTGCCTATATCGTCTCCCATGATTTGCGCTCCCCTCTGGTCAATCTAAAGGGGTTTGCCGGCGAACTCGATTACACCCTGCAGGAAATATCAGCCAGGGTTGAAGCGATTCAGTCCAGGCTGGATGAAGGTGAAGCCGAGAAGATGGCTAGCCTGATCAAAGAAGATATCCCCGAGTCGATGCGGTTTATCAACAACGCCGTAGAGAAAATGGATCATATGCTTTCCTCTATCCTTAAACTCTCCAGACTGGGCAAGCGAGAGTTGGCGTTTGAATCCGTTGATCTTGAAGCGGTTTGCAGAGACGCCTTGTCGTCGCTGACCTACCAGCTTGAAAAATTTCACGTCAAAACAGTGCTGGAGTATCTTCCGACGATTAGAAATGATCGTCTGGTGATGGAGCAGATAATGGGCAATCTGATTGGTAACGCTGTCAAATACCTTGATCCGGAACGGTCGGGGATGATCAGGATATGGTCTGAAGATTCGGCTTCGGGTATTACCATATATGTGCGGGACAATGGTATGGGAATCCAGCCACATGAAAAAGAAAAAGTGTTTCAGATCTTCCGGCGCGGCAGGCATGAGAGTGTGCAGGGGGAGGGGATGGGCCTTGCCTATGTGCAGACGCTGGTCCGGGCTCAGGGCGGTAATATTTATTTTGAACCGGCACCGGATTGTGGCACAGTCTTTGCTGTTTTCCTCCCGTTGCAAAATCTGGAGTCAACAATATGAATCTTGCGAAGGGGTTAGGCATGAGTTTACAGAATAACGGCACAAGCGTGACGATAGTTGTTGCCGAGGATGATGAGGGTCATGCCAGATTAATAGAAAAAAATCTGCGCCGGGCCGGCATCAACAATGAAATAAAATGGTGTGAAAATGGAAAAATAACGCTGGATTATATTCAGGGCACGGGCAATCCGGATGCTGACGCAAACACATCCAATGTGTTGCTCCTTCTGGATTTGAATATGCCTGTTCTGGATGGGCATCAGGTGCTTGAACGGTTAAAGGCGAATGATCAAACCAGGAAAATCCCTGTCATTGTTCTGACGACAACGAATGATGCTCAGGAAATAAAGCGTTGTTATGAAATGGGTTGCAATATTTATATTACCAAGCCGGTGGAATACGAAGCCTTCAGCAATGCTATCAGGCAGTTGGGTCTTTTCCTGAACGTGGTCAGTATCCCCAATGGTGTTTAGGGCCTGTTCACACTAATTCTGGGCGTAGCGAAATAGCTATTTTTGATACGCTGCAAGGCATTTAGAGCGTAAGGTGCTAAATGCACATCAGCGAAAAATAACGCCGCAGAGCGCAAAAATGACATTTCCCGCCGGGCTGCGCTCCAAATAAGGCCATTCAGCGTTGCTTGTCGTTTATTTGGATTTA
>JBHHTX010000197.1:0-2528 GCA_046753585.1 Mariprofundaceae bacterium
CTATCTCCTATGAACTGTTCACTCAGGTTGGCGCACGGGTAAAAAGGATAGCTGTACCTTGACATGGCTTGAAAGCATTGGCCGGTCGACGGAATCCGTCCTGCTCCATACAGGTCTGTACGCCACCACCCTGGGCAACGCTGTTCGATGCCTGGGCACAGGGCCCTACTATCCGAAATTGATCCTCGCCCAGGCAGAAGAAGTTGGTGTGCAGTCACTGCCTGTTGTGCTTCTTACAGCCTTGTTTACCGGTATGGTGCTGGCCCTGCAGTCATATATTGTGTTTCACCGTTTTGCAGCCGAAAGTATGATTGGCGTAGTGGTATCATTATCCATGGTGAGAGAGCTCGGGCCAGTACTGGTTGGCCTGATGGTGGCTGGCCGCGTGGCTTCATCATTTGCAGCAGAGCTGGGCACCATGCGCGTATCAGAGCAAATTGATGCCCTATGGACCCTTTCCACCGACCCCCTGCGTTACCTAGTCACTCCCCGTATTATTGCGGCTATATGCATGCTGCCTCTGTTGGTAATCGTGGCTGACTTTCTGGGTGTTTTTGGAGGCTACGCTATTAGCGTCTTCATGCTGGATCAAAATCCGGCCATCTACATGGAAAAATCAACCCAGTATATGGAACTGAACGACATGTATTCAGGCATCGTAAAAGCCTTCTTTTTCGGTATGCTGATCAGCGTCATTGGATGCACGGAAGGTTTCCATTGCGGGGGGGGAGCAGAAGGTGTTGGCAAGGCAACCACACGCGCGGTAGTCATCTCCTGCATGAGCATTCTGGTATCAGATTACTTCCTCACGGCCTGGATGTTCGGATGACCAGACCTCTGATTCGCATCCGTGGTCTTTGCAAAGCCTTTGACGACAGGATCGTATTGAAAGACCTTGATCTGGACATTATGCCTGAGGAATCCATGGTGGTGATCGGCCAGTCAGGCATCGGCAAAAGCGTGTTGATTAAATGCATCCTGGGACTGCTTATACCCGATAAGGGCGAAGTTGTGGTTGACGGCGAGAACTGGTGCAGGCTTTCGAGCGATGATCGCCTCAAACACATGCGGCGCGTAGGCATGCTGTTTCAGGGTTCTGCCCTGTTCGATTCCCTGCCTGTCTGGAAAAACGTGGCCTTTGCCCTGCTGCAACAGGCTATGAATGATGCTGAAGCAAGAAATCGCGCCAGTGAGATTCTGGAGTGGGTGGGTCTTCCTGGAATTGAAGACAAGATGCCGGTTGAACTCTCCGGCGGCATGATGAAAAGAGTCGGGCTGGCACGCGCCATCTGTCACAGACCTGACATCGTATTCTTTGATGAACCTACCACGGGGCTGGACCCCATTATGGCCGATACCATCAACCACCTTATTCAACGGTTACACCGCGAGTTCAAGACCACGCAACTTTCCATCACCCATGACTTGGTTAGCGCCCGCAAAATCGGTGACAGCATCGCCATGTTGTATCAGGGCGGTATACATCGCCAGATAAGGCCTGAACGGCTAGACTCGGACAGGGATCCTGTGCTGCGCCAGTTTGTCGAGGGCAGGGCCGAGGGTCCAATCCGGCTCGAGGGAAACAAGGATATGATTCAGGAGCAAAAGGTTTGAGTAGACAAGCAAGGCTGGGGGCCTTTGTGCTGGTCACAATCCTGCTTCTTGGTTTTGCCACAGGCCGGGTCGGCAAGATGAACTGGTTCGAGCAAGAAGCGAATATCGTCGAGGCCGAATTCGAAGACCTGTATGGCCTGGAATTGCTGGCGCAGGTACGTATGGCGGGTGTCAAGGTTGGTATCGTCCAGGATACCATGCTGGAAAACAACCGTGCTGTAATCTCTATTGCCCTCCAGCCTGATGTGCGTCTACCCGCCTCGACACGTGCAACCATTGTCAGCCGTGGTCTGGTGGGTGAAAAGTATATTTCCCTGCGTGCCAGGGCAGGAGATAGCGAGTGGTTGCCGGATGGGGCCAGAATCCCCACCGATCCTGGCGGAGATATCAACACCTTCATGTCCCGGGTAACGAAAGTAGCCACTGATCTGCAAGCTTTAAGCAGGGCTTTAACAGACATATTGGGTAGTAAAGATGGCACCTCAAAAATGCAAGAACTTCTGGATAACACAAACAATTCAATGCAAAGGCTATCCGATATATTGCAGGAAAACCGTCAGGACCTTCGCAATGTCGTCAGTAAGCTGAGCACAACAGGCGATGCATTGCAGCAGGATTTGCCGGATACCTTGCATGCTATTCGCCAGATCACGGAAAAAATAGGCAGGATACTTCCCGACAGCGTAGAGTCTGGCCAGGAGTTCTTCGAGCATGGAAAGCAGACGATGCAGAATGTGGACATGGTGATAATGGACAATCGTGAAAATCTATATCGCACACTCTTTGAACTGCGCAAAACTGCTGAAAACCTGGAAGAGCTATCTGATGACCTGCGTCGTAACCCATGGAAAATTACGGTAAAGAAACGGGAAGTACCGCCATCTCCCCGCACCCGACAAGAAAAAATGGAAGAA
>JBHHTX010000198.1:0-2521 GCA_046753585.1 Mariprofundaceae bacterium
AAATTAGTGTGAACAGGCCCTAAAGTGATCGGTTTCAAGACTTAGTGCCTTCTGCTCGAAAAGCGCAACAAAGTAAGTTGAGGAGATTGCGGCTTGCTGGTGGAAACTGGATAATTACCGGAGAAACAGGCATCGCAGTGTAAGTGCCGGGGTTTTCCGATAGCCCTGTACATGCCATCAAAAGAAACAAAGGCGAGCGAGTCAGCGCCAATGGTCTGACACATCTGTTCTATGCTCATCTGGTTGGCCATCAATTCTTCCGGCTTGGGTGTATTAATGCCGTAAAAGCATGAACATCGGGTTGGTGGACTGGATATACGCATATGAATTTCTTTGGCACCGGCCCGACGTACCATTTCGACGATTTTCTGACTGGTCGTACCCCTGACAATTGAATCATCCACCAGCACGACACGCTTGCCTTCAATCAGATCGCGGGTTGCATTCAATTTAATGCGTACGCCAAAGTGACGGATGGCATTCTGAGGTTCGATAAAGGTGCGTCCAACGTAATGATTGCGGATAAGGCCCATTTGAAACGGAATGCCGGACTGTTTGGCGTAGCCCATGGCAGGCGGTGTTCCCGAATCGGGAACCGGAACGACAATATCTCCTGATGCGGGCGCTCCTCTGGCAAGTTCCTTGCCGATATCATAGCGGGCCTGATAGACGTTCACTCCCTCCAGTGTGGAGTCAGGCCTGGCAAAATAAACATATTCGAAAACACAAAAGTTGCTTTTCTCCTGGTCAAAGGGCTTGTGGCTGTGCAAACCATCTTTATCAATAATCAACATTTCACCGGGCTCAAGGTCGCGTACAAATTCAGCGCCAATCAGGTCAAAAGCACACGTTTCGGATGAAAGAATAAACGAATCTCCCAATCGGCCAAGTACCAGGGGTCTGATGCCATGCGGGTCACGTACCCCGATGAGGCGGGTCTCGGTAAGCACCAAAAGTGAGAAAGCCCCATGCAGACGGCGGACAGCGTCTGCCAAACGACTTTCCGTGTTGGCTGCTTTGCTTTTGGCGACCAGATGAATTAACACCTCTGTATCTGATGTCGTCTGAAAAATAGATCCGTTCTGTTCCAGTTCGCAGCGAAGGTCTTTGGCATTAACAATGTTTCCGTTGTGGCACATGGATATGCCACCATGGGCGTATTCATAACTAAAGGGTTGGCAGTTACGAATTTCTGAATCCCCGGCTGTAGAATAACGCACATGGCCGATACTGTTTTGCCCGGTCAGATGGGCAATGTCGCTTTCCTCAAAGACATCGGCAACCAGGCCCATGCCACGATGCGTATTGAAATTATGTCCATCGGTTGAGACGATACCGGCCGACTCTTGTCCCCGGTGTTGCAGGGCGTAAAGGCCAAGGTAGGTAAGATTGGCCGCTTCCGGGTGATCGAAGACACCAAAAACACCACATTCGTCCCGGAAATGGTCGTCATTCATCAGATCAACTCTCCAGTGCTTTCCAGTTCACCGCCGGTAATATTTGAGCTCTCATCAATGGATTTTGATGGTTTGACCAAACCTTTTTCCTGTCGGGACAGGGGATAGCCTGGCGGAATGACACTGCCAATTATGTTGCCTAACTCAATTGTGTAGGGCGCAAACAGACTTTCCTCCAGCCATGGCTGATCCGGCTTTGCGTAACTGGTATAAATAAGAAAAAATAGACCGATGTACAAAACGCCGCGTACCATGCCAAACAGCAAACCAAGCAGGCGATCGGTAAGGGTAAATCCTGAAGGGATTAATTTACGAATGATGACACCGACCAGACCAGAAAGAAAAAGAACAGCCACAAAGATCAGGCCAAATCCGGCCATATCGCTGACCGTCTGATTTTGCAGCCAGGGTTGAAGAAATTCGCTGGTGATTCTGGAAAAGCGACCGGCAATAAAGAAGGCAGCAACAAGACCTGCAAGTGAGACTAACTCGCGCATGAACCCGCGCCAGAGGGCGAATAACATGGAAAGACCGACGATGACGATCAATACATAGTCAAATAAAATCAAGCCAGACCTACCTGCGAAGCTTCTATCAAATGTCGCACCGGAGTCAATCGCGGCATAGATGCGGCTGACAGTGTAGCATGTACCCCGGACTCATTCACCCTCCGTTGATTGGCTATCGGCATGATGAGTTGTTCGAAACCGAGAGCATGTGCCTCACCGACTCTCATTTCCGGCTGGTGAACGGGCCTCACTTCTCCGGTAAGACCAATTTCACCGAATACTGCTATATTGCTTTGCAGGGGTTTATCGCGGAAGGCGGACAAGATGGCCAGCAATACGGCCAGATCGGAGGCCGGCTCGTTGATTCTGGCTCCGCCGGCAACATTTACATAAACATCCTGATCCCCGAGAGGAATAGACAATCGACGCTCAAGGACAGCCGTAAGCATTGCCACTCTGCCCTGATCCAGACCTACGGCACTTCGTTTGGGACTGGCGTAAACGGTAGATGCTACCAAGGCCTGAATTTCAACCATCAGGGGGCGGCTCCCTTCC
>JBHHTX010000199.1:0-2515 GCA_046753585.1 Mariprofundaceae bacterium
ATTTGAATACGATTGTCAATAATCAAATCTTCCAAGCCAGAAAGCACTTTTCCAATCGGAAAACTGACCCAAATATTTGTATCAATTACAACTCTAGACTTTTCTTGGCATTATATCGCTGCGTTCTTACAGACTCCACTTCAGCTGTAATTTCATCGATGGTCAGATCATCGATTTTCATGCGCTTCAGTAGTTGACGAAAGCGAATTGGGTAGGTATCTTTTTCGAGCACGCGAATTAATTCCAATTTTTCATTGATGTTACGTTGCCCAATCAAACGCTTCAATTGATTAAGGTCGATTGAAGAACTTACGCTCATAAACTTCTCCTATGATTGATTCTACTGTTCTCACAAAGTAATAAATAATTTGATAATTTGCAAGATTTCTCCCCGCTCGTTTATGTGGTCGGGTAAGTCCGGGCTGTTACCAGCCCAGACTCCCCTCAGAACCGTGCATGATAGTTTCCCATCACACGGCTCAAGCATTCCAGAAGGCTCAAACCTTTCGGATGAGCCCGCCAATTAATTGACTTCGCGCTATCGTTCTACAGTCTTCTGACCGTTTAAGGTATCAGGTGCAGACATTGTGGAAACCAACGTTCATTTGCAACCCTGATTGACAGAAGATTCTCCAGAGTTTCCCGCGACGGAACACCCCGTGGAAGTGGGCACCCTTTCGGGTCGGATAATGTTTCAATCCGTATCTGCTCCATTACAGAACAGCCTTTGCTTTCTCCACGATCCCAATCCCTGCACCCCCATGGGTGTGCCTTGCGGTTTCACTTTCCCCATGCTCAGTAGAGCAGGGGAGAGGTACAGGGTTTCCACGTTCCGTGCAAGTGACCGAAACCGGTTAGGCTCACGCTCTCCGCCGGCGGGACTTATGTCCGTGTCAGGGCACGTTAGAGACCCTGAGCCACCCGCGCACCATTTTGGTCAAAGCCTTATCCAGTCTCATTTAGCTTATAGCCTCTAACGACGGTTCAGACGCGTGTTCACATTACATTAGCCATACGGTTCAACCCTCGCCCTATCCCGGATTGAGACTTCCAGGGGTGAGCGCTGCTTGCGTTTTGCTCCCCTTCCCGATAGTCGGGAATTCGGTACTTTGTCCGGTGGGCTTCACACGGCATCCCGATGCACGGGAGTTCGCATGCCACCGTAGGGTACTGGTGACGGAACACCAGGTTTTATCATAGAGCTTAACATCTATGTAAAACAATCACTTGCACGACTTCGTGTACGGCTATCCAGTTAGCTCAGCATAGGTAATGGGCGCGGTTACGACAGCTCGGATGATTAATTTATCGAAGATGTTCTCTAGTTTCCATCTTCTATTGAATCGGAAGCAGAATTCGTCGAGATATCTCTGTGCATGTTTATATGGCATGCAATTAAACGTCCCAGCCAACCACATTTTCAGGTTGGCGATGATTATATGAATCTTGGGCAAATTCTTTTCAATATCACCCTTATTGCGATACATTTTATAGGCTCGATGTTCATAGTGTTGTTTTAAGAATTGATATACAGGATGACCATCGGTTTTGATCACCACCCCTGGTCTGACACATTTATCAATAAAAGATTCAATTGTTTTTGCGGTACCACATTGTAAATGTTCAAGATAGGTCCGGCCAATGAAGCGGCCGTCAGTTTCCACAACCGCCTTGACGAGTGCACGACGAGACGACTCGGAGCCTTCATCCGGCAGGCCAAGAAACGCTTCGTCAAATTCAACGTCGTTCTGGATGGGGTATTGGCCAGAAGATTTCATCGCTTTGCGTATCTTGTGAGCTAACGTCCAGGCGGTTTGGTAGCTTTTGATACCGAGTTTGCGCTGAAGCTCTTTCGAAGAGATGCCCTTCTTAGTGGTGGCGAACCAGTAACATGCCCAAAATATAACCAGAAGGGGTTGGCGCAATTTATGAAAGATCGTGCCTGCCGTAACGGAAGCCTGGTGCCGGCAGCTTTTACACTGCATCAGCTTACGAGTTCTGATAAAGTAAGCCTCGAGGTGGTTACAGCGAGGACAAACGAATCCTAATGGCCATTTTTGTTCATAAAGATAATGAAAACAAGCTTCTTCATCAGGAAAACGTTTTTGAAATTCAAATATTGATAACATGGTTAGCCTCTATTTATGGTGAATTTATGTACTATTAAATGTACATTTATTCACCATTAAATGCAAGCTTTTTCTGAGCTAACTGGATAGCTGTACTCCGCTCAGCATGAAGATAGAGGGAAAAATGGACTTAATCAAAAGAGTTATTCATATAAAAGATATTTTTTTCGAATGTTCAAAAAATTCCGCAAGGCCGGCTGCCATGAAGCGCGCAAAGTGACCAGCTCCCCTCGTGCTTGAATAGTTTCCCGCACTGTTGCTGTGCCACAAAGACGATCAAAATGCCGTATCCGCCAGGTCAAACTGTCCGGGTACAATTGAAAAATCGTGTTCACGATCTGAAATCCATTCCTGTAGGGCTGCAGCGCGTCGCGTTCGGTGATGAG
>JBHHTX010000200.1:0-2509 GCA_046753585.1 Mariprofundaceae bacterium
CGCTACGCCCAGAATTAGTGTGAACAGGCCCTAATAAACCCCGGCTGAGTGGGCCATCTGTGCCCACCGGCAGGAGGTAAACATGTTCCTTCAGAAGGTATGATCTGATGACTTAACTGAAATTATTGACGTCAGGATGCCTGTTCGACCCCGTCTAAGATAGTGTCATGGTAAGGTATCAGTCTGGTGAGGAAGTTGGTGATCCGGTCGGTGCGGCCAAAATTGACCTGACCTTTCCTCCCGGTGAGGCACTTCCCCGCTGCTGGCCGGGTTCACATTACAGAGTGCATTTCCAGCCTGAAACCCTATGCAGACACAAGGCACCTTATGTCTGCAAATGCTGAAATCTGTGTTATAAACGAAATCGCTCCATAATGGCTATTGCATCCCGGCCTTGATCCAAGTATAAACCGCGCTCGTTTGCTTAAGGCCAGGTAGCTCAGTTGGTAGAGCAAGGGACTGAAAATCCCTGTGTCGACAGTTCGATTCTGTCCCTGGCCACCATTTAAAACAACGGCTTACCGTTCACGCAATCCTTTTCCAAATAGCCCTTTGCATAAGGGCTTCTTCAAGAAACGCTCAGCCTTCGCAAAACCACGAGTTCGGGCTTGTCACCATTGTGATATACACTGTTTGCCGCTTCGATCAGCCGCGATAATTCTGCGGCTGAGAAACAAGTCGTAATCCCCTGAAAATATAGGCTGGCCGCTCCACCTTCCAGCCCCTGGGAGCATCCATCCAGCACTCAAATACCAATTTCTGCCCACCATTCGCATAGCCCTTTACCGCTACCAGAATCCGGTGCAACCATTACGATTCAGCGATATCATAGGCGGCGAGATAGAGGCTGTGCGTCATGTGGCGCAAACTGTAGAATCGGATAGAACATGTCCGCATTCACAAGCTTGTGAATGTTAGAACCGGCAAAGATTGAAAGCTATTATCGGGAAACGAGAGGTGATCTATTATGTTGGAAATGGCGGTTGCAGATTTTTACAATGCTCAGAAAGCCGGGCGGGTTCAAGTCCTGGTCAAAGGAGATGACTATTATATTATCAGTGATGTGTTGATTGGCGAAGGCACTGCCTATACACGCGAAGAAATTGAATGGGCGGCGATGACTACTGTTTTCGATGTCGAGTATATTCAGGGGTAGCGCCATATCCATCTGCCTGAAGCTGCGGCAGACGAACTTCGTCAATGGGCGTAATCAAACATCATTGCCACTATTCACAAGCTTGTGATCAAAAGATTGCGGTACGCGCCGCATGTCAATGTCAGGTTCCGGGATTAAGCCAGTCGAGAAATTTATTCTCATCAACGACAACAATATCAAGGCGCCTGGCCTTGTTCAGCTTTGAACCGGGGTTTTCTCCGGCAACGACATAATCGGTTTTTTGAGACACATCCGAGGCCGGGCGAGCACCCAGGGCGCGTAGAGATTCCCGGGCCTGCTGTCGTGTCATGCCGGAAAGGCTGCCGGTAATTACAACCGTTTTACCGGATAACGGGTGATTCGCCTCGCTTGTCCTTTTTATCGATATTGGCCATACCCCAAGGGTCTTGAAACTATCCAGCACCCGCAGATTATGACTTTCAGTAAAGAAACTCCTCAGGCTTGCAGCTACTTTCGGCCCGACATCATCAACTGCCTGTAGAGATATGGGGTCCGCATCACAAACAGCCTCAAGGTTTCCAAAAGTCTCTGCTAAAGCTACTGCCGTAGCCTGGCCGACATGCTGAATACCCAGGGCATAAAGAAATCTCGGCAACGGAATTTTCCGACTAGCTTCAATCGCCTTCAGCAAATTGTTGGCCTTTTTTTCGGCCATTCCGGCCAGGGCCAGCAAATCCTCTTGCCGCAGTTGATAAATCTCAGCAACATTTCTGACCAGACCGGCATCGACAAGCTGGCTTGCCAGTTTCTCTCCCAACCCCTCGATATCCATGCCCTGACGTGAGGAGAAATGCCGGATGCGCTCCTTCAACTGCGCTATACAGGAAAGGCCGGCACTGCACCTGAGCGCTGCCTCATCTTCAACATGACAGGCCAGAGCATTACAAACCGGGCAGGATTCGGGTTCCAACGGTAATGGATTGCGTTTACCCGTATGCGTAACTGCGCGCACGATTTCAGGGATGACATCACCCGCTCGACGCACTACAACCCTGTCACCGATACGGACATCCTTGCGTTTGAGCTCGCTCATATTATGCAGCGTTGCCCGGGATACCATAACGCCACCAACCTTGACAGGATTCATCACTGCAACAGGTGTAATCACACCGGTTCTACCCACCTGCCATTTGATGTCCATCACCACGGTTTCACTTTCCTGAGCCGGAAACTTGTATGCAATGGCCCAGCGAGGCGAACGGGAAATAGCACCCAACCTGAGTTGCAAGCTGCGTTCATTCACCTTGAGAACAATGCCGTCTATCTCGTATTCAAAATCTCCCCGCTGACGCTGGAGAGTGTGAAAATGTTCAAGCACGCCTGCGGCTTCGC
>JBHHTX010000201.1:0-2507 GCA_046753585.1 Mariprofundaceae bacterium
CGAAAGATTGCCCACATCCACCCTGATTACAGCTATGGCAGAAACGCCATCGACCATTTCACCGTAGCGATCGAGAAACTTTTACCTGACACCAAGGTTGTTTCTGAAGGATGGCCCAAGCTCGGCACCACCGACTTCACTACTCACATCACAAAAGCGATCTCCGCCAAGCCGGACCTTCTAGTATCGGGCGTATGGGGAGGTGACTATGTAGCCATGTACAAGCAGGCTCTCGGATATGGGCTGTTCAAAAAAATGAAGTTTGCCAGCACAATATCCCATGGCATCGCGCCCCACGCGATCGGGAAAGACCACCCCCAGGGAACCATTGCAGGGGTACACGCAAACTACTACTTCACTTACCCACCGGGCGACCAGTGGCCGACCAATGCATCATTTGTTAAGCGCTACGTTAAGCGGTGGAAGGAGTATCCAAACTTTGAGTCAGAAGGGGCCTACGTCGCCATGTACATGCTGAAGGAGGCCGTGGAGAGGGCCAACAAACTGGCAGGGGGCTGGCCTGAGACGGAAGCGATCATAGGCGAACTTGAGGGTCTATCGATAACGGGCCCCGGTGGTTATTATCATATTCGGCCTGATAATCACCAGGCCTATAAAGACGCAGTAACCGGTTTCAGCATGAACTCTCCGGACTACAAGTTCCAGATTCTCGATCCGAATCGGATGATTCAGATCCCGATCCGGAGCATTACTGCCCCGCCAAACTGGCCGAAGCCGGGTACTTCACATAACGACCCGACTGCAACATATAACTGGATCAAGAAAACCTGGCCAAAGGCATCCGCATAGAATCTAAATCCCCCTCACCAAACGGGTGAATCTGCAAAGCGATTGACTATAAGCCGATTGGTGGAGGGGATGATTGACTCGACACAGTCTATTGAAGCGTAATAGCGAAGCGGTATGAAAAAAGCCAGCATATTTTTTTTGCTTACTGCCTTATTTCTCGGCCTCACTCCTGTTCAGGCGGGGCATGAATTGCCCTGGTATCCATCTTTCTACCCACAGGAAATCCGAATAAAAACTGTCAACCCGATCTCAGCAGCCGACATGCTTAAGAACGCTGCGATCCATGCTTACGTTGGGAAAAATCCTGCTTTTCAAGGGAAAACTCCCTCAGACGTAGGCTACGTCGAGTCACTCAAATCCTACCTGGTTATGACTTTCAATCCCGATTCGCGGTTATCACGAGATCTGGAAGAGCGAATAGCTGCAGCGCGACAGCTGGTATCCACCTTGGCCGAAACCAAAGGGGCTTATATATTCCATCCTTATCCGGTTACGCCTTATCACATGGATTATCTCTATCATTTTGATTTAGTGCAAGAGTCGAAAAAGAAGTATTCTCTCCCCTCTTCTGCTGTTCGCGATCGGGCCGGATGGACTTTCAAACTAGATGGCAAAGGGGATATGCCGGAAAAAATCATTAAAGCACTGGGGCAGGAAAAAGCAAAGACGTGGGATGCGACCGTTGAGGTGGTGGACATTGGTGACCTAGTCGCATCTCAAAGCATCCATATGGACGGCTGGGAAGGCCCTCCCTGGCTGCATCAGGGCTGGTTTCAGGCTTACCTTTTGCTGGCTGACAAGATCGGTAAACGGGTCACTAAGCTAACTGTGAAAGCGATCTATCAACACCTGCTGATAGGCGATTATGACAGTGTTGAAACACGCATAAATATGGAAAGAAAGTTAGTGTCGCTGCTCACCCGGGAAAGTGAGCGTGTGGTGCTCGGGTATACGTTACGACGCGAATACTTTAATAAGGAATACTCGGCAGGGGTAGAAAACATTGCCTACGATTCTCAAACCGGATTTAACTCCGCCATTTTCATCAGGACGGTTAAGCTGAAAGACTTCCCTTGGAATGGCTGGCTGCGGCTCGGGATCGAATCAGCGCCATCGGCGGCCTGGAATCCAATCGGAGGCTTCACCGATCCGGCCGGGAGGCTGATATGGTTGACTTTGGGTGATTCCGCCTTTTTTCCAGCGCCTTACAATGGGAATTGGGCACTCAACCGGATCGGTGATTTTCGGTAGATATTAAAGGGTTGTATTTATTTTTTCAACTATCATGATACACTGCGCAATATCGGGGGTATAAAATCAACCGAGTAAAATCGACAACTCTGCCCGTGGCGCTGATCCTTTTGCTGGGCAGTGCAGGGGTTGTTTCTGCTCACGCCTTTGGTCAGCGTTATAGCCTGCCGTTGCCCCTGTGGTTATATGTGACCGGAGCGGCGGCAGCGGTTGCCTTCTCATTTGTAATCATCGGTCTCTTCGTCCACAGGGAACATGATGCCGGATCATACCCTCGTGTAAACCTTCTCCGCTCGCCATTGGGACGAATGTGGGCTCACCGCGCGTTTCTTTTGCCGGTTAAGATAGTCTCCGTCTGTCTGTTCATCCTGCTCATTTGTACCGGCTTCCTAGGAAATCAACACCCGTTGAGCAATCTGGCTCCGACATTAATTTGGGTAATCTGG
>JBHHTX010000202.1:0-2504 GCA_046753585.1 Mariprofundaceae bacterium
TGGGACGACCGATTCTAAGGGCAGGGGATCCGCTGGCCATGGCAAGGCAGGCCATTGAAGAAATGGAACAGGCTAAGAGCCACTTGCAAAGGTGATGAGCGGCAATCTATTTCCCCACTGTGGTCTATTTTTAGCCAATATTTTCGACACATGCAACCACCATACCCCTCAATCCTGTCTGAAAATCCACACAAAGCGGGATTGTAGCTTATTCACCCGGACTTTTGAAAGTGGCACATAAGGTGCGGGGATATGACTACCCGTATGAGAAGAGTTTAGCCGCCTATGCCTGCAGTTCCTCAAAAAGCATGGGGAGATTGTTGCGGGAGGAAGAATCCGGCAGCCGCAATATCTTTCAGCGTGACCGCGACCGTATTATTCACAGCACCGCCTTCCGACGCCTTGAATACAAGACCCAGGTTTTTGTTAACCATGAAGGCGATCATTACCGTACACGTTTAACCCACTCCATCGAGGTAGCTCAGGTGGCGCGCTCCATTTCCAGATCTCTTCATTTGCACGAGGATCTGGCTGAGGCTGTCTCACTTGCCCATGATCTTGGCCATACACCCTTCGGTCACTCCGGTCAGGATGCCCTGAATGAGGTCATGCAACCCTATCAGGGTTTCGAACACAATCGGCAATCCCTGCGCGTGGTGGAAAAGCTGGAGCATCGTTATGCCGGCTTTCATGGTCTTAATCTGAGCTATGAAAGCCGTGAGGGGATTATCAAACACAATTCGCCCCATGATTCGCCGGAAAGTAAGGGGCTGGATGCATACCGTTTGCATGAGCAGTCCACCCTGGAGGCGCAGATTGCCAATCTTGCAGATGAAATTGCTTACAACAATCATGACGTGGACGATGGTTACCGGGCCGGAATTCTTGATCTGGATGGCCTCCGCACCGTTGAGCTGTTCAATCTTCATTACGAACAGGTTATAAGCCGGTTTGCCGGTATTGAACCCCGAATGTCCGTGAATGAAACCGTTCGCAGTATGATCAATCACCTTATTTCCGACGTGGTTGACGAGGTGGGCAAGCGTTTGCGGGAACATAATATTCAAAGCCTTGCTGATGTGCGTGCATCGGAAAAGTTACTGGTTAGTTTTTCCGAACAGGTTCAGCAAAAAAATGCTGATCTGAAGCGGTTTCTGTATGAAAATATGTATCAGCATTACCGTGTCGCCCGCATGGCGAACAAGGCGCAGCGGATTATCAGTGCGTTGTTTCATGCCTTTATCGAACGCCCGGCCATGCTGCCTTCACGGCAGGGGATGTTGTATAAACAGGCCGGGGACAAGAATAGCCGGGCCAGGGTGATCGCTGATTACATTGCCGGCATGACGGATCGTTATGCGCTTGAGGAGCATGACCGCTTGTTCAATATTCACGCCTGAGAAATTATCTCTTAAGCTGTTGCCGGATCATCTGGCTCATCTCCTCAATGCGGAACGGCTTGGAAAGCACGGCTTCCTTCTCCATGCCGGTTTGCAGATTCTTGTCGTAGCCGGTGGAAAAGATGATTTTTATATCCGGATCGATTGCACGAATGGCCTGAGCAGCCTTGTCTCCGCTCATTACCGGCATGACAACATCAAAGATGCATAGATCAATTTCTCCGGCATCTGCCTCGAATGTTTCTACAGCCTGCCTGCCATCCATGGCAGTCTCTACCCGGTAACCAAGAGATTCCAGTACCTCTCTGCCCATCGCGATGATTTGTGGGCTATCGTCTGCCAGCAGGATGAGCTCACCGTTGCCCTCGGGAGCTTCCTCTTTGTCCACGGCAGCAGCAACAATATTTTTCTGCTCAATCAGGGGGATGTAGATGTGAAAAGTTGAACCCTTGCCCTTGATGCTGTCCACCTCAACATATCCATGATGCGTTTCGATAGCGCCATACACCATCGACAGACCAAGTCCTGTTCCCTTGCCCTGTTCCTTGGTGGTAAAGAAAGGCTCGAACAGGTGTTCAAGCTGATGCTCTGGAATACCCATGCCATTATCTGCAACACTTAAATGTGCATAGGCTCCGGCCTCAAAATAAGGGTGTGTTTCAATAAAGGCATCATCAGTCTGGAATGACTCAAGCCTGATGGTGATGCATGCTTGATCTACACCCTCCAGTGCATCACGGGCATTGTTGATCAGATTCATCAGGATCTGATGCAGCTGGGTATCATCTCCCTTGACCAGCAGGGCATCCACACAAATATCCTGACGCATTTCAATATATTCAGGTAATGTCGGGTGAAGAAACGTTAACGCCTCCCTGATAAAGGCGGTGAAGGGCATCTCCTTCATGCTGACCAGACCTTTGCGGGCAAAGGTGAGCAATTGACCGATCATTTTGGCAGCGCTGAAGGAAAGCGCTTCAACTTTGCTCAGCTTTTGCAGCACATCCGCCTGTCCCTCCACTCTCTTTTTGGCCAGATACAGATTGCCGGTCATGCCTGCCAGCATATTATTGAAATTGTGGGCAATGCCGCCAACCATGGTGC
>JBHHTX010000203.1:0-2496 GCA_046753585.1 Mariprofundaceae bacterium
ATCGGTGGGCTACGGGGTGAAATAGGCTCCCTTGAACCGACGGGACTGCTATTGCTGAATGTGAATGGAGTCGGTTATGAAGTAAACGTCTCCCTGCAAACCTTGTGCGGACTCAAACAGAAACAGGATATCGATTTATTGATCCATACCCATGTGCGGGAGGATCAGATTACTCTTTTCGGGTTTTCCCATGCCTCTGAGCGGCGGCTATTCCGAAAGTTGATAACTGTATCCGGTATCGGGGCAAAGGTCGCTATGAATATTTTGTCCGGAATGACTGTTGATGATTTATTGAATGCCATCGAAGATTCCGATGATGACTATATAGCCCGCACCCCGGGCATTGGAAAGAAAACTGCCCAACGCCTTATTTTAGAGCTCAAAGGAAAGCTTGTAACAGAAGCTGAAATACCGGGCACACGTTCGTTTCAGGCAGATGTGCGCTCTGCCCTTGTCAACCTGGGATATAAGCCCGCCAGTGTTGACGCGGCCCTGAAAAAGGTTCAGTCCGCAGAAAACTTTGAACTGATGTTCAGGGCTGCAATAAAGGCTATTAACTAGGGCCTAGAGAGCGTGAGCTAATGGACAACATTCTCAGCACCGAAATGTTAACCGAGGAGGCCTTTGACACTGCCCTTCGCCCCAAACATCTGGATGAATATATCGGGCAGGAAAAAAACAGGAGCAATCTGACTGTCTTTATTCAGGCGGCACAGGCCAGAAATGAAGCCCTGGATCATGTCCTGCTTTGCGGCCCGCCCGGCCTGGGAAAAACAACACTGGCAACCATCATTGCTACTGAAATGGATGTGAATGTAAATCACACATCAGGCCCGGCACTTGAACGTGCTGGCGATCTGGCAGCGATATTAACCAACCTGGAAGCCGGAGATGTTTTATTCATTGATGAGATTCACCGTTTAAGCCCTCAGATCGAGGAAGTTCTTTACCCTGCCATGGAGGATTACCAACTACATATTGTTATTGGCCAGGGGCCGGCAGCACGTTCTATCAAAATGGATTTACCCCGCTTTACCCTAGTTGGAGCTACGACACGGGCGGGCTTGATCACCAGCCCGCTGCGTGACCGGTTCGGCGTAGTCATGCAACTGGATTTGTACAACTCTGAAGAGTTAAAGCGTATTGTGGAAAGATCTGCGTCATTACTTGAAATACCTGTTACCCCTGACGGGGCGTTGGAAATTGCCCAACGCTCAAGGGGGACTCCAAGAATCGCCAATCGGCTTTTGAAACGTGCTCGTGACTTTGCCGAGGTAGAGCATGAAGGCACCATTACCCGGAAAATTGCCAACAACGCCCTTACCCGACTGGATGTTGATGAATTGGGGCTGGATAAGACAGATCAGAAAATTCTTCTTACTCTGATTGACAAGTACTCAGGTGGGCCGGTTGGGCTTGACACCCTGGCCGCCTCTATTGCCGAGGAAAAAGATACGATTGAGGATGTCTGTGAACCTTTCCTGCTTCGGGAGGGTCTGATTGCCCGAACACCGAGAGGACGGATAGCCTCACCTCTGGCCTATGCCCATCTTGGGCGGGAGCTACCGGATGATGGCAAGCAGGGAAATTTATTATGAATTGGTCACATACCTGGCCAGTCCGTGTCTATTATGAGGATACCGATCATATAGGCATGGTGTATTACGCCAATTATCTGAAATTCATGGAACGGGCCAGAACCGAAATGCTACGCAGCACTGGCATCGAACTTGATGAGCTGGAATTACAGGAAGGTGTATCATTTACTGTCACCAGCGTTTTGATCAAGTATCATCAACCAGCCAGGTTCAACGATTTATTAGAGGTTAAAAGCAACATCGAAGAAGCCAAAGGCGCACGTATCAATTTCCATCAATACATATGGAAATGTGGAGCCCTGCTGGTCAGGGCGAAAATCGGAGTGGCTTGCATGAACCGTCAGGGAAAACCGGTACGTATCCCCGGCACAGTTATCACACAAATGCAAAAGCAGGAGCAATAAAATGGGAAGTGATGTTTCGGTTTGGAGTCTGGTCTGGGGAGCGGGCCCGGTGGTGCTGGGCGTGATTCTGCTGCTACTTCTCATGTC
This sequence comes from Mariprofundaceae bacterium, assembly GCA_046753585.1. Taxonomy (GTDB): domain Bacteria; phylum Pseudomonadota; class Zetaproteobacteria; order Mariprofundales; family Mariprofundaceae; genus CAYLYU01. The sequence goes on from JBHHTX010000203.1 coordinate 2,090, forward strand.
GCTGATATCATGGGCCATTATCTTTAATAAATGGCGGCTGTATCGTAGAAGCAAGCTGGAGTCAGATGCATTCGCAACATCATTCTGGAGCGGAAAGGATCTTGATACCGTTCTGGCCGGTATCCCTTCCCGCTACCCCAACAGCCCGCTTCCCAATATCTTCCAGGCTGGCTACCGCGAATTTATGCGATATAAACGCGATAACCTGCAGGTTGAAACAGGAAAGATTATAGCTGCAAGTGGCCTGGATGGTATTCGTCGCGCTCTTGATGCCGGCTTATCACGTGAGGTCGAGCGACTTTCAAGACATTTGGCTTTCCTTGCCACTGTTGGCTCCACCTCACCCTTCATCGGCCTGTTTGGTACAGTCTGGGGAATCATGAACGCCTTCCAAAACATTGCCTTTA
>JBHHTX010000204.1:0-2489 GCA_046753585.1 Mariprofundaceae bacterium
TGGTCAATATTGAGTTCTTTTTACGCATGGACTCTCCTTTCAAATTGATTTTATAGAGAAAAAGGGGTCAAGTATCATATTGACGGTTTCCTGATATTCAACTGTTGCGTCCTTCTATTGATGGGATCGTTCAACAAGTTGCAAAGACATTTGGCGTAAGCGTGAACTCAATCATAAGAAGCCAGAAAGGAATCGGGGAAAATAGTGTACCGCGTTGGGTTGCGATGCATTTATCAGAGGAGATAGGCAGCAAGAAGGAAAGGGGTCAAGTATCATATTGACGGTTTCTAACATGAATGATAAGTTTTAGCCATGTCGAGACCTTTGCGAATAGAATATGAAAATGCTTATTATCATGTTATGAATCGTGGCCGGGCTGGCCATGATATATTTCATAGTGAGCAGTATTTTAAAGTCTTTTTAGGTGTTTTAGAGGAGGCGCATCAACGCTTTGGCCTCCAGGTATTATGTTATTGCCTTATGAGCAATCATTATCATTTGCTTGTCAAAACGCCCGAAGCAAACTTGGGGCGAGTCATGCGCCATATCAATGGTGTTTATACGCAACGCCACAACAGAATGAAACATACTGATGGCCCACTGTTTCGTGGACGTTATAAGGCTATTTGCGTTGAAGAGGATAGCTATCAGCTTCAGCTTTCCCGCTATATTCACCGAAACCCGGTTGAAGCAAAGGTGGTTGATGATCTTGTTGATTATCCTTGGAGCAGCTACCGTTATTATGTAAGCGATGAGAATCCCCCAAAGTGGTTGTATCAGGGCGATATTTTTGACCAATTGCATGCCAGATCAAAGGTGCGGGAAAAATATATGGCCTTTGTTGAGCTTGGTGTCGATGAAGAAATAGCGCGTTTTTATGGTAAGGGCAATATCATGCCGTATCTGGGCAGTGATGCTTTTCGCGACTGGGCTTATGCGCAACGAGAAACAGAGGATACAGCTCTGTCAAAACAAGATATTCAACTGTTTCGTCCTTCTATTGATGAGATTGTTCAACTCGTTGCAAAGACATTTGGCGTAAGCGTGAACTCAATCATAAGAGGCCAGAAAGGAATCGGGAAAAATAACGTACCGCGTTGGGTTGCGATGCATTTATCACAGGAGATAGGCAGCAAAAAGTTGATTGTCATTGCCAATGCGTTTGGCTTAAAAAGAACGGGCAGTATTCCAACGACAGTAAAAAAGCTGCGTGCGCTTTTGGATAGGGATTTGGATCTTTTAAGAAAGATGGAAAAGATAAGGCGTGTATATGATACTTGACCCCTTTTCTCTCTCAAATTTCCGAGTGATTCGCGTGGCGCTCCGAGCTGTACTCGGTAAGCCATCGTGTCCCATATATATGGGACATATATCGTTGAATTAAATGTGTAGGATTTGTGAAAAGTAAAAGAGTCCATGTTCAATATGAAGTTGTGTCTTCTCTCCAAAGAAATTCATCTTGGGCGAAAAATTGCAATTACGGTGACAGTTTACTAAATATACTTATTATGCAAGGTTACGACAATGGCTCGTTTACCTCGAATAGTTATTCCCGGTTATCCGCATCATGTGACACAGCGCGGAAATCGCGGTTCGCAGACATTTTTTGAAGATGGAGATTATGAATTCTACAAGTCGCTGGTAAGCGAGGCTGCCCGAAAGGCTGAGGCAGAGATCTGGTGCTACTGCCTGATGCCGAACCATGTGCATATGATCATTGTTCCATCGGATGGAGATGGCTTGCGTCGCACCTTTGCAGATGCCCACCGCCGTTACACAGGTTATATCAACGCTCGCATGCGGGAGACCGGGCATTTGTGGCAAGGTCGGTTTGGTTCTGTGGTGATGGATGAGGAACACCTGGCTCATGCAGTGCGTTATGTGTCGATGAATCCGGTTCGAGCAAATCTGGTTGAGCGAGCGGAGGATTGGCGCTGGTCGAGTGTTGGCGCTCATTTGTCGGGGCGGGATGATGAACTGGTGAAGGTTGCTCCGGTCCTTGAGCGGTATGGTGATTTTGGCAAGTTCCTGGCGCAGGATGAGGACAGATCAGATGCATTCAGGAGTCTGCGCCAGTCCGAAACCAGTGGCAGACCACTGGGGAATGATACATGGCTGGACAAGGTTTCAGAGATTGCGGGAAAAGATTTAAAGCCAAAGAAGCGGGGGCCGAAGGCCGGGAACGATAATTAAGTTAATTTAGTAAACTGTCACCGTAATTCTCAGCAGGACTATATACAAACGATTGCTCTTGCTTGACAGGCTGCGTTTGAGGGGCGGATGGTTCAAATGAAGCCGCCTTAACTTGATTAAATTGGCAACCTGAAATCACCAGTAATGACAGTAACGGAAGTAAAATTCTTTGGTTCATATTCTCTCCATGTTTATTGCATAACGCCGCTAATCAGCGGCGCGGCTTTTTGCATCCGCTGAATTAGCCTGGTTGGGCAATTACGGTTTTTTACGTCTTATTAACCCATGGGACTTCC
>JBHHTX010000205.1:0-2481 GCA_046753585.1 Mariprofundaceae bacterium
CAAAACAACATGCCACGAATTGATCAGTTCTCCCCCAGGAGATTGAATGATCGGTGCAACCCAGCAGGCACTTGTCCGTTACCATGCGATCAGCGAATCGCAACTACATGAGGCCAAGGCCAACAAGAAAAAACTCGGCGGATCTCTCCTTAAACACATCCTGACGCTATACGGAGTTAATCAGGAGCGCGTGGTTCGCGTGCTGTCGAGCATCAACAAAATTCCAATTCTGAATCCAAAGAATGTTTCACCTGATAAAGAACTGATCGAGCTGTGTACGGAAAAGCTCTGTATGCAGATTGGCTTCATGCCATACAAGATTGTCGGCAGGCATCTTGTGATTGCCATGATCGATCCGCTGGATCTGGAGAGGGTTGATCTTGTCGGCGCCAAGACAAACAAGCCCATCCACGCTGTATTCATCACACCCGCCAATCTTGACCTGAAATTGCAGGAATGGTTCGGTGGTACAACCCTGGAATTCAGCGATTTAATTGATGAAGAAGATTGCCTTGAGGCTGAACCGGAACAGCCATCCGTGGACTTGGAAACTGACCTGAAACGTGGTGCCGAAGAGTCTCCCATCATACAAATGGTCAACAAAATGCTGATTCGGGCCATGCGCACCGGCAGTTCGGATCTGCATATCGAGCCAGCCGAAGAAATGAGTACTATCCGCTCGCGGATTGATGGCAAGTTGTGGATTGTGTCCAGATTCAAATCATCCGTACATTCCAAGGTGGCAGCCCGCATCAAAATCATGGCAGGACTGGATATTGCCAACTCAATGACTCCGCAGGATGGCCGCGCCCGCATCAAATTTTCCGGCCGGGTTGTAGATCTCCGTATTTCCATGCTGCCAGCCATTCACGGAGAAACGATTGTTGTCCGGCTGCTGGATAAGGATGCTATATCGCTGGATATAGAAAAGCTTGGCTTTGAGCCTGATGTGGAAGAAAAAATCAAGGCAGTCATTCATCAACCCACCGGAGCAGTCCTTGCCACCGGGCCAACCGGCAGCGGCAAATCCACACTGCTGTATTCATTTGTCAAACGCCGGAACAGCGAGGATGCAAACATCATCACCGTGGAGGACCCTGTTGAGTATGAAGTTGCCGGCATCAATCAGATCAATGTCAATGAAAAAACGGGCCTGACCTTCCCCGCTGCCCTTAAATCAATTTTACGTCAGGATCCGGATGTCGTCATGGTCGGAGAAATCCGTGATCAGGAAACGGCAAGCATTGCGCTAAAGGCTGCACAGACAGGCCATATGGTCTTCTCCACTCTGCACACTAACGATGCACCCTCAACCATTACACGCCTGGAAGAAATGGGAATTGAGCGTTCTGTCCTGGCATCTTCCCTGAGTATGATCATTAACCAGCGCCTGATGCGCCGCCTTTGCCCCCATTGCAAGGTTCCAGCCATTGTTGATTCACAAACTACGGAACGTTTCGGCATCCCCGGCGGCATCACGTTCTATAAGGGCAAGGGCTGCAGCAAATGCATGTCGCTGGGATACGCCGGCCGTATTGGCATCTATGAAATGCTCATGATAGACGATGAAATAGAACTACTTATCACCAACGGAGCAAGCGGCAGCCAGATACGGGAAGCCGCCCAACGTGCGGGCATGCGCACCCTGTTTGAGGACGCCATCAGCAAAGCCATGGTGGGACTGACCAGCCTGGAAGAAGTGGAAAGGAATATCCCTGCACCGGTTCGCTTTGACCTGGCAGCCTTTATCAGGCAGAAAACCATTCATGCGGTTCCGGCCCAAGGCCGGAAACCAGCCATGACTCAGCCAGCCCGGGCCAAACCGATCCGCCCCCGGCAAAATGTTGTCCCCCTGTATTCTCATGCAGTCCATTCACATGCAACCGGACTGCCCAGAGACCCAGCCAGAACAGTACTTGTCGTGGACGCCTCTACGACGCGATTTACCCAACTCAGCGACATCCTTGAGGCAACCGGAAAATACCAGGCTGCCCATGTCAAAAGTGGAGAAGAAGCGTGGAAGCAGATTTTTGCGGAGAAACCCCGCTTGATAATTGCAAATTACGACCTGCCAGGAATCAGTGGCTTTCAGCTGGTAGATAAAATACGCAAACATCAATCCATGGCTAATGTCCCGGTACTGCTGTTAACTGAAGAGCAGGCCAATCCCGAAACGCTTAACTGTGGTGCCGATGCCTTTATTCCACAACCTCTCAAGCCAGCGATGTTCCTGGCGCAGGTCAATGCCACCATGGGTGCCTCTACACGCATGAGCATGGTCATAGATGCCAGCGAACAACTGTCCCGGCAATGGTCCGGCCTGGAACCTGGCGCCTGAAGCTCTGCTTAAGCCTTCATGCCGGTCAGGCGGCTGATTGCTGCTTCGATTTCAGCACCTCTGTTCCGCAACCCAGCTAGTTCATCCTCAACCTTGGCAACAATTTCAGCCGGTGCGTTGCGCCGGAATTTCGGATTGCCCAG
>JBHHTX010000206.1:0-2472 GCA_046753585.1 Mariprofundaceae bacterium
TCGAGATATTGCCAGTAATCCAGCCCGGCCCGCCTGAGCTGTTTGTCGGTAACCTCGAAGCCCAGTGGATGTACCAGATGCAGCTGGCATCCTGTACAGGCGCATAACCGGGCAATGTTTCCGGTGTTTGGAGGAATCTCCGGCTCGACGAGTACGATATGAAATGGCGCAGTCATGCGCTACAGGCTCAGATGGCGCTGTGTTCAATGCAACATTTATGTGATTAAGTGTGTTTTTCCAGATTCGATCTGCACTCTGATTGGCCGTGCCTACCGTCAGGGCATGGATGTTCGCCATATCCCGTTGTATCAACGTCGTATCGTTATTGACATGTGCCAGCCAATGAACAGATTAATATGCAAAAACTGGGTATTGGAATATAATGCGGGATTGGCTGGAAAGGAGAGAATACAAATTGATGCAGTTGCCACGCAATATTCCGATGCTAAGTGAGCTGATTCTGGTGACGCTGTTTGCCTGGATAGTTTCCGGCTGGTTTCTGCAGGATAGTGAATTTCAGCCAGTAGAAAAATCCCAGAATGTGAAAAATATAGCCACCGTATTACCGGATATATCAGGATTGCTGGCTGTCCCTGTCTTCGGGAAACGTGAAATACGGACTCCCAAGCCAGCGGCTAAAAAAAACATACCTGTTGTACAAAGCCGCTTGAATATCAAGCTGCTGGGAACCGTTGTTGCAGGGGAAAATTCCGCAGCCATTGTTGCTATTGGGAAAGGTTCTGAACAGGAGGTTTTCCTTATCGGGGATCGCATTCAGCCCGGCGTGGTTTTGAAAGAAATTACTGCCGCATCTATTGTGATAGAGCGGGGTGGCAAGCTGGAACGAATATTACTTGAGCAGGGTGCAAAACTGACTGCTGCTTCTCCCCCTGCCATGTTCGCCGGCTTTTCAGGGGCAGCGAAACAGATCCATTCAGAAACAACAACTCCCGCAGCCCAAACAACAAACAGGGTGATCAACCGCACTCATTTACAGCAGCAACTGCAGGATTTCCCTGCACTGATGTCCCAGGCAAAAGCGATGCCTTATTGGGTTGATGGCAAACCAGGTGGTTTTGTTATCTCTGAAATTGCGCCGGGCTCATTGTATCAGCAGGCCGGGCTACAGAACGGTGATATTATTCTGCGAATGAATGGCGAAAAAATCACTGATGCCAAGCAGGCCATGAAAATGTACCAGACACTTACAAATGCATCATCCATTGATCTTAAGTTGATTCGATCCGGGCAGGTTCGGCAGATTCATTATAATATCCACTAGGGGCCTGTCGGACTTATGAGAAATCTACTGCGCGGCAGGGATAACAGCCCAAAATACCCTGATTCATCGTTGCATAGTTACCACTATGCGCTTAAAAATAATGCCATTGTTGACTCGTCCCCCCACCTGCTTGCTTCGAAAGCCCTAAGTCCGACAGACTCCCGGGCTAGTTAGAATTCGAAGATGTATCTGGATCACTTTGGACTGAAAGAGTTCCCTTTTTCGATTGCGCCTAACCCGCGTTATCTCTATTTCACGCATCAACATCAGGAAGCTCTGGCTCACCTTGTATATGGACTCAATAGCGCCGGAGGTATAGTTCTGTTGACTGGTGAAGTGGGTACCGGAAAAACCACGATCAGTCGAAAAATGCTTGAAGATATTCCGGAAAATATCGACATCGCATGGATCGTGAACCCAAGGCTTTCAGCAGAAGAATTACTGGGAACAATATGCGATGAACTGGGTATTGTTTATCCGGATGGTAGCAACAGCATTAAAATATTTACGGATTTAATCAACAACCATCTGATCCAGGCACACGGACAAGCTCGCAATGTGGTGGTAATGATTGATGAGGCGCAAAACCTCTCCCCTGAGGTGCTCGAACAATTACGTCTGCTGACCAATCTGGAAACCAGTGAACGCAAGCTATTACAGATTGTACTGCTGGGTCAGCCGGAACTGCAAACCATGCTGGAAAGAACTGATTTGAGGCAGTTGGCCCAAAGGATTACCGCCCGTTATCATTTACATGCGCTGGATAAAAAGGAAACAGGCGAATATATCCGTCATCGACTGGCAGTGGGCGGGTGTAACAGAAGAATTTTTTCAAAACGGGCCATAAAGATGGTTTATCAGTTCAGCCATGGTATTCCGCGCCTGATCAACCTGCTATGTGACCGAACCATGCTTGGTGTATACAGCAGCGGCAATGGCATCATGGTCTATCCAAAGCATGTCCGGCAGGCCGGCAGGGAGGTGCTGGGTGAAGCAAAAGTTCCAGGCCGGCGTTTTCTTGTTCCGGTTGCAGCTGCGGTTCTGTCAGTTGCAAGCATCATATTTGTAGCGGATACCTGGCCGAATTACTTTGACCTTGTCAGATCGGCGGTTTTATTCCAACAAAGAGCCCCGTCATTTATGGCTGAAGCCGGCATAAAACATGATGCCACAGTTGCTGAAAAGAATGT
>JBHHTX010000207.1:0-2465 GCA_046753585.1 Mariprofundaceae bacterium
GGTAAGGGGGTGATATTTAGCAGTTCAAGCTTCGCTGCCTCGACTTCATCCTCAGTGGCGAAACCAGAGGCAGACATCATGCCAAGCACAGTATCTCGACGCTGAATAGAACCTGCGGGATTGATGTGGGGGGCATACCTGCTGGGAGCTTTCGGAAGGCCTGCCAGCAGGGCACATTCAGCCAGAGTCAATTCGTCGAGATGTTTGTGAAAATAACGCCAGGCTGCCGAGGTGACACCATAGGCACCGCGTCCAAGGTAAATATGATTCAGGTACAGATAAAGAATTTCGTCCTTGTTGAAGTTGCGTTCGATACGGTAAGCCAGAATAACTTCCTTGATTTTTCGGGTATAGGATCGTTCCGAACTGAGCAACAGGTTTTTGGCAACCTGTTGGGTAATTGTGCTCCCTCCCTGAACCGTATGGCCGGCCCTGAGGTTTGCAATGGCTGCCGAGATAATTCGAACGGGGTTGATGCCGGGATGGGTGTAAAAGAGTGCATCCTCAGAAGCCAGAAAGGCATTGATCAGCCGTTTTGGCATCTGTTCTAGTGGCGTAAGAATACGGTGTTCCTCGGCGTATTCGGCAATGAGTTCACCTTCAGTATTAAACACACGACTGGCCAGAGCCGGCTGATAGCTGGTCAGGTCGTTTAGCTTGGGTAAACCGCTGTCAAAAAACAGATAGGTTCCTGTGACAGCAGTCACTGCTACAATAGCAGTTGATATGGCCAAATATAGTATGATCCGGAGAGTGTGCATGTACCCTAGTTTACGGTTTGTAGGGGGCAGTTCGCAAGTGTGGCAAAGGGGTTTTACCCTGATTGAGTTGATAGCCACTCTTGGTATATTAGTTATTTTGCTTACGGTTGCTGGTGGTTTTTATTCGCGCTGGAGAGAGGATACGCGTGTGGATGCCGCCAAGGAGAAGGTTGTCAGCATCCTGCAGCAGGCTCGTTTGCGGGCGCTTTCTCAGCGTTCCAGTCAGGCTGTTATTTTTGATTACAACAATGATACAGTGAGTTTTGATTATAACGGTGATGGGTTGATTCAGGCTGTTGCCGAGGTGGAACAATTTCCGTCTGTTGATCTGCAGGACTATGTTTGTGGAGCCTGTGGCCCGGGAGTCAACAACACTGAGACTGTTAACTTTACAACTCGTGGCACATCGGGAAACCTTACTGTTCAAATCAATTCAGTAGCAGCCGATAAGGTATATTATGTAGTGTTGAACAGTGTAACAGGGCGCGTGGACATTCGTCGCAGCTGTACAAGTGGACAATGTCAGTGAAGCAGAAGGGCTTTACGCTTGTGGAATTGATGGTGGCGCTCTTTATCACAGCCGTAGGCATGCTTGCCATGGCCAATATGCTGTTTGTTGGTATGCGATCCAATCAGACAAGTGAGCATCGAATTGATGCAGCCGGCATGGCCAATTCGATTTTGGCGAATATTTCCGCTCGTGCGCTTGTACCCGGCTATACTTCAGCCCAGGCCCGGGCGGATGCAGCCACCCAACTTGGTTCGAACCAACAGGGTCAGGCTCCAATGTTTTCTCCCAGCCTGAATGCGCAAACCTTCCCGGACTTCCGGGTTTCCCCCGATCCGACGAAATCAGGCCCGGTAGATATTGTAGTAAGTCTGAACTGGGCGGAACATGGCAGGCAAAAGAATGTTACCCTGCGTACGAGGGTAGTCGTGCCATGAGGCAGACCGTGGCGGATCATTGTCCCGAATCCGGTTTTACTCTCATAGAGCTTCTGATCGCAACCATGATTGCCCTGATTATGCTTGCTGGTCTGGTCATGAATTTCGGCTCCCAGAGCAATGAGTACAGTTATCAGAATCGTCGTATTGATGCTGTTCAGGACATGGAGTTTTCTATCAAGTTCATTGCCGAAGATCTGCGCTCATCCCTGATTGGTCCGGCAACCCCGATAGGTATTACAAATGATCCTCAGGGTAACACAATAGATTTGCAATTTCGTAACTGGGATCAGAATCTGGACAACTGGGGAAAATCATCCGATACAGTAGCAACGAAAACCGCGCTTGCTCAGGGTGAAAATTATCGGGCGCTAAGGCATTATACATATAATCCTGCCACCCAAACACTCAGTTACGATAGAAACTCCGTTAATGTTACCGTGGGAGGAGACAATCCAAGCGGTATTCTTCCCAATGTGACCTATTTCAGGGTTTTTCAGGATGTGCCCGGCGTCGCACCTGTTGGATATACCCATGCTCCGCAGGGCTTGCTGCAATGGACTGTTAACGATCCGGACGGTAATTCAGTCCAGGTTCCCGGTTATACGATCCTTATCGAAATCTCTGTGCAGGCGGGTTACAAACAGGGGTTGCTGGAGGATGTGTCAGGGAACACGACTGCGGATAAACGTGTGTGGCGCTACGTTCAAATACACCCGATGAACGTTGTACAATAGTTGAATAAGGAGGTGTTGTAAT
>JBHHTX010000208.1:0-2425 GCA_046753585.1 Mariprofundaceae bacterium
AAACCAAGACGCAAGTCTTGCAGCTTCTAATATCAGCCGTAACCTTCATGCAAAAGTCTAATTAGGGCCAGCACACAGGACATGCCATGAATGACTTAAGCGAGAAACCCGATTTCTGGTTTACCGAGCACAACCTTGACGGAGATGCAGGTTTTTGCATGCGTGTGAAAGAACACATATTCCACGAGCAATCAGATTATCAACGCATTGATATTCTGGACACCTACGCCTACGGCAGGGTGATGACCCTGGACGGGCTGGTGATGCTTACCGAACGGGACGAATTTATTTATCACGAGATGATGGCCCATATACCGATATTTTCTCACCCTGACCCCAGACGTGTGCTCATTATCGGTGGAGGTGATGGTGGCACGCTGCGGGAAGTACTGAAACATCCCGATGTTGAACAGTGCGTCATGGTGGAAATTGACAAAGCCGTGGTGGAGGCTTCGCGCCGATTTTTACCCACTCTGGCCTCGGCCCTGGATCATCCCAAAGCCCGGCTATATTTTGAAAATGGCATTGACTTTGTAAACAAGGCAGATGAAGGCAGCTTTGATGTGATCCTGATTGACTGTACCGACCCGACAGGCCCGGCTGAAGCCCTGTTTGAACTGCCCTTCTATCACGCCTGCCTGCGTCTGCTGGGTAGGGATGGAATCATCTGCCAGCAAACCGAATCTCCCCTGCTCATGCCTGAGCTCATTCGGAGCGTGCATCAGAAACTCCGGCAGGCGGGTTTTGCCATCACCAAAACCAGTCAGGCGCACTGCGTAAGCTACCCCTCAGGCTGGTGGACATTTACCCTGGGCAGCAAAAGAATTGACCCGGCAACCGGGTTCAGACGGCAGGATGCCGCGCTGCGGAGTTTTGAAACGCGTTACTATAATGAAACCCTGCACCAAGGCTGTTTTATGCTCCCTGTTTGTGTAGAAGAAGCCTTGCTTGAAGAAACAAGCAAGTTTAGAGATAACAATTCAGCAGCCTTGGGGCAGTGATCGCTTTTTCATACTCACATGAATATTATTCCTTGTTAGGGAAAATTATCCGGATATAATTCCTTCCATGAGAAAAATAACGCAGAGGTTATTTGACCTGACGCTTCCTGAGCACAAGTCGGCTTTTTTATGGGGACCGCGAAAAGTTGGCAAAAGCTACTGGCTGAATAACTATTTACAGGATTTTATTTTAATTGATTTATTAAAAACAGATGTCTATGCGGACTATATTATAAGGCCGTCCCTGCTGCGGGAAAGGCATCAGGAGACAACGAAGCTTATTGTAATTGACGAAGTGCAAAAGATTCCGGTTATTCTGGATGAAGTTCACTGGCTTATCGAAAACAGAGGGATCTCTTTTCTGCTAACTGGCTCAAGCGCCGGGAAGCTAAAGCGAGGGCACGCCAATCTTTTGGGGGGGCGAGCCTGGCGGAAAACAATGACGCCGCTATCATACTTTGAAGTTAACGGTTTTGATCTTGAGAACGTGATGTTTACAGGGCTGTTGCCGCCGCATTATCTATCCCCGAATCCGATTGAGGATCTGCGCGCCTATGTCGCTGATTATCTAAAGGAAGAGATTGCCGCTGAAGCATTAACGCAAAATATTCCTGCTTTCGCAGATTTCCTGAGAGTCGCGGCCCTTACTTCCAGTGAACTCATCAACTATACAAATATAGCCAGAGAAACCGGCGTGTCGCATAAGGTTGTGCGCACCTATTTTGACATTCTCGAAGATACATATCTTGGTTTTCGGGTGCCTGCCTGGAAAAAGTCCCAAAATCGCAGAATGATTATGACTGAAAAGTTTTATTTTTTTGACGTGGGCGTTTCCAACTATCTGGCCAGGCGCAGACCATTATTGGGTAGTTCTGAATTCGGAAAATCATTCGAGCATTATATCCTGATGGAGCTAAGGGCATATCAGGCCTATAAAAATCCTGACCTTCCTATTGCCTATTGGAGAACAAGCACAGGTCTGGAAGTGGATTTTATCCTGGGCGACAAACAGCTTGCTTTGGAAATAAAGAGTTCCCAAAGAGTTCATCAAAGCGATTTAAAAGGGCTTCAGGCCCTTCAGCACGATGGCCCGGTCAAGCATTGTCTACTTGTTTGCCTGGAAAAAGAACCACGAACCCTGTCCGGCGAAATTAAAATCGTTCCATGGAAAATGTTTCTCGAAAACCTATGGGCTGGTGATTATGTTTGAATAGTGAACCGTTCTTCAACCCTGTTTCGCTGTTAGATGGGACATCCATACGAAATAACGGAGCTTCCGCGAGACGCGAGGTGACAGGGCAAACGACAATATTGGCATGAGTCGGGTTAAACAAATCTGACTGGATAACCACTGCCGGTCGTGGTTTGCCATAATCTCCAGACACAGCAGATACAACCACATCACCTCATTTCATGCCTGCCAA
>JBHHTX010000209.1:0-2419 GCA_046753585.1 Mariprofundaceae bacterium
ACGATGTTCCGCTTCCCATACGGGGATCTATCTGAAAAGGTGTATGTGTTTCTGACCGGGCGGTAATGCTCCGCCACCGTCACGCAAGATTTCCGAAAATAAACAGGGAGGAAACTGCTTTTCCCTTTTCTAAATTTTGCATTGTCACCCCCTTTCAAAGAAGTTATCGTGTGGTCTCTTTCATGAAGGGGGCTTTATGTTTGACTCGGGATCAGTTTGTAGTCGGTCGGGAGTGGCTGGAAGCTTCATTCAGGGCTTCAGATTGCTGCCTGGGTTAACCCGAAAGATTTTTTGTAAGGAAATCTCGCAGCAAGGCCAGATATCTTCCCTTTTTCAGAAAATAATCATTATTTTCATGCCCGCTTTTTTGTTCCTCCGTTATCAGCCGATATCCCAACCTCGCTGCGGTCGGAAACACGGTATATTTTATCGTCGGCGCTTTTCCCTTCAATCCGAGAAACAAGGCTGGCCCCTCCTCCCCTCTCGTTTTATTGCCGGATGGAATGTCTTGAAAACTCTTTCTGGAAAAATACTGGCAGGATCAAACCGCCGTTCTGCAAAACAGGCGCTGTCGCATCTTATGCTGACGGCCTTGATATTATTAGCGCCCCATGCTTACGCTCAGGCTGTCAGTTTTGATATTATAGCAAAGGATGGAGATGCCGCTACAGGCACCATTGGCCAATTTAATCTGGACTCCTTTGGCTTGCAGATAGATAATAACGGTACGGTTTTTTTCCATGCTTTTTCATCCGCGACTGATCCATTTGGCACCCCCATAAGTGGTCTCTGGACAGCAAGCAATGGAGCTCCAACACCGTTTGCCATCGTCGGGCAAACATTTTCTGGCTACTCCTTAACTCCTTTATCCACTGTCAGCAATCGTTTCTTTACCACTCCGGGGGGGAGAATCATTACCTATGTTGACAACTTCGCCTGGATGGCAGGTACGGCAAGCAGTAACCTGGCGCCTATATTAACCTTTAGCCAGATTCCGCCCGGATTACCATCACCAAGTCCAGGCCAGGCCAGCGAAGGCATGTTTATGATAGGGCTGCTGGCAGGTAGTAAGGCATTTGGCCAGCCGAATGGTGGTTTGACCGATTTCTCCGCTGCATATATCGGTAACCCTGCCCCTTCGATACCTGGAACAACCATCACCGGAATTCCTGAGCTGGGTAACTTTGATCATAACCCCACTATTGCGAATGACAGCTCAGACGTACTATTTCAGGCAGATATTTCCGACTTGTCGCTTGCTTTGTATTTAGACTCTGCAGCTGTCGACATACCAACTAAACTGTTGGCACATACCGGTAGCGCCACCCCGGGCATTCCTCACGGCAAATTTCTTAAAGAAGCCTGGCCAAAGGCATCTTTTTACCCGGTGATGAATGGCAGTCAGCAAGGCATGTTTGTCGGCAAATGGAAAGACCCGCTTGGCCCAGGAAATGCAGTTCGGAATGCCATATGGCGATTCGATGCAAACGCTACACCTGTAATAATTGCTTCTGTATGGAGAGACCCGGCTAAAGACCCTGTTTTTATCACATCTGAAGGCCCCAGAACAGGTTTCAGTCGGTTATTACCTCAATTTAGTAACCCTGTTATCGCTCCAAACGGGGATGGTTATTTCACGGCTACAGGCCAGCAGGTGAACGCTAGCAACACTGGCTTCGTATTGGAGAAGACATCAGGGCTTTGGCGTGCACCTGCGGGTGGTGGCAACCTGGAGCTTTTATTCCGAACTTTCAACGCTTCCGGGGCTGGGACGGCTGGAACAATTCTTCCCGATGGGAGTGAGATAACTAATATCCTTGATTTTGGGATGAGCCCCGAAGGGCAATTAATAATAAAAGTGGCCACGTTCAAAGCGGTGGAAGGCAACAAGACCAAACTATTCGCCCAGGATTCAACTGGCGGGCTGCATTACATCCTTGGTAGTGGCGATATCATTCAGCTTGCTCCCGGAGTTAATAAAACAATAAGTCAGTTTGGCGTCAGTACTCATAGTGGCCTGAGTGGTACAGCCGCTGGCTTTCGTGGAGGAAAGATTGCCATAAGAGTGTATTTTCTGGACAACAGTGTTGCAATTTTGCGCACTTCTGCTTTGCAACCAACAAATGGCAGCAGTGCCAATTGTGACTTATGCTCCGGCATAGGCGAACCCATCAACACCTTTAGCGGAGAATTATACGAACCCCTGCCGCCAGATATCAATCTCGGCGGCCCGATGCCACTGCGATTTGAACGCTATTATGCTGCCTTTTTGCGGCGCAGTTTTATCGTGGGTGACCTGGGTAGCAACTGGCGGCATAACTTTGATGCCAGGCTGTTCATCTCGGGCAATACAGCCAAATATGTCAGTTGGAAGGGCCGTGTCACCGATTTTGTGAAAAACCTCATCAGTGGTGTCTGG
>JBHHTX010000210.1:0-2394 GCA_046753585.1 Mariprofundaceae bacterium
CTGGCCTTATTTGGGGCAGCAGCGCTTCGGTCAGAATTAGTGTGAACAGGCCCTAATATACTGACGGAGTGTTAAAGAAGGTGACGCGCACCAGAGCGCCTGTGTAAACCAGAATAAAAGTGACGGCAACGATAGCTACAATTTTCATTTTATCTCCATTTTCAGCCGGGACTATTTAACCGGCCCGGACATATGCATGGCTTAAAACAAGCCCTGGCATGATACGACATCGTCACGAATTCAAATTAAAACAGCGTTGATTGGCTGTAAATTGTTCTTAATCAATAAAGACTCACTCTTTTCGGTTGCATGACCCCGGCATTTCGCCGAGGGTCACGATATGGAACAGCTTGCTCAGATAAGCAGCATCATTGCCCTGACCATGGGCGTTGCCTGGGCAGCAGGTATCAATCTGTACGCGACAATTCTGATGCTGGGTCTGCTTGGTGCCAGCGGCAATATGGATTTACCTCCGGGGCTGGAGATTCTTCAGGATCCACTGGTTCTGGCAGCTGCGGGCCTGATGTATTGTGTGGAGTTCTTTGCCGATAAGATGCCCGGAGTCGATACCGGCTGGGACGGTATTCACACCTTTATTCGTATACCGCTCGGGGCCGTGCTGGCGGCTGGAGCCGTAGGGGATGTTAGCCCTGCACTTGCTTTGGCAGCCGCCATTGCCGGTGGTGGCGTGGCCGCAGGGACGCATGCCACCAAGGCCGGGGCACGGGTTCTGGTCAACACCTCACCCGAGCCTTTCAGTAACTGGACAGTGTCAATTCTGGAAGATGTGGCCGTCATAGCCGGACTCTGGACAGCCCTGCATCACCCTGTTCTGTTTGTCATTCTGTTTATCCTGTTCATGGTGATGCTGGTCTGGTTGTTGCCAAAGTTGTGGCGGGGTATCAAAACAGTGTTTTCCAGAATCGGACGTTTTTTCGGTTCGAAAAAGCCCATAGAAAAAGATCAAAATCTACAGCCATAGGGAATAGGTAAACTGTCCCCGGAAAGAAAAAGGGAGCTTTCCTGGTCATTTTACGACTGGGCGAACTCCGCCTTTGCCACGACGATCATGGCGGGCTTTTTTCCCCTCTTCTTCAAGGAATACTGGGGTGCTGGCATGGAGGTGGGCGAAAGCACCTTCTGGCTGGGCTCGGCCAACTCTATCGCCAGCATTATCGTAGCAGCTTTTGCCCCTGTGTTAGGTGCTATTGCCGATCGTGGCAGCGCGAAAAAGCGATTTCTCATCTTTTTTGCCCTGATGGGCATTGTTATGACCGGCAGCCTTTTTCTTGTAGCAGGGGGTAACTGGGGCATGGCCGTAGTTCTGTACATTCTGGCCATCATCGGTTTTGCCGGGGGCAACGTTTTTTATGATTCGCTGCTGCCGGGTATTGCGGATGAACACCGGCTGGATGTTGTCTCGGCCTTGGGTTTTGCCCTGGGTTATCTGGGTGGCGGATTATTGTTTGCCATCAACGTCTGCATGACCTTATGGCCCGAACCCTTTGGACTTGCCGATTCCAGTCAGGCCGTGCGTGTTTCATTTCTGATGGTGGCCTGCTGGTGGGCAGTTTTCTCTATCCCTGTATTTCTGTTGGTCGATGAACCGGGATCAGGGGAGAGCATTGGCTTTGTCAGGGCTACGCGCGAAGGCTTTGCCCGGCTTGTTTCAACCTTTGCAGAAATCAGACGATTGAAGGCCGTATTCCTGTTTCTTGCCGGATACTGGCTCTATATCGACGGCGTGGACACCATTGTACGCATGGCGGTGGATTTTGGCCTTTCCCTCGGCTTCGATGCCAATGGTCTCATTGTAGCCCTGCTCATTACCCAGTTTGTCGGTTTTCCCGCTGCTATCGCCTTTGGCAAACTGGGAGAACGCTTCGGGGCCAAAACCGGTATTTTTATCGGCATCGCTGTTTATATATGCGCCACAATCTGGGGATATTTTATACAGTCCCTGGCCGAATTCTACATGCTGGCCGTAGCCATTGGTCTGGTGCAGGGCGGTGTACAATCCCTGAGTCGATCTCTGTACACACGCTTGATTCCTCAAGGCAGGGCGGCGGAGTTTTTCGGATTCTACAATATGATGGGTAAATTCGCCGCTGTCATCGGGCCGGTACTCATGGGCTGGGTAAGTGTGGCCACCGGCAACCCCAGAGTATCGATCCTGGCCCTTCTTATCCTGTTTATCTCCGGCGCTATTATACTCTGCTTCGTGGACGTGGAAGAGGGGAAGAGAACGATATAGTATCCTGCGTTCTTTGGCTTTCTCCCGCTTTTAGTCGGTAATATTCAAGTTTTCGGTAGCAGGAATGAAGAAGAATGACATTCGCCCGGTTCAAGCTTATTTTACTGTTGATAGCAAGAACTAGCCTTTCCAGAGCTAAC
>JBHHTX010000211.1:0-2372 GCA_046753585.1 Mariprofundaceae bacterium
TTATGTTTGCTTGATCGCCAGAAGAATTATTTGTTGTATGGGCCGCTTGGATTGAAACCTTTGACGTTGATGGATGTGGCAAATGATATAGGTATGCATGAATCCACTGTATGTAGAGCAATTAGTGGGAAGTATGCAAAAACGCCAATTGGTATAGTGGAGTTAAAGTCTTTTTTTTCTGCTGGCCTTGCAACAAGAAACGGTGGTATGATTTCGGTGCGTAAGGTGCAGGAATATGTACGCATGTTTATTTCCACTGAGCCGCCACATAAGCCCATTTCTGATCAGGCCATTGCCGATAGACTTGCAATGCAGGGGGTTGTTGTTGCCAGAAGGACCGTGGCCAAGTATCGTGAGGCTATGGGGATCTTGCCGACCAGCAAGCGTCGCTGTCGCAAACATTAAACAGAGAAATTCCAGAGGCAGGTACAGGGAGGAACAATTTTGCACCAAATTTTATTTTCGCGCCAGGCGATTCTGAATCGTGGATACGATGTGATGGGGTATGAGCTTAGTTGCCACGGGGATGGTCGCGTGGAAGCAACGGAGAACGACAAGCGGATGATGGCTTTCCTGCTTGATATGGGGATAGAGAAGATTGCAGGGAAGAAACAGGCCTTCCTTGAAGTGGATGCTTCGTTTATCGAACAGTCTTTTTCGGAACTGTTATCGCCTGAGCATGTCGGTTTGATTGTGCCCGCATCTGTCAGTCAGGTTTGCTCCGTTGATTGTGCAGAGAAACTGAATGAATTGGGCTACCCGTTGGTGATTGACCTGCAGGATGGAGAGCAGGCTGATGAGCGTTGGCTGGATCTGGCGAAATATATACGTATTCATGTTGGGCAAATGGATTTGATCAAGCAATTGCGTGTACGCACGGGCAGTATGATTATTGCCGGTGTCGATGACTATGAGAGTTATCACAAGCTTAGTGATCTGGGGGCAGGTTTTTTTCAGGGTGCCTTTTTTAGCAAGCCGGATTTAGCAATGGATCAACCGGTGGGGCCGTCAAGACTATCCGTACTAAATGCCATGCAACAAATTGTCCGTGCTGATTCTCTGGAAGAGATAGAAGCGGTATTGCTGCAGGATATGGATCTTTCATATCGCATGTTCAAACTGATTAATTCAGCTGCATTCGGTTTCCAGAGGGAAATCGATTCTGTACGCCAGGCAGTTGCACTATTAGGAAAAGAACGTATCAAGCTATGGTTAACAACGCTTTCTTTTGCATCTCTGAACGACAATAAACCTTCCGAGCTCATGCATACGGCGTTGGTGCGAGGGAGAATGATGGAATTGCTGGCTGAAGGTGATGGGCATGCACACCCTTCGGATATTTTTCTTGTTGGGATGTTTTCATTGCTTGATGCCATGCTGGATCAACCCATTGAAAATATTCTTGAAACATTAACGTTGCCTGATGCGGTTCGGAAAGGGCTGATTGATTCTGATGACCGATATGCGCGAATGATTGGAGCGATTCAAACGGTTGAGCAACAGGGTTGGGCTGCAGCTGTGGATGGTTTTCAGGAGTTGGGGGTGGAAATTAAAGCGGTAATACCCATATATTGGGATGCGCTTGAATGGGCTGATGAGAATGCGTTGCTATAATCGGGGTTTTAGCAGTAGCCGGAATTTCGTTAGTAACACATGAAGAGAATAATATTTTGGCTATGAGCATTGGTGTAAGATATGCCCAGCATTTGGAACGGCTGCTGGATGATTTGGGCGCTATCCGTGGTGAGGTGCTAGCCGGCAACTATATCGAAAGCGACCTGCGCCGTAGCTTTCGCAGGTTGGTTGTTCAAATTGATGCCATGAAAGGGTTTCCCCAGGAATGGAAGCAATCGGAACGGCTGCTGTTATCCTTGTTAAAGCCATTGCTGGATGATCGTTGTAGTACAATACTTTTAAATTTGGAAAATTTGTCGGGTGACGATAGGGCTTATTTGCTTGGACAGCTTGATATTATTCGCAAGAAGCTTGATAGGGCGATAGATGAAAACATACTGCGGGAGGCTTTTTCCAATATCTGCAGTCGTTTAAACAGGCAAGTTCCGGCTGATGCAGAGATCGAAGAATTGATGCGTGTGACGTTACGTTCGTTTGATCGGCACTTGAAAGACGATGCTGTGATACGCGAAGGCTTTTACAGCTTTCTGGCGGAAATGGAAAATAATCTGAAAGGGTTGTATGACCGTATGCCCGAAACCAGACAGCAGGTTGAAGCCCTTAATATGCTGGAAGAGACCCTGCATAGAGGGGTTCCTGATGATCCCGATCAGGTAAAGCAATTGTTTGGTGTGGCAGGAAATGCAATGCGTCATGCCATCTCTCAACTCAATGATGTCAATGAAACAATTCGTTCC
>JBHHTX010000212.1:0-2336 GCA_046753585.1 Mariprofundaceae bacterium
AGTCAGTCCGCCCCTGTTCCCCTGACCCGGACTAGTGTCCAGGCTTCCTTTCGGAAGGGTACTAAGCAATTCCCCTGTCAGCTTGCGCTGAATCACGATTCGTTCGTGACACCAATGCTATTGCATCGTCAGGTCGCTGTTGTCGGGCGGTCGGACAGAGCAGCTGTTCAGACGGGATGTTTTTAGCGGTAACACATCCAACCGATATTGCGCTTTCTTTGGGAAACGCCATAGCAAAACCAGAGGGACTTGACGTGGCGGGGGAATTAGGACTAGAATTGTCCACATTCGGATAGCCCCTCAAAGCCAAGTCCGTATCAAGAGCCTCGCTATATGCGGGGCTTTTGTCTTGATGGGGCGCATTATACACGCTGACCTTCTTCAGTCAACAACTTTTCCACATCCTTTTTTCTGAACATGCTTACTCGTCCGCGAAGTTTATCTATCGGCTGCGGCTGCTTACCCTGCATAACGTGCTTGCGCAGTGTCTGGTACTTAATCCCAAGCATCTCAGCGGCTTCTCTCGTTGTAATTAGTTCATCCATTTCATCCTCCTTAAAATGTTGCCGTTGCTTTCGCTTCGGGACGGCAGGCTCCGGGCGCTGGAAAAAGGGAGGGGAAACCAGCGCCAAACTGGTCAGCCAGTGATCTTCTTAAACTGACTACAAAATTGTGCGACGTTACAATAAGCTTCGCAGCGAGTATTTACACCCGGTCGGTGGATAATTGATATGCCTTCATTCAAAGCAACCGCATCCTCACCATCGGCTACTGCATGCCCCTTCCGCAAAGCCCACCACGCAGCATCAACCTTTGTTGGCTCAACTTTCAAGGCTGTCTTGCGACCCTGCTTCATCACAGCCCATGCTTCATCCCTTAACCACCGCTCATCGTCCGTACAATCCACCACAACGCCTTTTTCTGCATCCTGGTGTACCCTTACCCTTTCAGCAATGTAAGCGAGCCTACGTTCCTTATCCCACAACGGGACGGGTAATCTTGCAACTTGGTGTTGAGGATACTCTTTCTTGAACTTGGCCTGCGACTTCTGCCAGTCCCTGAAAATCATAACCACCTCAAGTTTGGATATATCTTCCAAACCGTTTTGATGGGCTAGTTCAGCCAGTACATTCAACTGTGCAATTCTGTCCGGCTTTAATCCGTACATATATTCCCATACAGAAGATAACTTATAATCCTGCAAAGTAACCTGCCTGATCGATATTCGGTCAAACTGCCCTGAAATTGTCCAGCCACCCATCTTCATATATAGTCTTTTCTCAACCAAAGCTGACGGCTCTGCACGCTCAAGGATGGTATGCATTGATTGCCCGAGCAGCGCATAGATTCTATCCGATGCATCTTCAACCAATTCACCATCATGAGCCTTACGGAGAACCCTTTGCCTTGGTGGTGCAATTAAAGTGGTGCATGATATGTCAGCCTTGCCTGGGTCGTAATCATCATTCTTTACGGCCTCGACAATCGCGCCGGGTAATCCGGCCTTATTCGTGACCTTCATTTTCTGTCTCCATAATCTTCATGCTCATCTGTGGGAACGTCTTTCTGCTGTGGCATGGCCCAGGAAGGCAGGCTAGGCGGATTCCACCTAAACCATGTGCCGGACTTAGTTTTGCCTCGCTTGACACCTGCTTCACATACATCTGCAAAGCCAACATCCAGTGAATACAAATATCTGCCAATCCCCCACTGAACAGCAGCCCTTTTCATGGCGTCAGACAAGCCGCCTTTCACGGGTTCTACATCAGTATTCTCTGCCCCGTCCCACTTTGTTATCCATTCACCATCAACACGAAGCGACAACCCGCACATGACGCCGCCCTGTGGGCCTGCCTGATACTCATTTTTCCAGTTGTGTGGCTGCATTGCACTATCCAACCTAGCCATGATTGCCCTGTTGGTAACGTAGCACAATGCCATTGCCCAAATCTTGCCGTTCTTTTCGCCACATTGCTGCAACCGCCATTCAAGGTCTGTGGGTGCAAACTTGGCGTGAAGCTTACGCAGTTTATCAATATCACTCATCTGCTTCCCCTCTCAATATGGCTTCCACCTGTTCAAGAGTCACAGAGCCAGCCTCAATGAAGCCCTTAACTTCCTGCACTGCACTGTAGAATGCACACTCTTCCTGGGTGGCTTCGTAATCTTCCATGTCCGCCTGATAATCAATGTATGCTTCGCCGCTTCTGCTCATGATACCTCCAGTGACATTAACTCTGCAATTTTTTTATCTCTGGCCTCAATATCTGAAGGGACATCGAACTCGACATCAACTTCGACTGTCCCAAACACAGTTACATATCCACCGCCTGGTT
>JBHHTX010000213.1:0-2318 GCA_046753585.1 Mariprofundaceae bacterium
TCTGAGCCGAAATCTGCAGTAGTGATAAGTATTCCTTTAGTTGCCCCTTCATTTACTACGGTTCCATATAAATCTCTTACGGCTGCCACACCTACTATATTCGTGTATCTTTTTGCTTGAATTACGATTTTACCTCCTCTAATTGGATCCGGATCAAATGCAATGGCATCAACACCTCCATCACGACTCGCTCCGCGCAATTTTTTAACTGTGTCGTATAATAGAAAGATTAATAAGCTCTGACTGTGGAAATTGTAATGCGGAGAGAACGCCCGCCTAACTTTCGGGCAGATAGCGAACGCAGCATTACAATTTTCTACTGAACCACTTCATTAACATGGAGTCAAGGAATGAACGAAATAAAAAAACGTCGCTATTTAAGCGCGCAGCAGAAATGGCAGATCTATAAGGAATGTCAGCAACCAGATGCCAAGGTCGGAGAGATTTTAAGAAGATATGGATTGTATTCATCTGATCTACATCGCATTCGCAAAACAGTTGAGGCAGGTGCCATTGATGCTTTGACCAACAGTGTTCCCGGGCGAAAAAGGATAGCGACAGTTCCTAAAGAGCAATACAATCAATTACAGGATGAGCTGGATGAAAAACAGAAAGCTCTGGCGGAGATGTCGGTACTGTTTACTTCACTCAAAAAAAAAGTGAACTTGGAATAGAAGGTCCTTTTCCTTCCCATCCTTTACCGGTAGCAGTAAAAGAGGCCGTAGTCAGTGTTATTTTCTATGCCAAGTCCAAGGGAATACCTAAGGTCCGGACATGTGTCTTATTACAGATCAATGTCCGTCGCATAGAGCGCTGGGTTTCAAGAAGCAGAACAACGGGGAACATGAATAATTATAAAGCAGGTCCGAAACATCCTGTGAATGATCTAATGCCATCTGAAAGACAAGCCGTTCTGGACTATGTTCAACTGGAAGAGACGGCAGATTATTCCCTTCATGTTTTAGCCTGCAAAGGTGCGGAACAGGGTTTATTCTATGTGTCGGCAAGTGCGATACGGTGTATTCTTTCTGATGAAAATATATTATCTGACAGAAGACCGCTATTCAGGCGTACCGGCGCCGGTAGGAAGCCCGCTCGTCCCGATGAACTTACCGGCCCGAACCAATGCTGGTGCTGGGATTTGAGCTACCTAAGAACTGATTTGATCCGAATGTTCTGGTATCTGTATGTCATGTTGGATGAATGGAGCCGAAAAGTAGTCGCCTGGCGTATCAGTTCAAGTCTTATGCTATCGGAAGCCCAGGCCTTGATTGATGATGCTTATCTTGCCGAAGGATTACTGGATGTACCCGGAGACCTGTTACCGGTGGTAGTGAATGACCGCGGATCGCAGATGAAGGCAAGACCGGTACAGCAGATGATGCGTGATCTTGGTTTAACTCAGACCTTTGCTCGTCCCAGGACACCGAATGACAATCCGTTTATCGAATCCTTGTTTTCAACAGTAAAGACCGCTCCTGACTATCCCGGATGGTTTCCCGGCCGCTCTATCGGGATTGCCCGGGATTATTTTGAGGATTATTTTCACTGGTACAATTATGAGCATTTTCATTCTGGCATTGGATATATTCACCCCATTGATAAACATGAGGGACGGGCTGAAACAATTTTGAAAAAGAGAAAGGAATGTATGACCAATCAACGCAGATTGCGTAAATTGTATTGGTCAGAAAAAAATCAAATAACCGTAAGTGGTTTGTAGCGAATTAAATCCTGTTTCGCGACATAGTTTGAAAATCGCGCTGAACGACTTCGGCGCATACTTCTCGAAACTCTCCTGATCCACAAACACAAAGTCATATACTACATCTGATTGCATAGTGTTGATGTCCTCGCACCACTGACGCAGCCGTTGCATTTTCAGCGGCACATCAAGATCTTCATGGCCTTTAGTTTCCACAACCACGATCCGGCCATCAGCAAGTTTCACCAAGAAATCCGGGTAATAATTGGAAATGTCACCATCTGCGTTCACATAATCCAGCTTGAAATGAACGGCCAGGTAGTTCTTGCCGTAAGACAACACATCGCTGCAATCCTCAAGGAAGCCAGCGAACTGAAGCTCAAATCGGCTATCCCCGATGATACGGTTGAACACGCTCTTTTTTGGCATCAGATAACCCTGATCTTTCACAACGAAAGGCCGTGTTTTCCTCAACTTGATGGTGTCCCGGATTTCTGCGTCACCCTTGTCTCTTACAGTCAAATCGTTAATGGCTTTTTTGAAGGTTTCTATCACTGTTTTGGTCGCGGCAAGCTCCGACAGGTTACGCAGGGTGTTGGGGTGCTCCAGGTCG
>JBHHTX010000214.1:0-2316 GCA_046753585.1 Mariprofundaceae bacterium
CACGAAGATCATCGGGCCGTAGCCGGATAGTGAATGTTCACCCATAGTTCCTTGATTGAGATCAGCCCCTGATTCTTCAGCCATTCATTGTTCATGCCGCCGTTGGTCGCCAGCGTTCTTGCCAGATGCCACGGCCCTTTCCGGCTCAGTCCCACGCCAATCGCCGCACGAAGCGGCATGCCGAGTTTGAGCAGGTTTCGAACCTTGGTTCGGCAATAACGCCACTGTTTCCAGTAACACATTCTCACCCTTCGGCGTAGCCAGTGATCCAGTTCCGGCATGGGTCGGTAATACTCCGAGATGCCAAAGTAATTCATCCAGCCACGCAGGTATTGGGCCAGCTTGCGCAGGCGGAACCCCATCGAAACAAACCAGCTTCTGCCGGTCAGCTCCTTGATACGGCGTTTGAACCCCAGAAAGGCCTTCTCCGACCAGCGAATCTTCTTGCCTCTGAATACAAAGCCGAGAAACTCGCATTGATTGGCCGGAACCACCCAACTCTTATCCTCGTTGACCTGAAGCTTCAGCTTGCGCTCAAGGAACCGGGTAATCGAGGCCAGTACTCGTTCACCGGCACGCTGTGACTTCACCATGATAATGAAGTCGTCTGCGTATCGGGCGAAGCGATGACCACGTTTCTCCAACTCCCTGTCCAGTTCATGCAACAGGATATTCGCCAGCAGTGGTGAAAGAGGGCCACCCTGCGGTACACCCATGCGGGTCTGGTGCAGTCGGCCATCCTTCGAGAATCCAGCACGCAGATATTTACCGATCAGGGTCATCACCCGCTTGTCCCGCACATGCTTGCCCACGTAGTGCATCAGTACGTCATGATCGACGCGATCAAAGAACTGACGCAGGTCAACATCCACGGCAACGCGGTAGCCCTCCACGATATAACTGCGCACCTTGCGCACCGCCTGATGGGCGGAACGCCTGGGTCTGAATCCATAACTCAGTTCCGAGAAGGTCGGATCAATCCGACTGCCAAGAACCTGTGCAATGGACTGCTGTATCACCCGATCCAGTACGGTGGGGATGCCAAGTGGGCGTTCGCCGCCCGTCATCTTGGGAATCATTACCCGCCGTACAGGCATGGGGTTATAGCTCTCATTGAGCAACGATTGGAGCGTCTCCGGCCAGAGAGGTCGCATCTGCTCAGGAAAGGCTTCGGTGGTGATACCATCAATGCCGGGCTTGCCCTTATTGGACTTCACCCGTTTCCATGCCCTGCGCACATTCTCCACGCTGAAGATTTGCTCCATCAGGTTTTCATCGGAGTTCACCGGATTGATGACACGCTCAGCATTCACTTCCCCGGTCGGGTTCTTCATGTTGCCAAAGCTCATCAGCGATTCCTCCTTCTTCATGTTCGGCCCTTCACCATGTCCCATCCATTACGATGGGTATTTGGCTACTATGGCCTCTGCTGACTCCTCACCGATCACGCACACCATTGCTGCTATGCGCGCTCCGTCTGTTTGCTGCTTCACTGTTATGTTCGCTCGCACCGGAAGGAACAGCGACCCTCCGAGCGCCAAGGCTTGTTCAACCAGTGCCTCACTGGTCACTTCAGCAGCAACCGGACAGCGCATGCCGACGAGGTCTCCCCGGATAAAGACGTAAACTTTCACTACACAACCGCAGCATTTACCATATCGCCTGAATCCCGGACTTCGTGATGTTGTGCCCACTTATCCAGCGACTTGGCCTTGTATGCTGTTCCTGTTCGTCAGCTCATGGCTTTGCACTCCGGCTTCCTCCAGACCAATCCTCACGAATCAGCCCTTGCCTTCGGCTAGTGTTTTCCTCATCTTCTTTTGATGATGAGGGGATTCACACACAGGGGACTTGCACCCCATAAGTTCACGCCCGCGACAGGCGTACACAAAAGCATTCACGCGGACCGCCAAAAGCGGCGCGGCTTTCGCTACGCTACAGCCACACCGCTTTTGGCAGCCGGTGATGCTATGCGTTATGCAGATAGATAAGGCATGGTTGAAGAAATACACTCCAATAATATTACTGATAGTCATTTATTAGTGTTCGATCTAGATGGGACGCTGGTTAATACGGATATGGTCAACTATCTTGCTTATAAAGAAGCCATTCAGAAAATAACAGGTGTGGACTTGGCGATAGCACATAATAAAAATGAAAGATTCACAAGAGAAAAACTATTTTTAATTGTTGATAATTTAACAGGCCTACAATATAGAAAAATCATAAAGATGAAGAATGCGATGTATCATAAATATTTATCGCAATCTAACGTCAATGATTCTGTTATTGATGTTATAGAGCGATTCATTAATA
>JBHHTX010000215.1:0-2291 GCA_046753585.1 Mariprofundaceae bacterium
CCTGCAACGGGTCGTAACATTGTGCAGGAACTTGAATACTCAGAAGGCAACTTTGAGTGGTATAGCGGTTATGAGACGCTGAACATTACCCCTCCAGATGTCATTTCTGCTGCCGAGTTCGATTGGAAACAGGGTGCTGGTACAGTATCCATTAACGGTCTGGAATCAGAAGTTCAGAACGTTGGCAGAGATGCAATCATCAGCTTGCTGAATGCCCGTATCAATAATGCAGAAAACACCATGAGAAACAATGTTACAGTTGGTATGTATTCTGACGGTACAGGCTCAGGCGGTAAACAGATTGGCGGATTACAGTCACTTGTGGCTGACTCTCCTTCAACTGGTACTGTTGGTGGTATTAACCGAGCCAACTTCTCGTTCTGGCGTAATCAGGCGTATGACGCAACCACAGACGGCGGCGCTGCTGCCACAAGCTCAAACATTCAGAAGTATATGAATGAAGTGTTCCTTCTGGCTTCACGCGGCAACGATAAGCCTGATCTTATCATGGCTGATAAAGCTTATTACAAGCTTTTCTGGGAGTCTCTACAGGCTATCCAGCGTGTCACAAGCAGCGACAAGGCTACGGCAGGATTTGAATCTCTTGCTTATGCCAATAACGTGCCTGTATGCTATGAGGATTCTAGCGGGATCTCTAGTAATCATATGTATTTCCTGAATACTGATTACCTGCATTTCCGTTATGCTCCGAATCGTCTGTTTGCACCTAAATCACCCAGGGAAGCAATTAACCAGGATGCTTCCGTTCACATGATCTTGTTTGCTGGCAACTTGACTTCATCTAATTGCTCGCTGCAAGGCGTGTTGAAAGAATAAGGGGGTCATATAATGAGTAACTTTGTATCGACCGAAGGTAGAATTATCAATCAGGCGATTGATGAGATTTCTACAACGCAGAACCATCCTTTAGGCACGATTGTTCGTGCTAAGGATATTGCCTCAACCGATTACGGTGAGGGCGAGTTCATTTATTTGCTTGGTGTTGCATCAACTGCCGTTGGTAGTGCTGTAACATACAATGCAGATGATGGCTCAACAGCTCTTCTGGCCGCTAATGCTATTGGCCCTGTTGCATTTGCAATGGGTGCTAATGTTGCATCTTCATACGGCTGGTATCAGATCGAAGGCAAGGCAGTTGGTAAAGTCTTGGCCGGATTTGCTGACAATGCGAATTGCTATGCTACTGCTACGGCAGGAAGTATAGATGATGCTGTTGTCGCAGGTGATCGGGTTAAGATCTGTAAAGGAGCGAGTGCTATTGGTACTCCTTCCGCAGGTTTAGCCGAGCTGGAAATTTCGCGTCCATTCATGGATGACGGATTAGCGGCATAAGTCGCTAAAATAGATTAGGGGGGCTTCGGCTCCCCTTTTTTTTTAATTAAAATATAGGAGATAGACAATGCCAAATCACGCACGTTTTTATAAGCATCCAGTCTTGCAGGGCTTCGAGTCCAGAAAAGCTGGGAGGCCAATTTACAAGGATGAAGATTTTATTGAAATACAGGTTCCCGGCCAGAAGAACTCAATCATAAAGAGGGCTGTTCAGGAAAAGGACAAAGTAGATTACCCTGTTGAATGGAACGCATGGGAATCTAATTCAGGTGAAGGCGTTACAGGATCACCTATCGACCATCTGCCAGGAATTACCCCATCAAAGGTTCTTGAACTACAGGCGCTTGGAATCTACACAGTCGAGCAGATTGTTGATCTTAACGAGACAGGCATTCAGAAGGTAGGTCATGGCGCACGCGCCCTGATTAAGACTGCCGAGCAGTATCTTGGTCAGACCAGTGAGATTGATGAAGTAAACAAGAAGAACGAAGCTCTTTCCAAGCAGATTGCTGAATTGACTGAGAAGGTCGCAGCTCTGACAGAATCCAAGCCTGAAAAGAAGGCAAAGAGGAAGAGAACGCCTAAGCAGTTGGCAAATGACAAGAGGCTGCGTGAAAGGAAAAAGGCGGCATAAGATATGAGTATGCTCAGTATAATCCAGAATGTTGCTGACACGATTGGTATTGACAGGCCATCGTCTGTGGTCGGAAGCACAAACAAGACTTCTACGCAGATGTTGGCCATGTTGAATATGTCAGGTAAAATGCTTGCACGCAGGCACGCTTGGCAGAGGCTTATGTCCGAGCATACTTTTTCTACTGTAAACGGGACTGCGAGTTATTCATTGCCATCTGATTATGACAGGCACATTGATGACACTGCATGGGACAGGTCAAACTATTGGGCTGTACGAGGTTCTATCACGCCGCAGGAATGGC
>JBHHTX010000216.1:0-2270 GCA_046753585.1 Mariprofundaceae bacterium
AAGTTATGATTGTAGCGCGCAGGGAACACTAGTGTTTCGGATATGGAACATCCTTTACTGGCTGTTTCTGGCTGCAGCCCTTCTCTGGTGCATACCGATTGTCAGCGATTTTCTACAGGAAGGGACAGTCACCCTTTCAGCGGGGCTGCTGGGCATGCTTTTTTTCATTATGCTGGTCGGTTCTGTTGATTTGGTGATTCAGAATCAGGCCTGGGCCTGCTGGCTTCGTTCTTCTGCCGGCCATCCACGTTTTCTTGAAGGAGTATGGCTGACCGCAGCCTGCGCTCTGGCCAATCTGATAATTCCCCTGCGTTCCGGGGTTGCCCTTCGTCTGGCGTATATGCGGTTGCAGCACCAGGTTCGTGTTGGAGCCATGGTGATGGGGGTGGGTGTTTCCTATGTGATGACACTGTTTGTCGGCGTGGTTTTACTCTTGCTTGCACTGCCGGGATTGTCTTCAGCCATGACGGGAAGCTTCAACTACGCGGAGGTGCTCGGTTACCTTATTATCGCGATTGGCCTGGCTGCAGTCGGGGCATTCTTTTTGCTCTCCCGTAACGGAAAAGGTGAATTCAGCCGGATCAGCCTTTTTATTGATCGTTTGCGGGCAGATTTGGGATGGGTTCTGGAAAGGCCCGGCACCATCTATCGCCTTTTTTTCTGGACAGTGGCTTCGGCAATGATTGAGGTGGCCGTGCTTTATCTTGCCCATATGGTCTTGGGTATATCTCTGGGAGTTCAATCACTTTTGTGGCTGGCAGGTATGATGACCTTATCGGTATTCATCAGCGTTACTCCTGCAGGTATCGGTATCCAGGAGGGTGTGCTGGTGGCCTTACTGGCCTTGCAGGGCGTCGCCATCGATACAGGTATGCAAATCGCACTTCTTCGGCGCATGGCCCCGAGTGTACCCGTAATCATTGTTGGTCTTCCGGCATGGGTCTGGCTTTCCAAAGCCTTGCGGCAGGCGTGGAGAGAAGCTAGCCCGCATTATTCGTGAATGCTGCTGTGACCTTGCTTGTTCCTTTGCCCGTAAAGAAGCCCTTCCAGCTCATTCTTCAGATGTTGTGACCTCAGCGTTTTTACTCCTAGCCTGGACTATTCATAAATCGCCGTGATGATCGCGCCGGGCCTTTGTTCGCAACGAATGCTGGCGATGAAGGGCGTAGCCATGCTTACGGTCGCCTGAGCAAGGATTTGTTGCGGGCAAAGGAACAAGCGAGGGCGTGGCAGTATTTGTGAATAGTCCAGGCTAGTCATTGGAGTTATTGGAATTGTTGGAGCTGTTACCGTTATCAGAGTTGTTGGAATTATCGTCAGAGCTATTGTCAGAATTGGAATTTCCATCGGAGCTGGAGTTACTATTGGAACTGGAATCACTGCTGGACACAGAGAAAGGTGGCTGCCCTAAACTTGTGATGGTGAGAACATTTCCCGGATGGGAATAGGGGTACATGGTCAGATTTGAGCCATCATTGGCATAGTACCAGTCGTCAGCCTCTTCTGCCCCTGTCGTGGCCCATGCCGGGGATGCCAATAAGTCCATGGCCTGTATCCCGATTTGCGCCAGCATGGTGGAGTTATTTCCGCTTTTCTTTGCCAGAGTGGCCCCTCCCACAACAGTCCATGGGTCGTTTGGTATAGCGTCGAGATACCCGTAGGAGACAAGGTCTTCCAGCATGTTTGTCGCAGGGCTGTAGCCCATGTCTATACTAAAATGGATCAGTGCTTCGCGGATGTTCAACCCTGCAGTTTTGAGTTGCGTGTTCTTGATGAATGTGTTGTATGCTGGAAGAGCCGTCGCCGCAAGGATGGCGACGATGACTACTGAAATCATAAGCTCAATAAGCGTGAAACCGCGAGGCAACGGTGTTTTCATGGATGCCTCCGCATCACTTGGCAAAGTTCATTCGGGCCGGTTTGCCAATCGTTGCAAACAATCCCGACAGGCCATGCATCCCGGGTGTCGGGCAAAAGACAGCAAAGCCTTTTTTGGAGTCATTTTCAATGATATAGCGCTTATGGCTTACCGGGTCAGATAATGACTCCGCACTTTTAGCCAGCGTGGTCAGATCATCGACACTGTCAGGCAGCGAACCCGTGGCGCGCATATAGTCTTCGGCAAAGGATGCGATTGCCTCAAGACGATGCCGGCATTCCACCAGATTTGAAATTTCAGGAGTCATGGCGGGAGTTTGCCTGCGGCCTTGTCCTGCATCCACTTTCCCTGCCATGATAATATAGAGGTTGATGCCCAGCACCAATGCGGC
>JBHHTX010000217.1:0-2207 GCA_046753585.1 Mariprofundaceae bacterium
GCTTGCCCAGCCGCACCAGATCGAAGCCTTTAGTCTCAAAGCATAGCTAAAGCTATGCTTTTTCACCTGAAAACTTCGCCTGGAATACCTGTTCTGCGCCATATATCCGCAATCTCATGAAAAATGCGGGCTAAAGCTTTTGGGGCATAACGATATGCTCGAAATTATTATTAAGAGGCCATAGTCTAGGGAAGTGCTAAATAAATCTGGTTCGATGAGACTGCAAGGCAATATGGGCAAGTTCAAGGCAAAGGTGGCAAGTAATAGCACCGCTATTGCTCAAACCTTTAATGTAGAAATCGTTTGTTTTGAATGCAATATCGCAAATCACGGTTTGTTCGCGCTACCCCGGGTAAATGCTAGCTAAGCTTTTGCTCTGGCGTCTGCTGCAGGCGTTGCCAAGTATTCTAGGTGTTGCCACGGTTGTTTTTTTGCTGATCCATCTTGTTCCGGGTGATCCGGTTGATGCCTTACTTGGAGAGACTGCACTTGAAGCTGATCGTGAAGTCCTGAGACAGGCCATGAACCTGGATAAACCCCTGATGCAGCAGTTTGGACAATTTATGGGCGGGTTACTTCATGGAGATTGGGGACAAAGCCTTATCAACCAAAGGCCGGTTCTTGAACTCATCCTGGAACGACTTCCTGCTACCCTGCAACTGGCTGCCGCGGCCTTGATTTTGGCCATTATACTTGCCCTGCCGCTTGGCTTTTGGGCGGCTCGTCATGCCGGAGGTAGTAAGGATATGATGGCAATGGGTTTTTCTCTCGTGGGAGTTTCAATACCCAATTTCTGGCTTGGTCCCATCTTAATGATGATCTTCTCCCTTGGTTTGGGCTGGCTCCCCATTTCCGGTCGCGATATGCCTGCCAGTTGGGTTTTACCTGCTATTACCTTGGGAACTGCGCTGGCCGCTGTTCTTTCCCGTATGGCGCGTTCCAGTTGGCTGGAGGCGATGGGGTCGGATGCCATTCGCACTGCAAGATCTATGGGCGTGCCGGATCACCGCCTTTGGTGGTGGCATGGGGCTCGCCTGGCAGCCGTGCCGGTGGTTACATTGTTTGCCCTGCAAATGGGAGCCGTTCTTGGCGGAGCAGTAATTACAGAAACTGTATTCGATTGGCCAGGACTGGGTCTGTTGACTATCGAGGCCATTCAACGCCGGGACTATCCGCTGGTTCAGGGATGTGTCCTGGTTATCGCCCTGTTTTATGTGTTGGCAAACCTGACTGCTGATTTGCTTGGTATCTGGCTTGACCCCCGACAGCGGAAGAACCATGTCGGCGCCTGACTCATCTGCTGCTATGCCTTCCCGGCCAGGTCTGATTTTATCGCTGGCAGGACTTGCTGTTATTGTGCTTCTGTTTTTTTTGGCGCAGTTGCATGGAGTTGACGGGCGGGCCGTCGATCTTGATTCTGTTTTAACCTTTATATCCCTTGAACATCCACTGGGCTGTGATGCCCTGGGTCGGGATGTGTTGGCGCGCCTTGCCGAAGGTATAGGGTTGTCGCTTGCCGTTGGTTTCAGTGTCATGCTGATTAGTGCTGCTATTGGCATCTCCATTGGAGTTGCTTCAGGCTGGCTGGGCGGGTGGATTGATGCATTGCTGATGCGCATTACAGATATAGTTCTCTCATTTCCCGGTATCCTGCTTGCCATTGCTCTGGCAGCCATGCTTGGCCCGGGGGTGGAAAACCTTGTTCTCGCCCTGACCGCGGTGGGCTGGGTTGGATTTGCCCGACTTTCCCGTGCTCAGGTACTTTCGTTAAAACATGAAATGTTTGTCCAGGCGGCCCGGGTTTGCGGTTCCAGTGCTGCCTTTATCGGCTGGCGCCATCTTTTGCCAAACATTGCAGCACCCTTGCTGGTTGAAGCCAGTTTCGGTTTGGCTGCAGTGATTATCGGCGAGGCCGGACTTTCGTTTCTCGGTATCGGGGTGCAACCACCGGCCGCTTCACTTGGAACAATGATTCGTGAGGGAACGAGCTTGATGTTGGTTCAACCGTGGCTGGTTATCTGGCCGGGGGTATCACTTTTTCTACTTGCCATGTCGGTTAACCTTCTTGGTGATGTTTTACGGGATGTGCTTGATGTGCATACGGATATAAGAGCATGAACCGCAACCTTGTTGTCGGTTTAAGGGGAAATGAACTTAGTGAGGAGGAGCGAAACTGGTTTTCTCAATACCCACCGCTGGGGGTCATT
>JBHHTX010000218.1:0-2203 GCA_046753585.1 Mariprofundaceae bacterium
CATGCATCGGCCTTGGGTTTGTCCAGCATAGGGGGATGTTGGTGCAAATGAATGAAGTGCAGATTCAGACATTGGAAGACGTTGAACAATTTTTAGCCGGGATGACGGAAACGTCACTGGTGCTGCAAGGAAACAAGGATGATATCTATGCCTGGATCAAGCGTACGCTAATTCGATTTCGCTTTCTGTGGCTGGGCAAGAAGCAAAAAGGCCTGGTTCTGCGTTATATTGAACAGCTCTCGGGCTATTCCCGGCAGCATGTGACAAAGCTGGTAAAAGAGTATCGCAAGACAGGCTATATCCGGCGTAAACAGCGCGTAGTCAAAGGCTTTGAAACGAAGTATACGAAGGCGGATATTCAGCTGTTGGCGGGCGTGGATCGCCTGCTGGATGGCTCATCAGGGACAACCGTCAAAAGCATCTGTCAGCGAATGCTGGAAGAGTATGATGACCAACGCTTTGCGAGGCTGGCTGATATATCGGTTTCGCACATCTATAATCTGCGGCAAAGCAAGGACTATCAACGCTGCCGCCGCACATTTACCAAAACCAAAGGGATCAAGGTAAACATCGGCGAGCGTTGTAAGCCGCGTCCGAATGGCGAACCCGGTCATTTGCGGGTGGACTCTGTTCATCAGGGTGATTTGGATGGTAAAAAAGGCGTTTATCACATCAATTCTGTTGATGAAGTTACGCAGTGGGATATTGTCGTCACAGTTGAACGCATCAGCGAGCAATTTATGATCCCCGCCCTGCAATCCTTATTGGATCAGTTCCCCTTTCTCATCAAAGGGTTCCATGCCGACAACGGCTCTGAATACATTAACCGCCATGTAACGCAATTACTTAACGGATTGATAATCAGGCTTACCAAATCACGCCCCAGACGCTCCAACGATAATGCACTGGCTGAAAGCAAGAACAATTCCGTGGTGCGCAAGATCTTCGGCTATATCCATATTCCCCAGCAGTATGCAGAAATGATGGATGTATTTAACCGGAAGTATCTCAATCCCTGCATCAACTTCCATCGCCCTTGCCACTTCCCGAGCATTGAAACGGATAAGAAAGGCAAACAGAATAAATGCTATCGCCAGCGGGACATGATGACCCCTTACGAGAAACTCAAGTTATTGCCCAATGCTGAGCAATATCTCAAACAAGGAATGACTTTCGAAATACTCGACTCTATCGCAATGGAACAATCTGATCTTGACGCATGGAAACAAATGCAAAAGGCTCGCTCATCGCTATTTGATAAAATCTTTGGACAAAAACCAAAGGCAGCATGAACTCACTCTCATGCCGAACTATTTCAGACGCATTTATGGATTGGAAAGGACTATCCTCCCAAAGCTGGAGTGTTCACATCTACTTTTTCCAACAGCGGAAATATTGAACTAGGCTGCGGAGCGGCTTGGTAAGCTTCCAGGAACTTGATGATTGAATCCTGTGATATTTTTCATGCAGTTTATTGTAACTCAACTCCAAAGTGGCATAATCTAAATGCAAGCGTTTAAGCTCATATTTCATAACAGGGATGTTTCTATGATCTTCAGCATCAGATCCCTTAAACTTTGAAAACATCAGATCATAAAAGGCTTTGTCTCTCCAATTTAGTTTATAAAATTCATCAATTACATTTTTTGGTATATCAAGTTTGGGTCTGGGGCGACCAGGATTGAGAATTGGTTGTTTTTTAACAGGCATACTGAGCATTTCCTGTAAGCGTACAATGTCTTCAGAAAAAGTCTCCTGAAAACCCATGAACCAGAACTGTTCAGGATGATCCAACGGATAAAGAAAGCTGGTGCAGATGTTACATAATTCCCTGGCCATAAGGAATTTCTCAATATCCGGTTTTTGTTCAACAAAGTACTTAATGTACACCGGATCATTTTTAGGAACATGAGCCGGGGGGGTAAGCCAATAATAGTAATGAGATAAAGCCCTGTCCAAAGGCTCGCGCAAAAAGGTGATAATACGTGCGTCGGGTGACTGTTTCAGATAATCGGCAATTTCAAAGTGCCCATGAATCGCCTCTACAAGATCAGTGCGACCCTCCATCTCCTGACGATCGGGGTAATCAGTCAGCAACCCTTTTCCAAAACGCTGCTCAAGCAAATTGAACAACGTAATGCCACCTGTCTTAGGTATATGAACTGAGAGAATAAGGTCAGGTGCTAGTAGAGGAAGCTTTGTC
>JBHHTX010000219.1:0-2199 GCA_046753585.1 Mariprofundaceae bacterium
ATGAAGTCAGAAAACATGTACGCGGCAGCTATGCCAAAGTCGCGGAAGCCAGTGATAATGGTTCATGTTGTGGCGTTGAATCGAGTTGCTGCGGAGTGGCTTCAGATGAAGAAATTAACACGCTGATTTCGACACGGTTGGGATACTCAGAGGAAGACATCAAAAAGGTTCCCGGTGGCGCCGATATGGGGCTGGGATGTGGCAACCCACGTGCTATTGCAGGCCTGAGACCAGGTGAAACGGTTGTGGATCTTGGCAGTGGTGGCGGCTTCGACTGTTTCCTGGCCGCACATGAGGTAGGCGCCGCGGGCCATGTCATCGGAGTAGACATGACCCCTGAGATGCTGAGCAAGGCCAGACACAATGCCGACAAAGGACATTATGCCAATGTTGAATTCCGGCTTGGCGAAATCGAGCATTTGCCGGTAGGCGATGGTTTGGTTGATGTCATTATTTCAAACTGTGTCATCAATCTTTCTCCAGACAAGCCACAGGTCTTTCGTGACATGTTCCGAGTGTTAAAGCCCAGTGGCCGGCTCGCAATTTCCGATGTTGTAGCTACCACCGGCCTGCCTGACGAGATGAAAAATGATCCGGTTCTTCATGCCGGTTGCATGGCCGGCGCTTCAATCATTACGGACATTGAGGCGATGCTGGAGGAGACGGGTTTTGTCGAAATCCAGATTATGCCCAAGAATGAATCGAAGGAGTTCATAAAAGACTGGGCTCCGGGACGTGGCGTGGAGGAATATATTGTTTCCGCAAATATTGAGGCAATCAAGCCTGCCAAGGCATCAAGGGAATAATCCTTGCCAGGCCTGATGGGTTTTTAGCAAGTCTCCGCGAACCTGCCGAAACCATCCTGATTTGCATTGAATAAAAATGGAGGCTTCTAATATTTTCCGATTCAAGAGACGGCTGGAGACCCACATAGTGGAACAATCTGCTGGAAAGAAAGCTTTTCTCGTCATCCTGATTAAGCCATCACACTACGATGATGATGGTTACGTGATTCAATGGAGGCGCTCTGCTGTTCCTTCCAACACCCTTGCAACGCTCTACGGCCTGTCCCGGGACGTGGCTGAGCGCAACGTGCTGGGTGAAGATGTAGACATTGTTATTAAGGCGTTCGATGAGACCAACACCCGCATCCCCATCAAAAAGATCATTGACCAAATCAAGTCGGCTGACGGGGGCGGCTTTGTCGGTTTTGCCGGAGTCCAGTCCAACCAGTTTCCCCGAGCTATGGATATGGCTTCCCGCTTTCGCGAAGCAGGAATTCAGGTTTGCATCGGTGGCTTTCATGTCAGCGGTTGTCTGGCCATGCTTCCCAAAATCCCCGATGACATACAGCTGGCTACGGACAAGGGCATCTCGCTGTTTGCCGGCGAAGCTGAAGGCCGGTTAGAAAACGTATTCAGGGATGCATATGCGGGGCAACTGAAGCCCCTGTACAATTACTTGAGCGATCTGCCAGCGGTTGAAGCACAGCCCACGCCATTCCTTCCAGCCCGGATGCTGAAACGCTCCATGGGCACGCTCACCAGTTTTGATGCCGGACGCGGCTGTCCGTTCCAGTGCAGTTTCTGCACGATCATCAACGTGCAGGGCCGTAAGTCACGCCGCCGTTCGGCCGACGACATTGAGAGCATCGTGCGGAAGAATGCCGATCAGGGCGTGGGACGTTTCTTCATTACCGATGATAATTTTGCCCGCAACCGGGACTGGGAGGCGATCTTCGACCGCCTGATCATGCTGCGCGAGAAAGAAGGCATGAATATTCGCCTCACTATTCAGGTCGACACAATGTGCCATCGAATTCCTGGCTTTATAGAAAAATCAGGTAAAGCAGGTGTTACTCGCGTGTTCATTGGACTGGAAAGCATTAACCCTGACAGCCTCAAAGCTGCCCAGAAAAAACAGAACAAGATCACAGAGTACCGCAAGATGCTGCAAGCCTGGCGCAGCGTCGGCGCAATCACATGTGCGGGCTATATCATTGGCTTTCCAACGGACACACCCGAATCCATCAAGCGAGATATCAGAACCATCCAGCGCGAGCTTCCGATTGACCTGCTGGAGTTCTTTGTCCTCACACCACTCCCCGGATCTGCAGATCATCAGAGCCTCTATGAAAAAGGCATACAAATGGATAGGGACATGAATAATTTTGACCTTAACCATGTCACCATCGACCAC
>JBHHTX010000220.1:0-2195 GCA_046753585.1 Mariprofundaceae bacterium
AGTAGAAAGAGACAAGCATCGGGAGGTCGCCTCCCCCATCAAGTACGATCATGCAAAGTAACTGCACCTACCAGGATGAAGAGATGGCAGAAACACTCTACAGGCAAGAGCGCTTTACCAACTATATCGCACCTTGCTCAACGGCAACCGTTGCTATGGGTTGTACTCATTACTGTACTGACACTATTCTTCTCATCCTCATTCGCTATTGCACAGAGTTCTTCATGGAAGGTCGGGCGTGGCGTTATATCTGGCTCAAGAGCAGGGAGTGGCCTTAGTCTGAAAGTCAGTCTCCGTAATGTTGGCGCTCCAGCCTCAGACACCGTCACGATAATGGGACGGTGGAGCAACGCTCAGCCGGGCAAAAGGCGTATATCCGGCAGCAACCTTGCAAGCCTCGTTGAGCTGGGCACCTTCACCAGGGCCTTCGCTATGAAGCAGACGGTAATTCTCGAGTTGGAACTCGCTCCACTCGGTTCCAAGCCGCCTGAAAGTAAAGGTGTCGAGATCGCCATCGTGACGGGGAGGAACGTAACCGATGGAGCGGTAATATCAACCAGCTATTAAAGCGGCACGTCCCAGTGTCGCGGCAGGTCTGAATAAATCATACCTGCTTTAACACAACTACCAAAAGGAGACCATTATGAAAACATTGATTATGGCCATGGTTATTGCAACCTCTATGGGTATTGCCGGCGCCTCAATAGCTGCCGACGGTGGATCGATCTTCAAGTCAAAATGCTCGGCCTGTCATGGACAAAAGGCGCAGGGCACACCGGGCATGGCGCCACAGCTTGCGGGAAGTGACTTTATCAAGGGCGACGCAGGGCCTATAAAGGAGACCATCATGAACGGTCGTTCTGGCGCAGCAAAAAAATACAAGAACTTCCCCATGGCAATGCCCAAGCTCGGGATCAAAGAAGCCGATGCGGATGCGATTGTCGAATATCTGAAGAGTCTCTAAAAGACAGGTGGGCACCTGTTGGAAGGCCCCCCGTAATCACAAGGGGCCTTCCAATCAATAAATGATACAGGGAGGAGTCATCATGACACATTACAGGTTCAATCTCAGAACGGCTACGCTGGGCTGGTCGATGGCGCTGCTCATTTCACTGGGTCTTGTCGTCTCCGGCTGTTCAACGAGAGCCGAGTCGGGGGCTGGCATCGGCGCGCTGGCAGGGGCGGCAATAGGCAGTCAGTTTGGTCCCGCGAAAAACCGTGCCGAAAGCGCAATCATAGGGGCCTTCTTGGGCGCACTTGCAGGCTCCATCATAGGTGATGAAATGGACAGGCAGGATCAGGAACAGTTAAGTCAGGTCTATGAAAGTGGTCGCTCCCATGCCACCACAAGCTGGGTCAATCCGGATACAGGCAATCAATACAGAGTCACACCGAAACCTGCATATTCTGGCCGGCGGGGTAGGCCATGCCGGGAGGCGAGGATAGATGCTACCATCAATGGCAGACCTGAAAAAGTTGTCACAACCGCCTGCCGCGCCGACGACGGAATGTGGGAGTTACAGAAATAAGGTATTGGAACGGCGGCAAGAAATGTCCATCACGCTATTTGCTCCTTTAAAAGCACCCTCTTGAAAATCCTTGATGATCTCTGTGCTTTGTGGCTCTATGTGAGGTTGTTTTTATCTCAAGGACCTGCTTGTGAATTCATCACGAAGGTCATGAAGAAGTTTGAAATATAGATAGAACAGATCACCACAATGTCTGAAAACCACATTTCTTGCCAAGGGTGGGGTATCACAGATAACACTCTCTACTTTCCATCTCTTCTTTAATTGCAGAGTCATACGGCATTCCACGCTATTCATATCTTGGGGACCTATAAACCATTCGTCCCTGAATTATTCAGAGGACGAAAAATAAAAGTGCGATGTTATTGTTCTCATATTTTCAATGGCTTGCCGCCACTACAAATGGTGAGACATCCATGTGTCGCGGAAGGTGCGAATTATTCGGACCTTCCTTTGTATGTTTCCAAGTAGCGCCAGCTTACTCGTATGATGCGAGCATACAATGCATCATAGAATATGCGCAGATGTGAGTCTTGCTGTGACAATTGATTAAATGCCGTACTGATAATAAACAGTGATGGCGTCGTAAAAAGTCCGATCTACTGGGTCGTAGCAATTTTTCAGACACTCGACATACCATATATCCCGCTTTATTCATGAATTGCC
>JBHHTX010000221.1:0-2176 GCA_046753585.1 Mariprofundaceae bacterium
TGCCATAAGCAAACAATCCACGGCTAACTTCAATTGTCAAGCCTGACCCGGTTGCCCGGTTGCTTTTCCGGGGACATTCAGACATGACAATCCTTCGCTGACGGTTTGCGGTACAAGGCGCAGGGAAGAACCGCCGTTGAGGGTGGTCCTCTGTCTTGATACGCCCGTATTTTCAACGGAATACCAACTTCTTGACGGCAACGCCCCGTCCCGATTTTATGTGCGCAGCCTCAACCGGTATACATCTGACTGGGAAGGGGCAGGGATTGAAATTATTCAGGTCAATAGCCTGCAATCGGCCTTACAACACCTTGCTGCGGAGGGACGGCTGGCCCTGTTACTGGAAGGAGGAGGGCAGCTCCATGCCGCTTTTTTCGAAGCGCATCTGAGCCATGAACTGGTTCTCTATCAGGCGCCAATTTTCATTGGTGGCCGGGATGCTCCGGGACTCTGGCAGGGCACCGGTATTGCCCGGCTGAATGATTCCCCCCGGCTGACAGATGTGGTTCGCAGGCAACTGGGCCGGGATCAGCTTATTCATGGCGTGCTTGCATATCCCTGACCCGAGAGATTCCTGGATTTCCATTTAAGTTTTCCTCATTGCAGCCGATATTCTTCTGGATAATCCTGTAGGAGAAAATTATGAAGGGTTTGTTTTCAGAAAATATATTTTATCGGAAATTATTCACCATTATCACAGGTGTGATCATTCCAGTTTCTCTTATTTTATCGCAGAACGCCTACGCATTCTCAGAAGATATCTGTTACGGCTATAAAAAAAACGGAGCCGCAGGGCCGCAAGATACGCTTATTCCGGTTCCCTTTAACTGTTATGATCTTACCTGTGTGGATGGTCCGGCACAGAGTGGAGGGGCGCCGATCTGCGCTGTCAAAGGGATGGCGAGTTATCTTAATGCGTCGTTGAGGCATAATTTACACGGCCATAACTCACTGCATTTTGATGTGGTGTGGCTTGAAGCGCGGGCTCTGGGCATGACTCCCCATGATGCAACCCTGCTGGCTACCTATTCCCAATCAACAGATCTTGGCCACTACATGCCCTATGATTTTCGCGGCAAACCGCTGCCCGTTGTATCCGATAATATCTACGGGGTGACAAGATTAAATGCGGATCAAAAGGGATTCTGGTTTCATTACCCGCCCTGGTTCAGATCGCAGGGGATGCAGGCGACGCAGAAACATCTCCAGTATAACTTTACGCACCTTCCGTGGCAGACGCCATTGCCAAGCTGGGAGGCGCCGCTGAATCACCTGCGGGCCTGGGCCTTTGGCCAGAGGTCAAGCGTCTGCAAGTTCGGGATCACAAACGCTGCCGGAAACTGTTATCAGGCCACATCCAATATTGCGACGAATACAGTTCTTAGCTTCAGTATGCCGATTCTTTATCCATTTCCCACTGCCTCAGAGAATATCATCCTTGACTGGCAGCGTATCAAATATAATCCGGACGCCTATAATACAGCCACCTCAACCCTTGGAACCTATGATAGGCCGGTCTATGCGGCTACGAACAGGGGTTCAATCGTCTCTTTTGGCATCTATCTCCATGCCATGGCTGACCGCCTGTCTCACTTTCTTTGCACGGATAGTTCCTACATTGAAAGGGTGGCACCAGCCGTTGGAAGCAATGTTCGTTATGCGATCAACTATGCCACATCATGTGGTCAACTGATTCATATGGCTATGCATTACAGAGAGACAGGCCATACACCTGTGCCGTTGCGTACCACGGAGGCCGTGAAATTCAGCATCTATGAAATCAGGGACTGGATTCAGAGCGTGGGATATATATCGCTACAGCCCGCAGCCGTTACCGGAACCACAGCCATGGATGCGCTAGCCAATGAAATTACACCGGCACTGGCTCAACAATGCGCGGCGACAAGGCTTGCTGCCCTTTGTAATGTTGCCAAGGCCCATGGATTAGGATGGTATGATAACAATCCCACGTGCAGTTATCCGGCAGCAGACTGTAGTACAATCGATCAAGTCCCAAACCTGCTGTAAATTCACTTACCGTCAGTTTGGGCATCGTCATTTGATGCTACGCACCTTTGCCTCAGCAGCCTGAGGCTGGCTTTTCTTCCACTCGAAGAACTGTTCCATATCAAAATACTTTTTGCCAGTGCTCCATATCTCATGCTGTTCAGCGAGC
>JBHHTX010000222.1:0-2174 GCA_046753585.1 Mariprofundaceae bacterium
GCCATGGCGTGCTTGCCGCCGTTCTGGCCAAGGGCGGCTTCCGGGCATATGCCTGCGATATCCACCCGGGCCTGCCCATTTTCGATGCTTTACACATCCCCTATCAGTCCTGGCACCTGGAAGCCGATCCCGCCCCCTATGCAGATGATTATTTTGATGCCGTCGTCCTCTCCCAGACTATCGAGCATTTCACCTATTCGCCCAGACATGCCCTTGAGGAGATTATCCGTATCACCAGGCCCGGAGGATTGATCCTGATTGATGCGCCCAATATCAGCTGCTTCCGCAATATCTC
The DNA here is from genome assembly GCA_046753585.1 of Mariprofundaceae bacterium. Classification (GTDB taxonomy): domain Bacteria; phylum Pseudomonadota; class Zetaproteobacteria; order Mariprofundales; family Mariprofundaceae; genus CAYLYU01. The sequence continues at coordinate 296 of JBHHTX010000222.1, forward strand.
CCGTCTGCTGCGCGGAAAAACCCTGCACTGGGATTTTGCCACGCATTATCTCGCCCAGGAGCCGTCAATATATAAAGGCATCCCGTACTACGACCGGCATAATCACGAATACTGCAAACAGGATCTGCTTGATATTGCCGCCTTCTTCGACCTGGAAACACTTACTTGCCGTTACTATTCATCTTACAACCGCATGAAGAGAGGCTGGTTTGCCGTCCTGATTTCACGCTTGCGAGACAGCGTGAGACACTGGCGGAAAGGTATATATGCGCTTTACCGTTGCTCGTCACCGGAGTAAGCATGTCAAAACCCCCATTGAATCCGGTTATTTTAATATCCATGAACGTGGCGCCTGTTGGTGGTCTTACCGCTGATGTGCTGAAATGTGTCCGGGCCTTACGTGCTCAGGGTAGAGAGGTTCATGTCGCCTATGGATTCCGCGGCTTGGGAACACTGGAGTCTGTTAATGATCCCGGAGTCCGGTGGCATCATATGTTCATTCTGAAACGCCCTCCCCTGCTGGCGCAATTGATGGTCTGGATATCTTCCCTGTTGATTGTTCGCCAGATAAAAAGAAATGCGCCAGATGCCATCATATGTTGCTTTGAGCGACTTCCCATCGGTCATGCTGTCATCGGCTCCCCGCCCTATGCACTGTGGGCAGAAGCTCGCAAGCGTATGGGCAAATCACCTTTTTCGAAATTGCCATTACAGGTCTGGAATCATTACATTGACCGTTATTTGTGGCACAAATTCACTGGCAAGCTTGTTGTCTATTCTGAACGTGACATACAGGCCTTGATGCAGCGAGGCGTAGCAGAGGAGCGAATCGTACAGGTGGCCATCCCGACAGACACGAAACGCTTCAGACCATATAATGCCAGCGATCGTTCCTATATAACCATTATCGGAGCCGACCCCCGCCTGAAGGGAATTGACCTTGCCCTTGATGTCTGGCCCGAACTTTCCAGGCGGTTTCCGGAATACAAGCTTCGCGTGGTCACGCAAGGCTGGAAAGTTAAAATGCTGCTGGAAAAACTTAAGCTCCCCAAGGTTGAGATGGCCCCTTTTCGGTCTGACGTTGAATATTATTACCATACATCTCGCCTGGTTCTTATGCCATCGATGTTTGAATCATGGGGGAATGTTATTCCTGAAGCATTGGCTTGTGGCATCCCTGTAGTGGCATCATCCGATGTGCCTTCAAGTGAGCTGATTAATGCACCTGAAATGGGTGTTGTGTTTCAAAGGGATGGCGAACATGATGCTGAACGACTGGAGGCCGCCATTGAACAGGCACTGAAACTGGGTATGGATGATCAATCCATGACCAGAAGGTATGATAAGGTTGAAAAGTATATGAAAGAAAAGGATGATTTACTTTCATGGATAACAACTCAATGATAGAAATAAAGCAGGTTCAGGGGTCATGTCCATTATGTGGTAGCAAAGAACTGAATCATCTCCTAACTGGGAAAGACCGGCTGCATGGAATTCCGGGGGAGTTCCCGGTTGTTCAGTGCATGGAGTGCACGCTCGCATTCATCCACCCACAACCCCCTCTGGAGAATATCCCCAGCTTTTACCCAGCAAACTATTATGCCTATGCGCTGAAACGACTGGAACTGGAATTCCGCGAGCGTAAAAAGGCCGAAATCGCCACCGTTCATTATGGCTATCCCCGGCGGTTTCCGAAAAGTTTTCTGTTCTCCGTGGTTGCGTTCTTTTCCCGGAAAGTCCGGGATTTACCCCGTTATGTGGAAGACGGGGTGCTTCTGGATATCGGCTGCGGGAAGGGAACATACCTTCAGGAAATGCAAAAATTTGGCTGGAAAACCCGGGGGGTCGAGTTCGATATCAACGGTGTCAGGGCCGCACG
>JBHHTX010000223.1:0-2143 GCA_046753585.1 Mariprofundaceae bacterium
ATCAGGGGCCAGCTCCAGCATCGCTTCCTGCATGGCCGGATATGAGGTGACACGCTTGTCCCCCACTACACCATAGGCTGCCAGGGCAGTCGGGGCAGCACAGATTGCAGCAACCGGTTTGTCCCGTTGACGCAGCCGTTGCACCACACCTTTGACTCGCTCATCGTACCGCAACAGGTCAGCATTCGGCAGGCCACCGGGCAACACAATCATATCCCAATCCTCACTCTGCACATCAGCCAATTCGGAATCAGCAGCAATGATGATGTTCGACCTGCCTGTAACAGCCCCCGGCTCAAGACTGGCTGTAACCACCTCGACCCCAGCGCGTCTCAAAATATCCACCACGGCAACAAATTCGATTTCTTCAACGCCTTCAGCAAACGGAATTAATACCCGAGCCATGTTTTCCTCCTTGCTTACAATTACTTGTTTCCACGAATGATACATTTAATCTGACCCACATGAAAAAACCGATTCTGATCCTGCAACATCTGGCCTGCGAGCCGCCAGCCCTGCTGGCTGACACCCTGGCCGAACTGCGATGGGAAACTGTGACCGTACCGGTGCAGGATACATCTGTTCCGGAAACACTCGATGCTTACGCTGGAATGATTGTCATGGGCGGCCCGATGTCCGCTAATGATGAGCATCTGGACTTTCTTGCCGCTGAACTGAAGCTGTTACAACTGGCCATCACAGACGACTTTCCGGTACTCGGTATCTGCCTCGGAGCTCAATTGCTGGCCAAAGCTGCCGGAGCTGCCATTCATACTGCTGCCGAGCAGGAATTAGGCTGGTACCCCCTATCTCCGGCTGCTGCCGCTGCAAACGACCCCCTGTTTTCACTTTTGAGTGATGATCTGCGAGTCTTTCAATGGCATGGCGAAACCTTCACCCTGCCTGCTCAGGCAACCTTGCTGGCTTCATGCAGGAACGTACTACACCAGGCTTTTCGCCTGGGAACATGTCAGTACGGTCTGCAATTTCATGTCGAAGTGAATGAAGCCATTATTCGCGACTGGGTGAATATCTGTGATATTGAACGAACCCGACTGGGGCCTCAGGGCGTGGAAACCATGCTCCTGAAAACACCGGAATATACCGACCCTGCTCATGCCTTCTGCCGTGAGATGACAAAGGCCTGGACAAAAACATTCTGAAATTACAGAGATCAGTTTACACATCTCCATCACCCGGGAATGCCTCCGGCATACGCTCGAAAACAGCCTGTTCGCGGGGGTGAAGTTTCCCTTCCCGCATCCGGATCACTTCATCATAAGTTAAGTGTTTATAGCCAGCCATGTGCCGGCCGATGAATCAATCCGGCAATCTTTATCATGTTATTTCCAGGGTGTACGTTCGTGCACAACCTCTCCAACAATGACGATGGCTGGAGAAACAGCTTGCAGGGTTCCATCTCTGGCCTGTTGTAAACATCCCGTTTCAACCGTTTCATCCGACAAAGATGCGTTATGGATCACGGCCACCGGCATATCTGCTTGCAGGCCGGCATCCATCAGGAGTATGGCCAGATCAGGAAGAAGCCGCGCCGCCATGTAAAAGACAAGAACAGGAAAGGCCGAGACCAGTGCAGACCAGTCGATACGCGATTCATCTGAGACTTCATGTCCGGTCAGAAAAGCAATGGAGCTGTTCACGGTACGGTCTGTTACGGCTATCCCGGCCATGGCAGGTGCTGCCACACCGGCAGTGATGCCGGGAACGACCCGGAATTTCACCCCTGCCCGCACAAGTGACCGTGCTTCTTCACCGCCACGCCCGAATACAAACGGGTCACCACCTTTCAGCCGTACAATGCGTTTGTTTTCCCGGGCAAGCTGAATCAGGGTGTTACTGATATCTTCTTGATCTGCCGAGGGGCGACCTCCTCGCTTGCCTGCATAGATTCGTTCCGCACTGGCTGAACCCAGAGCCAGAATACTGTCTGAAACCAGTGCATCGTGAACAATCACATCGCAGTCAGCTAACAATTTGACTGCTGCCTGCGTAAGTAAATCAGGGGCACCAGGGCCGGCCCCAACCAAAGCGACCTCACCCGCTCTCAAAGGCGCTGAAAAATATCCGGGCATATCAGGATTAAAGCTATGCATCAGCCTGAAATCTCATACCTTATAAATAT
>JBHHTX010000224.1:0-2131 GCA_046753585.1 Mariprofundaceae bacterium
TGAACGACGAACGCCTGACCTCAGCACTGGCATTGGTACATCAGCGATTTTCTACAAACACCTTCCCTGCCTGGGAGTTGGCACATCCCTTCCGCATGATCGCTCACAACGGTGAGATCAACACACTCAGAGGCAACATCAATTGGATGAACGCGCGCAAGCAGCATATGTCCTCGACACTTCTGGGTGAGGATCTAGCCAAACTCTGGCCAGTCATTCCAGAAGGTCAATCCGACTCCGCATGTTTTGACAACGCCCTGGAGTTGCTCGTGGCCGGCGGCTACAGCCTGGCGCATGCGGCCATGCTGCTGATTCCGGAAGCATGGAGCGGCAATAACTTGATGGATGAAAAGCGCAAGGCATTTTATGAGTATCACGCGGCGCTGATGGAGCCCTGGGATGGCCCTGCCGGCGTCGCCTTCACTGATGGCCGCCAGATTGGCGCCACACTGGATCGTAATGGTCTCAGGCCTGCCCGCTATCTGATCACAGATGATGACATGGTAGTCATGGCGTCCGAAATGGGCGTGCTAGACATTCCAGAAGAAAAAATCGTAAAAAAATGGCGCCTGCAACCTGGCAAGATGTTTCTTATCGATCTCGAGGAAGGCCATATTATTGACGATGCCAAAATCAAGGCCGAGTTGGCTGCCGCCCGCCCCTATCAAAAAATCCTGGCTGAAACACAAATCCAGCTTGAAGAACTTCCGGCTGAGGTGGCGCCAATGCCTGAAGACCATGCCACGCTGCTCAACCGACAGCAGGCCTTTGGCTATACACAGGAGCATCTGAAGTTCCTTATGGCGCCGATGGCCATTTCCGGACAGGAAGCCACCGGATCCATGGGAAATGATTCACCGCTGGCCGTGCTTTCACGGCGACCCAGGCCTCTCTTCGACTACTTCCGCCAACTCTTTGCGCAAGTCACCAATCCAGCCATTGATACGATCCGTGAAGAAATGGTCATGAGCCTGACCTCGATTATCGGCCCGTGTCCGAACCTGCTGGATCTGGAGGCATCTGATCCAATGCTGCGTCTGGAGGTGCATCAACCCATCCTGACCAATGCTGACCTTGAGAAAATAAGACACATCCACGCGCACACGGATGACAAGTTCCGCACCATCACTTTAAGCATCTGCTACCCGGCTTCAGATGGTGCGGATGGCATAAAGCCGGCACTCAACAAACTGTGCAACCTGGCTGAAGCTGCCATCAGCGCACACGAAAACATTATCATTCTGTCCGATCGAGATATGGATGCGGATCATCTCGCTATTCCGGCCCTCTTGGCCACTAGCGCCGTACATCACCATCTGATTCGTGCAGGGCTGAGAACCGAGGCTGGACTTGTCATCGAAACAGGATCAGTACGCGAGGTGCATGATTTTGCAACCCTGGCCGGTTATGGCGCGGAAGCAGTTAACCCTTATCTCGCATTTGAAACTCTGTCCGGCATGCAGGCAAGAGGCCTAATCCCGGAGGAAATCAGTGAATCTGAGGCGGAGGCCCGCTATATCAAGGCTATCAACAAAGGACTGTTCAAGGTCATGTCCAAGATGGGTATTTCCACCTATCAATCCTATTGCGGTGCTCAGATTTTCGAGGCTATTGGTCTGGCCAGCGATTTAGTCAACCAGTACTTCACTGGCACTGTGACCCAGATTGAAGGCGCAAGCCTGGCTGAAATCGCCGAGGAATCTGTGCGCTGGCACAAAGACGCCTATGGCGATGCACCCATCTACCGCAACACGCTGGATGTGGGCGGAGAATATGCCTGGCGCGTGCGCGGTGACGAACACCTGCTCACTCCAGATGCTATTGCCAAGCTACAGCATGCTGTCCGCTCCAATAACTATGATCTGTACAAGGAATTTTCCAACATTATCAACGACCAGTCGGAACGGCTGCTGACTCTGCGCGGTATGTTCTCAATCGGGCAAGCCGGGCATTCTATCCCCATCGACGAAGTCGAGCCGGCAAGTGAAATCGTCAAACGTTTTGCCACAGGAGCCATGTCATTTGGTTCAATTTCACATGAGGCTCATTCGACACTTGCCATTGCCATGAATCGGTTGGGTGGAAAATCCAACACAGGCGAAGGCGGCGAGGAACCAGATCGATTCACGCC
>JBHHTX010000225.1:0-2050 GCA_046753585.1 Mariprofundaceae bacterium
GCTTTGGCAGCCTCCCACTGGACCATGTCAGCCAGTCCGGAGGTTGCATGCGTATGCAGATGCAGGGGAATATCAATGGCCTCTTTCAGTGCCTGAATCAACTCAGAGGTCGACTTTGGTGTTAACAGGCCAGCCATGTCTTTAATAGCCAGGGTATCTGAGCCCATATCCTCGATCTCATGTGCAAGATCAACAAAATGACTCAGCGTATGCACAGGGCTGACCGTATAACAAATTGTTCCCTCGGCATGTTTTCCATTTGCCTTGACCTGGGCGATTGATGTTCGCACGTTTCTCATATCATTCATGGCATCAAAAACGCGAAAGACATCGACACCATTGAGCGCGGCCATATCTACAAACTTTTTTACGACATCATCAGCGTAGTGTCGATAACCGAGCAGGTTCTGACCCCTGAGCAGCATTTGTAATTTAGTATTCGGTAACACTTTTTTGAGTTCGCGCAGGCGAATCCAGGGGCCTTCCTTGAGATAACGCAGGCAGGTATCGAATGTAGCGCCACCCCATGCCTCAATGGACCAATAACCTACCCTGTCAAGTTTCTCGCAGATCGGGAGCATGTCATCCAGGTGCATGCGGGTTGCCAGCAGGGATTGGTGGGCATCCCGAAGAGCCAGTTCGGTGATAGCAAGTTTACGCGGTTGCTGCATAATTGTTCCTTCTCCTTGGTACCTGTCAGTTCTATATGTTGTGATGGGCTGCAATTGCTGCGGCTACGGAGGCGGCAATGCTTTCGCGTCGTTTAACAACTTTGTAGTCCAAAAACTCGGGATGCTCATCCAGAAAACCGGTGTGGAATCGACCCTGCATGAACTCTCGGGATGCAACGATACTGCTGTAGAATGGCAGCGTTGTGCGAACCCCGCGAATATCATATTCCTCGAGTGCACGCTTGGCGCGGGTGACAGTCAAGGGCCAGCTTGGACCCCATACGGTAAGCTTTGCACACATTGAATCGTAATGTGGAGGGATCACATAACCGGGATAAACAGAGCCATCCACCCGAATGCCGGGGCCGCCAGGTGAAAAATAACGAGTTATACGGCCTGGCATGGGCAGAAAATTGTTTAGTGGATCTTCAGCGTTAACCCGAAACTCGACTGCATGTCCTTCGATATTCAGATCTTCCTGGCGGAAGGAAAGCGCTTCACCTGAAGCGATCCTGATTTGTTCTGAGACGATATCTACCCCGGTGATAGCCTCAGTGATCGGGTGCTCTACCTGTAGCCGGGTATTCATCTCCATAAAATAGTAATGATGGTCGGCATCTACCAAAAACTCGATGGTGCCGGCATTGACATAGTTAACGGCTTTAGCCGCCCTGACGGCTACCTCTCCCATTTCAGCTCGAAGGTCGGGGCTTAAGAAGCTGGACGGGGCAATTTCGATTAACTTCTGATTTCTACGCTGTATGGAACAGTCGCGATCAAACAAATGAACGACATTACCATGCTTGTCAGCCAGAATCTGAAATTCGATATGGCGAGGTTTGACAATGCATTTTTCCATAAAGATGTCCGGATTGCCAAAGGTAGCCGCGGCTTCCCGTCGGGTAATAGAGAAGTTCTCCCGAAGTTCAGCTTCATTGTCACAGCGTCGGATCCCCCTTCCTCCACCACCGGCAACGGCCTTGAGCATCACAGGATAAGCCATCTCCCCGGCAAGCCTCACTGCTTCTTCCGGACTCTCAATGATATCTTTGGCGCCGGGGATTACCGGGACACCGGCCTTGATCATGCTTGCCCGAGCTTGTGTTTTACTTCCCATATTAAGAATCGAGTCCGGTTCCGGCCCAATATAGTTCAGACCCGCATCCTGAATAGCTTGCGCAAACTCCGGATTTTCAGACAGGAATCCATAGCCCGGATGTATAGCTTCGCATCGGGTTTCAATAGCAATATCTACAATGCGGTGAATGTTCAGGTAGCTCTTTACCGGGTCTGGCCCGATAAGGACGGCGCGATCAGCCTTTTTTACGTGCAAGGCGTGACTGTCGGCATCTGAATAAATCGCTACCGTTTCGATACCG
>JBHHTX010000226.1:0-2021 GCA_046753585.1 Mariprofundaceae bacterium
CAACACATTTTTATGTTTGGCTGCAGAAGCAGCTTCTTCACGTAACAAATTAACAAGCTCTTGCCGTAACACGGTAACTTCTCTCGGAGCTTCAATCCCAATTTTAACCACTTTCTCCCTGCCTATTTCACAGATAGTAAGGATAATATCCTCACCAATACGAATTTTTTCACCCGCGACTGAACGAATCACCAACATTACAGGAAGTTAACTAAACTCAGCTTCTGGAATCTTGAAATCTGCGAATATAGTGCCTGCAATGTAACAGATGATTGTTCCAGTCTCGTTATCACTTCAGGTAAATTAGCCTGTTCATGGTTATCTAAACGCTGCTGGAGCATCAGCTCAGAGTTCTGAGAAACACTCAAATGTATTTCGAATACATTATGCATTGCGCCAAGTTTGGCATTCATATCGGCCATAGAAGAAGCAGCCTGTGTAGTCTCATCAATTCCAGCCTGTATGGCTATCACATTATTATTTTGCAAAGCAGTCTGCAAGTTCTCGAGTGCAGAAAAAGCCAATGAAAATGCCGCTTCATCACCTCGAACATTACTGGTTAATCGAATCGTACTGCTGATATCAACTGCTCTATCCTGAATTGAGCCCTGATAAACAGCATGTCCATTGACATCTAGTATAAAAGCTGGCGTTTTTGTTGCAGTTCCGGCAAACAATGCATCCCCTTGCCAGGTTGTATTAGCCAGATTAAGCAGTGCCTGCTTAAGGTTTTCCATTTCCACTGCCGCTGCATTTCTTTCTGATACAGATACCGTTGCATTAGCCATTTGCGTAGCGACCACTTGTGCTCTATTCAAAACGCTCTGCATTTGCCCGACAACACCCATGCTGGCCTGCAAACGAGCTTTCCCCGTCTCGATTGATTGCTGCCCTGTTTGCAACGATGATAAGGCTCGCCTTAGACTAATCGATTTCTGGAAATCCGAAGGAGCATCGGAAGGTCGCAAGAACCGTTTACCTGAAGCAACTTGTTCATTTCCCTGCAATTGGTTGTCCAGCTGCCTCTGAATTCCCGACAAAAGACGACTAAGGGACTGAGCACTAGTAATCTGCATAATCTATCACCCTAATAAGCTCATCAGAGTATCCAACATCTGATTCGTGGTTTGTATCATTTTTGCCGATGCCTCATACGCACGCTGATATTCAATCATTTTAATCATTTCCTCATCCACATTTACGCCAGAAATAGCATCGCGTCTGGAGGCAAGAGATTCTGACTGGGAAGCTACAAATGTCTGCTGCTGCACAGCGACCGCTGTTTCATTGCCATAGCCAATCAATAAATTTTCACTGCGTTCAGCCAATGTCATCGCACCACTACCACTCAATGTCATACTAGATGATTGCAAGCGAAAAATTGCAGATGCAACGGAGTTGTCACCCTGGCTCGCCAGAGATGTTGTGGTATCGATAGTGCCCGTGGCTATACGGTGGGGATCACTAATAATTTCCGGGTTGACAGCGATATCAGTGGCAGACTGACCGGAAAAAAATGTGTTGATCCCGATAGCAGCCAAAAAATTACTGCTATCACCGCCAAAAGCAATGCTATTCGCCCCACCGTCAATCACCAAGCGGCCTGTCCCGTCTACTTGGGCTGTTACCCCCGGAACCGCACTAATAGCAATTGCGATATCGTTTAATGACATCAAGGCAGGGTCAACTGTAATGGGGCTCCCCCCGGCATTAACCGGGATACCAGCTGCATCAGTCACATAAATAGTAAAAGAACCATTCAGAATTTGATCGGCAAAAGGGATTGTCTGGTTTGGGTCGGATAATAACATCGAAGCTACAGGGACGCTCCCCGTCGAATTAAACACACGATTCTGAACATTTCCGGCACCGGATGTATGAATAGCATTCACAGAAAAAATCAGATTGGATGCCAACTGATCCAATTGGTTAACATAACCTTGCAATTTTGTATCACGCATATCCAGCAAGGCGGATAAGGTTCCCTCGCCTGGGTTGAATGCCAATACACCACCACCTTC
>JBHHTX010000227.1:0-2005 GCA_046753585.1 Mariprofundaceae bacterium
CGATGCCGGAGATGAGCACTACCATAAGCCATATGCGTTGCGGATTCAGGGCAGCATAGGGGCCGAAGGCGGTATTCGGCAGGATGGGCAGAACCACCGCTGAAATAATCAGGAATTGCGTGGCCTGTGTGAGATCCATCCTGGACAGTGAATGGGAAAAGTGGTGCAGCACTTTTTTAAAGCGCAACAGACAGAACACAATCGCGGCAATAACCGTGGCATGGAGCAGGTAGCCCAAGCCCGTAAGTACGCCGAGAATGAATGTGACAACCATGGCAATTTCGGTCGTAATTCCGGTATCCGTATCGGCGCTGGTTCGGCGGTAGGAAAAAAGAGCCATCAGGCCTGTAAACGCCATACCCATGGCAATGCCCCACGGCATGAGCGCTTCAGGCAACAAGGTGAGTAAATTTCCGGACAGGGTGATAAGCGCGAAGGTGCGAATGCCAGCGGCACCGGGATGCTTGACATGCTCGCCAATGTGGCGCTGATGATATTCTCGCTCCAGTCCGATAAGCAGGCCAATGCCGAGTGCGGCCAGAGTCTGTGTCAGTAATCCAATCTGTAAATCCATATGATTATTGTAGCAGGTGAGCAGCATTTTCTTTCGTGTGCTGTGCCACTGGTTTGCTTTGTTTATACTCAGCCAGATGAGAGGTTTTGCTGGATACGGAGCAGGAATGCGCCGGTTGCTGATGTTGGTATTTGCCTGCTGGCTTACAGCGTGTATTCCGCATGCGCCTGATGATGAGAAAAAAGACACCGGTCCACCACTGTTTGTGGATGACCTCAAGGTGGGGAAAGTGGTGGTGGATGTTGATCCTCTGGTTATCCCACGGACATATCGAAAGACCCTGAGCCTGTATGGTGTGACAGACCGGCTTCGAGATAGCGTGATCCGCCGCCTCCAGCGCCGGAAGCTGTATGATAAAAATGGCATACTGTGGCTGCATATTGAAATCATGGATTTTAGCCTGCGCTCTGATTTGATCGCCCTGCTTCCTTTTCCCATTTTGGAGACCGACCGGCTGGAACTGTCGGTTGAGGCCTGGCGAGACGGGGCAGTTGTGAAATCTTTTACAGCCCTCGGCAGTAATGGACAGGGAGGGCTGATGAATGCCATCGGCCGTGCCAAGCGGCTTGATATCGTAATTGAAGCGGCAAGCTTTCAAGTGCTTCAACCTGTAATGACCGCCGGGCCGGAATGATGATCAGGGCTATTAATACATTCACACATAAAGCCACATGCACAGGGCTATATTTATGTTAGGGTCTTGCCTAGTTTAGCGGGTTATTTCGTACCAGTTTAAGCAGTTTACCATAGGTATCGCTGTTTCTGTAATTGAACCTGAACTCACACTCTTTGAGGTGGAGGTAGAAGGTGTCCTTGCTCATGCCCTTGAACTTGGCAAGCCGGGTTTTAGCCACGCCCCAGAAGCCTTCAATGCCATTGATATGAGCACGGCCCTTCACAAACTCATCATTGCCATGATTGACACGGAAGTGTTTGGCATAACCAAGATCAACCAGGCCGTCATATCCTCTCCATCCATCAGAATGAATGACACTGTAGAGTTTAACTCTGCCCCGAATCACCTTCTGTAACGTTGACTTAGCACAATTCGGCACAATCTCTGTGTATACATTCCCATTACGCTTGAAGATGCCAAAGACGATAGTCTTGCCATAGGCTCCCCGGCCTCGCTTTCCCTTAACGCGCCGCGCACCAAAGTAGGATTCATCCACTTCAACTTCGCCAGCAAAGGGGGATTCCTCCTCACAGTGTTCTGCAATCCGCTCCCGAATCATCCTCAAATGCCGATTCACTGTGTTCCGGTTTAGCCCCGTTACCTGAGCTATTTGCAAAGCCGTCAGATCAGCCGCAAACGCCCTCAGTAACTGCCTGAATTTGGCCTCCGAAATATGTGCACGACGAATATAACGATTTTTCATTGCCACAACTATACTTAGCGCCTCCAAGAAGCGCTAAACTAGGCAAGACCCT
>JBHHTX010000228.1:0-1995 GCA_046753585.1 Mariprofundaceae bacterium
TACGGTGCAGGCTCTAACTTCGGGGGAAAACCCGTCTCCGTATCACTCGTCAGCAATAATATTGCGGAGTTGAAAAGGACCAAAGAAGCCTTGAAGAAACAGATGTGGGCCATGCCGCAATTGAAAGACATTTCGGACAACGACCCTGCGGGTATCAAAGAGATAAATATCCGGTTGAAGGAAAGTGCCTATCTGCTTGGTATGACTCCCGGTAGCCTCATGTCGCAGGTGCGAAGTGGATTCTTCGGCCAACAGGTGCAGCGCTTCCAGCGGGGCCGCGACGAGATAAAAGTCTGGGTACGCTACGACCACGCTGACCGCCAATCCATTAATAGCCTCGACGATATGTGGATTGCCACGCCCTCGGGCAGCAGGGTGCCTCTTGCCGAAATCGCCACCTATGAAATAACACGCGGAGAGGTGGCCATCAACCACCTGAATGGCAAGCGCGAAATTCGGGTGGAAGCCAACCTGAAAGACCGGAATGAAAGTGCCACAGACATGCTGGCCAGCATCCGCGAAAATGTCATGCCGGAAGTGTTGGCGCCATATCCAAGTGTACGTCCCCTTTATGAGGGGCAAAACCGGGAAGCCTCCAAAATGATGGGTTCGGCGAAGATGGTACTGCCCGCAATTCTGTTTTTGATTTATGCCATCGTTGCGTTCACATTCCGCTCTTTAAGCCAGCCATTGCTGCTGTTTGTGATGATACCATTCAGCCTCGTCGGTGTGGCATGGGGCCACTGGCTGCACGGGTTTCCCATCAACATGTTATCGTGGCTGGGCATCATTGCCCTCGTTGGCATCGTGGTGAACGACGGGTTGGTACTCATGGGCAAGTTCAACGGGTACCTCAAAGAAGGCCGGCCATTTTATGAAGCCCTCATGGAGGCTGGGCGGTCGAGGTTCCGGGCCATATTCCTTACTTCCATCACCACCATTGCAGGCCTGGCACCGCTGATGCTCGAAACCAGCCGCCAGGCACAATTTCTTATTCCGATGGCAATTTCCATTTCGTATGGCATATTCATCGGCACCTTCCTCACTCTCCTGATGCTTCCGCTTTTGCTCTCCGTCAGCAACTCGTTGAAGGTGGGCCGGGTGTGGCTGTTTAAAGGTAAAAAGCCCGCCAGAGAAGAAGTAGAAAGAGCCATTATTGAACAAAGAAGCGATGAAACAATAAGTCATAATTTTTGATTGCGTCTTTTGCGCCCGGCCTGCGTTGTGAAAATGGTCACGTAGCTTTGGCTATGCTCCCATTTTTACGCCTTGTCCAGACGCAAAATACCCTATTCAAAATCTTACAACTTATTATTTCATCGCTTCTAAAAGCTAAAAACGATGAATTGGTATAAATATCCGGTTTTACTTCTTTCCTTGCGGGCCTTGGTGCCGGCCTACGGACAAAATTTGCTGGGCAAAGAAGAGGCCGTCAATCTCGCCCTGGAGAACAATTACGGCATCAGAGTGGCTGGAAACAACGTCCGCATAGCGGAAAACAATACCAGCATTTACAACACAGGCTACCTGCCAACAGTGACTGCTACGGTGGGGCCGAATTTCGATATCGGCGGATCTCACCTGACATTTAACACCGGTGACCAACTAGTAGTAAACACGGCAGCGTCTTGGGGCGCCAATGCCTCTATAGGCGTCAACTACACGCTTCTCAACAAGGCCCGCAGTTACAACGTGGAGAGCCTCCAACAGCGCCTGAACCTCTCCGAACTGGAAGCCCGGAAGGCCGTGGAGTTGAATGTATTGCAACTGCTCACCAATTATTACGATGCTACGAGGCTCCGCCAAGCGCTGGGCTTGCAAGAGCAAACCCTCGAAGTCTCACGCCGCCGTCTGCAACGCGCTCAATACCGTTACGATTACGGCCAGGGCACCCGCCTCGACATCCTCAACGCCGAGGTGGACGTGCAGCGCGACAGCATCAACCTCCTGAATACGCACCAGCAACTCGCCAATGCGAAACGCAACCTGAACGTC
>JBHHTX010000229.1:0-1993 GCA_046753585.1 Mariprofundaceae bacterium
GCAAGTTGCACCTGTGTCCAGTTCCGCTCTGTCCTTAGCCGTTTGATCTGCTGATGTATATCCATGATGGCTCCTGTATGCTCGTATCTATTGCCTGAGATCAATACCATAGAGCCTGTCCGCTAATTCTAACATATTGCAAGAAAAGGGCATACAACTCCCGAAAGCGTGCTATATTAGTCAAAAAGACCACGAATCTCTCGAAAACGACCATTATAGCAAGAGCAGACGAAAGGAGCATGCCCATGACCACTACCTTATCGCAGCAGCCCGGCCTTTTCAATGAGGGGCAGCAGATCATTGGATGCAAGGAATTTGAGGAATACCGCGAGTTGCTGTCGCGGATGGATCACTCACTAAGTGCCAGCGGCATTGAAGCAGAATTTGCCCAGGTGTATCTGGCCAGAATGCTGGCCGAGAAGCGGAAGGAAGAGGGACCCGATGCACTTCTGTCAGACAAGGAAATACGTCGATACAGCCATATCGCAATCCAAGCACTTCGATGCAACATTGTTGGTTGTGTCTCAGGTCTGGCATTACGACCGCTGACCATTCGTCTGGCAGAAAGCCCGCATCTGCAGAAATTCTGTCATCTTGGAGATTTCCAAGAAGTCAGGATCCCCGGGAAGAGTCAGCTCGGCGATTTTCGCAATATGTTCCCTGTCGAAGATATCCAACGGGCGATTGACCGTCTCATGAGTACTGCAGCCAAGGAGAACAGTGGTTTGAAGCTGGCTGATCCGCTTGACTTGGCTGATGTCTATATTGATTCGACCTGCCTTATGGCCAATGTCCACTTCCCCGTAGACTGGTTGCTGCTTCGTGACGGGTGCCTCACCATCTTGAAGGCCGTGATTGTTATCCGTAGTCATGGCCTGAAGCACCGAATGCCCGACCCCAAAGAGCTGCAGCGGGATGTTAACAGGCTGGCAATTGAGATGACGAACCACCGCCGAAAGAAAGATGCCAAGAAGCTGCGAAAGAAGACACTTCGCAGCTTAATGACGTTAACCAAAGTTATTGAACGCCATGCTCTTCGCTATTGTACTCTTCTTGAAACTCATGGGCAGGAAACCTCTTTAAGCGATGGGGAAGTGCAACAGATACTCAAGCGCCTTCAAAGCATGATAGAGCAACTCCCAGAAGCGCGGAGGCAAGCCAGGCAACGCATCATTTCTCAAACCCAGGTGCCAAACGACGAGAAAATTCTCAGCCTTTATGATGACGCCGTCAATGTTGTCAAGCGAGGCAAGCTGACGGCTGAAGTCGAGTTCGGGAACGAACTGTTTATTGCCGAGCAGAAAGACGGGTTGATTGTGGACTGGAAACTCTATCGGGAATCAGCCACATCAGATACAGGGAAACTCCCCGAATTCCTGGATCGTGTTTTCGCCAACGGAACCACCCTTGATTCAGTCACCGGGGATCGCGGATTCGACAGCAACAAGAATCGAAAACTGCTGTCAGATAATGGAATCTTCAACGGACTATGCGCTCGCAACCCGGCGCAACTGGGCGAACTGATGAAAGACGAAGAGTATTCAGCAAAGCAGCGCAGGCGCGCGCAAACAGAAGGACGCATTGCCATTATCAAAAACAACTTCCTTGGCGGTCGAGCCGCCAGCAGGAACTTCGATTATCGAGAACGGCAGGTCGCCTGGGCGATACTGTCGCACAATCTTTGGGTTCTGGCCAGGCTTCCACAAATTGATGAGGAAGAAGCGGCGAAGGCCTCCTGAGCTGCTCCCCACTCCTTGATAGACATCCGAAGCGAAATCACATCGCCACGGGTGGCCTGTGTCCATTTTCTTCGAAAACAGCCGTGAAAATGTGGAATTGGGGGAAGGGCACTCTCCATCCAGACCGGTCATGCGGAAATTCCGAGGGATCGCAGACGGCTAGGCTGGGTGGCCTGGGAAAAGTGCCGTTTTCCGGACAGGCTCTATAGTATCCAACAGACCGGCCTAAACCCCGGTTCCTCGGCCCTCGGAGG
>JBHHTX010000230.1:0-1987 GCA_046753585.1 Mariprofundaceae bacterium
AACAATCCGTAATCGGTGGTAATAATAAGCCGCTGTTTTTCTGTTTATACCCACCAGTTCAGCTGCACACCTCGCAGTGCTTCCTGATACGAAATGCTCTATCAACTTCATCTGTTTATATTGGCTTAGTTGACTCTTTCTCATACTGCCCGATAACTTTTCCTAGTTATCTGGGACAGCCCCAATTATTTTTCTAACTTTAAAGTTACTTAACTTACTGTTTCTAAACATAGTATCGTATTATCCATGATAATCTGCTAGTCTAGGAGTCTGTCGGACTTTCCCCTCGATTTAGGCACATCATTGCTGTAGTGTATTACTGGGTTTGGGAGGAGATGATGTCAGCAAGATTTCGTTCAGTTGATCGCACTACTGCGTATTTACTGCCGCCGTCTATAGACGAATGGCTTCCTGAAGGGCATTTGGCTCGCTTCGTTGCCGATATTGTTTCTCAACTTGATACCTCTGCGATAGAGAGCTGTTATTCAGGGCGTGGCAGTGATGCATGGCATCCCAAAATGTTGATCAGCCTGCTTTTCTACGGGTATGCCACGGGCGTGTTTTCGAGTCGTAAGCTTGAGCGAGCCACGCATGACTCGGTTGCCTTTCGTTACCTCTGTGCCAACCAGCATCCTGACCATGACAGTATCGCCACATTTCGCCGTCGGTTTTTGACCGAGCTTGAGTCTCTTTTTGTTCAGATACTACATGTTGGTCGTGAAATGGAACTGGTGAATCTGGGTAATGTGAGTCTGGACGGCACCAAGATGAAAGCCAATGCCAGCAAGCACAAGGCATTAAGCTGGGCTTATGCCTGTAAGCTGGAAGCGCAGTTTGAATCCGAGGTTAAAGAACTGATGCGTCTGGCAAATGAGGCGGATGCGACAGGGTTACCGGATGGCTTCAGTATCCCTGAAGAACTTGAGATTCGGGAGAAGCGCCTTGCTGCGATCCGTGATGCCAAGATCAAAATAGAAGAGCGCGCCGCTGAACGACATGCCCGTGATTTGACTGAATATGAAGAGAAAGTTGCCAAGCGTGAAGCCAAAGAAAAAGCTACTGGCAAGAAGGCGGGAGGCGTAGCACCAAAACCGCCAGAGGAAGGTCCGAAAGATAAAGATCAGGTAAATCTTACAGATGAAGAGTCGCGCATTATGCCTGCTTCAGGCGGCGGCTTTGAACAGGCGTATAATGCTCAGGCTGCAGTGGACATGGACACCATGATCGTTGTTGCCACCGACCTTTCAAACAATCCGAACGATAAGCGCGAAATGGAACCTGTAGTTGAAAGGCTGACTCAACTGCCTGATGCGCTTGGTGAGATAAAGAAAGTGGTCGCTGATACTGGTTACTATAGCGAACACAACGTGAAGGTTTGCGATCAACATGATTTGCAACCGCTCATTGCCCATGGCCGGCAGCCACACCACCCACCTTTGGCTGAACGCATCGCTCTGGAAACAGGTGCAGAGACAGCATCGCCTTCAGATGATCCGGTACAGCGCATGAAAGGTGAATTACAAAGCGACACTGGCCGAGCTCTTTACGCCAAACGAAAAACAACCGTGGAACCGGTCTTTGGTATTATTAAGCATGTGATGGGTTTCAGGCAGTTTTCAATGCGGGGGATGGAAAAAGCAAAAGGTGAATGGAGTATTGTTTGTATGGCATGGAATATTCGCAGATTATTCACCCTTCAGGCTGCATAAGGCAGATGAAAGGGGTGAAAAGGAGCTCACGTCTCCGAATAAGTGGATTGTCGCGCGCAAATCGGCACTTTAAAAATCCGACCTGCGATTATGCGCTGACTGATTGCGCCAAGCCCGACAGACTCCTAGTCTTTCGACATGCGTATGATTCACCACAAACAACAAGCTTACCCAGAATCAATGGGCGAACAGGAAGCTATTGTTGCCGATATTCTTGCAGGAAAATCAGAAAATACACTCATCCTCACTGAGCACCCGCCGACCTATACACTTGGCAC
>JBHHTX010000231.1:0-1973 GCA_046753585.1 Mariprofundaceae bacterium
CAGGAAGGGCGACTGTTTGCGCCGCTAGCCTTTACCAAAACCTATGCCATGGCTGCCGCCGCTCTATTGGCAGTTACACTGGTTCCCGTACTGATGGGGCTGCTTATTCGCGGTAAAATCCCCAGTGAGGAGCGTAATGTCCTGAATGTATGGATGAAACGCCTGCATGCGCCAACACTGGGACTGGCAATGCGTTGGCGTGCTGGCACCATCATTGCCGCCCTGCTCTTACTTGCAGCCACGGCTTATCCGGTGATGAAAACCGGCTCGGAATTTATGCCACCGCTGGATGAAGGTGATATACTTTATATGCCGACGACTTATCCCGGTATCTCGATCACCAAAGCCAAGGAGTTGTTGCAGCAAACCGATAAAATCCTGAAAACCTTCCCTGAAGTGCATCATGTGTTTGGCAAGGTTGGACGTGCTGAAACGGCGACCGACCCGGCGCCTCTGTCAATGCTGGAAACAACCATCCGTCTAAAGCCGAAAGACGAATGGCCAAACCCCGATAAAACAACCAGAGAACTGATGGCTGAAATGGATGCCGCCATCAAGTTTCCGGGACTGGCCAATGCCTGGACCTATCCGATCAAGACCCGCATTGACATGCTCTCCACCGGCATCAAAACACCTATCGGTATCAAAGTTTCCGGTTCTGATTTAAATATATTGGAAAAAGTTGCCGGTGATATTGAGCAGGTATTGAAAACGCATCCTGATACCCTGTCGGCTTTTGCTGACAAGGCGGCTGGTGGTTATTACCTTGATTTTGATATCAAACGTGAAGAGGCAGCACGTTACGGGCTGACAATGGGTGATGTGCAGGATGTGATTCAATCCGCTATTGGTGGCATGAATGTCAGCGAAACAGTGGAGGGCCTGGAGCGTTACCCGATCAATATCCGCTACCCACGTGAACTGCGTGATAATATGCAGGCTCTGAAACGGGTTTTGATTCCAACACCAACAGGGGCACAGATCCCCCTGTCATTGGTAACAGATTTGCATTTACGGCGTGGGCCGCCATCAATCAAAACAGAAAATGCAAGGCCTAATGCCTGGATCTATGTGGATATCACAACATCGGACATTGGTGGTTTTGTAAAAGAAGCAAAGGAACTGATTGAAGAGAAAGTAAAGACCCCTGCCGGATACTCGCTGGTCTGGTCTGGCCAGTTTGAATATATGGAGCGTGCGGAAGAACGATTGAAAGTGGTTATTCCACTAACCCTGCTCACCATTTTCCTGCTTCTGTTCTTTAATTTTAAAAACTTTATCGCACCGACAGTGGTGATGTTATCCATCCCGTTTGCATTGGTTGGTGGCTTCTGGCTGGTCTGGTTTCTTGGCTACAATATGTCTGTTGCAGTGGTGGTCGGTTTTATCGCGCTGGCCGGTGTATCAGCAGAAATCGGTGTACTGGTGATGACCTTTATTGACCAGGCTGTTGCCAGACTTCGCGTTGAAAAGCAGGGACACCTAAGCGCCAGTGACATTAGACAGGCTGTTCTTTCAGGCACCACCCAGCGCGTTCGACCAATTGTCATGACAGCGACAGCAGTTGTGGCTGCCCTTGTCCCTATCATGTGGGGCAGTGGAACAGGTTCCGATGTTATGCAGCGCATTGCTGCACCCATGATTGGAGGCATGATCACTGCAACACTGCTATGCCTGCTCATTTTACCGGTAATCTACGGTATGATACTGCAATTCCATGAAAAAAATTTTGTTAAAGAGGAGTCTCTATGAAATATCAAAAAATTATGGTTAATGGATTAATATTCATTGCCGGACTGCTACTTGCCGGCTGCAATAACTCCACTGAAGTTGTGGAAAACAGTGCCGCAAAAACTGAATCGGGCACAACTGAAATCGTCATGTATAAATCACCAAGCTGTGATTGTTGTTCCGGATGGGCCAAACATTTACGTGAGGCCGGCTTTACAGTCATTGAAAACAAGCGTGAAGAC
>JBHHTX010000232.1:0-1966 GCA_046753585.1 Mariprofundaceae bacterium
GCTCATGTTCGACATGCAAATCATGTTCTGCATGTATATCACCAGCCATTTCTGCTGGCGCACTGCTGTGAACAGGAACAGTGCAAAAAGCCGCTGCCGCAGACATCGGAACACTGCTGATAATCAGCAGTGTTATCGTCATTGTCATTACAATCAGCTTTCGCATAACCGCGCATGATGACGGGAATATCGCTAAGTGCAAGGTTGTTCGCACCTGCATCACGGCGAATTTGTTCTAATTTCAATTGACCGCATCCGTCCAGTATTTTTTAGTCATGCGCAGGTAGTCAAAAACCATTCTTGCCTTGTGAGCCATTTGGCGCATTTTTTGAGTGATGTTCTTCACGCCTCTGGATTTAAGCAGTCCAACTGCAAAGCGCCGCATGCGCGTCATGTTTTCCGGCCCATGCCCCGTCCTGATCTGGCTTCGATCTTCATCATAAATAGAATCAATGATGTAGTGGCAACCGTTTTCAATGACCCAATGACCACGGTTGGTAGCCAGAACCTGTTCAGGAGAAGCTTGCTCAGGTGTTTTGCTGGTGATGCCGAAGATAAGCTCTCGGGAAGATTTTCCGGTCTTTTTGATGGTGACATTGCGTTCAATAGCAAAGACCTGTCCCACATCTGGAAAATCCAGAAAAGTATTCAGCGCAGTAGAAACCCAGATGCTGCGGGATTCAATCCGACCATGCGCCAGCGTTTCAGGCTCGGTAAAATCAGCATCGCCACGATGTTCAAACTGCGCTGCAATATCCTGGCGGAGATTCTTTTGGTTGTCTTTTACCGTAAAGTGGTAATACGCGTCTCGTCCGCTTAAATAGCGGGCAAAATTCCGCTGTGTCAGTAAGGCGTCGGCCGTGACCGTAACACCGGCAATGCTATCGAAGAGATCCAGCAAAACCGATGCTATCTTGATTTCATTGGTCTGTTTGTATGTACCGCCGCCTTCCACCGGGATGGTTCCAACTTTTTTTGGGCGTAGCAATCCTGGGTGTTATGGCCGATTGCGCTCATGATATGTGTTTGGCGGCCATCCTCGCCGATAGCTCCGCGCATGGTCTTGCCGTCAATGGCAAGGCTTGTGTCTTTTTTACCGTAGGCGACACTCCAGCGCTGAAGCGCGGTTTCCAGGTGTTCAGGATCTACGCCAATCAGCACATTGCGAATAATACTCAGGCTGGGAACCACTCGCTTCCCTTTTTCTCTGCGACAACGAAAATTGGCCAATGCTTTCTGTCCCAGGCTGTTGGCCCAGGTTGAAATATCTTTGTATCCGGTCGCTCCGCACAAGGTTGCAGCTACAGCAATGGCAAGAACAGATTGCAGGCTATGACGCCGCCCCTGTTCCCGGCGCGGATCAGGGATGCCAATGAAAAAGTCTGGCAAGGCGCGCATATGTTCTACTTTCAGCATGATTTTGCTTCTCCCATATTGGTATTTTTTATTGAGAACAGGTTGTGACATCAAGGCTCGGGCATTGCGCTGAAGCGGATAGGTAAACACCATCTTCGGTGAGGGGTTGTCCTGACTGTAGTGTTCGCGTGTGCGTTGAAAGCCTTTGCTGTGACCCAGAAACCGCCAATTGGCGGCCTTGTAAATGGTTCCTTCGAATCGGGATGGATCAACAAAGGTTTCCAGTAATAGCAGCGGATGATTGAAGCGCTGTTGCCAGTAATCAGCCAGCCGACGCTGACATAATGAAAGAATTCGGGTTGCAGTATTGGGATGGTGCCAATCGGGAAGGATCAGGAAGCGGGAGTTATTCGTAACCAGGTGCAGGCGATCATACTGATGGCGATAACCCCAACCAACCCATTGGTCGCGAACTGAACATTTCAGTGCTGCCGAGGAAAAACTGAGCCGGTAGCGTAAAGGTGACCAGAAAATAATCGGCAGGAACCTGCTTTTTGAGCTGCCTTTCCAACCAGATGATTCTCTGATACCAAACCCCAATAGCGACTAT
>JBHHTX010000233.1:0-1966 GCA_046753585.1 Mariprofundaceae bacterium
CACAATCTCCTGGCGCTCCACCCGGTCGCCGGGCTGCTTCAGCCAGCGGGCCACTTTTCCCTCGGTCATCGTTGGCGACAGTTGCGTCATGAATACGTCAATAGGCATGAGTTATTTCCTTAAATAGACCATAGAAATTCAGGCACGGTTGCAAACCACTCGGGCAGCCTCAACGATCTCGCCCACGTTTGGCAATGTCATAAGCTCCAGATTTTCTGCGTAGGGCATCGGCACTTCCTTACCAGAGACACGGATCACAGGAGCATCCAGATCATCAAAGCCTTTTTCCATAATGCGGGCAGATATTTCTGCACCAATCCCGGAAAACCCCCAGCCTTCCTCGACAATGATGGCGCGGTTTGTTTTAGCGACACTTGCGAAAATGGTTGCTTCATCCAGAGGCTTGATCGTGCGAGGATCAACAATCTCCGCCTCAACGCCCTGACGGGCCAGCTCTTCTGCTGCAGCCAGGGCAAATCCCACCATGCGAGAGTAAGCAACAATGGTTACATCATCGCCTTTGCGCTTGATATCTGCCTTTCCCAAAGGAATAGCGTATTCCGCTTCTGAGACTTCGCCAATATTACCGTAACAGATTTCATTCTCGATAAAAATCACCGGATCATCATCCCGGATTGATGCCTTCAGCAGGCCCTTGGCATCACACGGAGTTGATGGCATCACCACCTTCAATCCGGGAACGTTCGCCAGCCAGCTCTCAATACTCTGCGAGTGCTGTGCACCAACACGCGATGCCGCTCCGCCAGCTCCGCGAAACACCATGGGAACATTGTACTGGCCTCCGGACATATACAACATTTTAGCCGCAGCGTTTACAATCTGATCCATGGCCAGAATAGCAAAGTTCCAGGTCATAAATTCAATAATTGGCCGCAGGCCGGCCATAGCCGCGCCCACACCCAGACCGGCAAAGCCCAGCTCGGTAATGGGCGTGTCTATCACGCGTTTGGGGCCGAATTTGTCCAGCATGCCCTGAGACACTTTATAGGCGCCATTATACTCCGCTACCTCTTCACCCAGAAGAAACACGCTGGCATCGCGCTCCATTTCCTCACACATGGCCTGGTTCAACGCTTCCCGGAAGGTGATTTCCGGCATCAGCCCATTCCTCCGGGATAGGGATAAGCCCCTTCGATGGGATCACGATATACATCTGTATACAACTCGGAAGTATCGGGCAGTGGCATTGCCTCTGCCGCTTTGGCGATCTCCGCCACGTGCCTTTTTATCTCCCGATCCCTGTCTTTCAGCCCATCCTCCGAAGCCAGCCCGGCATCAACCATCATCGTTTGAAGCCTTGCGATGGGATCCCTTCCCGTGCGCCACTCCTCAACCTCTTCCCGCGTGCGATAGGTCGCCGGATCAGACATGGAGTGTCCCCGGTAGCGGTAGGTAACAGCCTCTACAAGAATGGGCCCTTCGCCGTTCCTGGCATGCGCAATGGCTTCACCCATCTGACGTTCGACTTCGAGCACATCCATACCGTCAATCTGCATACCGGGAATCTTGAATGAAATCCCACGCTTGAACAGGTGTGTCTCAGCAGAAGCTCTGTCCAGCGCTGTACCCATGGCATACTGGTTGTTCTCTACTACGAAGATGACAGGGAGCTTCCACAGGGCCGCCATATTGAACGCCTCATACACTGCTCCCTGATTGATTGCTCCATCACCCATAAAGCAAAGGGTAACGCGGCCATCCTCGCGATACCTGCTGGCAAACCCGAAGCCCAGACCCACCGGCACCTGCTCCGCGACTATACCATTTCCCCCGGCAAAATTGCGGCCTGCATCAAACATGTGCATGGAACCGCCCTTTCCCTTTACAACGCCTCCGCTTCGGCCAAGTAGCTCCGCCATGACTGCGGTGGGGTCTGCTCCACGAGCCAGTATATGGCCGTGATCCCGATAGCCCGTGAGCATATAGTCGTCATCCTGCATCGCCT
>JBHHTX010000234.1:0-1962 GCA_046753585.1 Mariprofundaceae bacterium
GCATGTCGACCCGTAGCACCTGCCGCCGCGCGCGATGGACCCTGACGATAAAATAGATCCGGCTCACCCCTCTGCGTGGCATCAACAGCGAGGAATAGTAGGGAATCGCTATACGGAGTGGTAATTCATCACTGATCGTTTGCATGCCGGTCTGCGTTCCAAGGTGCGTGCCATTCGGCCGTTATTTTCATTAAAAAATGGAATTTACTATAATATCAAGACGTTAAATCACACCTTCGTAACTACCACCCCTCGGAATTAGGGGCCGTTCCCTGTTGCAACTGCAACGGAAAATCCATATAATGCCGTTTTACAAATATCGATTTTTTGACCAGAAATCACCCAGACGTTTTATTATTCAGATATACGGAATAACGGTATCGCCCCAGATGCCCGCGTTTGCCACCCTTAGTACGCCATATATTTTCATTGATGTTGCACTAAATGTGGCTCTGTTCTATTTTGTGTGGGTGAGTTTACGAGACCTCAACCACAAGATATAGTGCCCTCAGTGTTAACCATCTGAGGGAGGTTGTACCATGGATTCCGAATCGCTTTTTACCGCAGCTCTGGGCCTTGCATCGCCCTGGCAGGTCCTTGATATCCAGTTTGACCTGAAAGATGGCCGAATTGATTTCAACGTTGGATTCTCCTCGGGAGCAAAGTTTTCTTGCCCTGCGTGCGGTAAAACAAAACAGGGCGTTCACGATACCCGCAAGCGAACTTGGCGGCACCTGAACTTTTTCCAGTATCAGGCATTTATCCATGCGGATCTGCCCCGTGTTCGCTGCTCCAAGTGCGGAAAAACCAAGCAGATTCCTGCTCCATGGGGCCGTCCTGGCAGTGGCTTCAGTCTTCTGATGGAGGCTCTACTGGTTTTGCTGGCGAAGCAGATGCCGGTTCGTGCTGTTGGCCAGTTGCTTGGCTTGCATGATGGCCAAATTTGGCGTGTTCTCGATCATTACGTCGACGCAGCCCGGCAGCAGGAAGACTTCTCCAACGTGCAAAGTATTGGGCTGGATGAGACCGCCTCACGACGGGGGCATAACTACATCAGTCTCTTCCATGATCTCGATCAGAGGCGGCTGCTTTTTGCCTGTAAGGGGCGCGATAAGTCGGTAGTGAACGAATTTGTCAAAGACCTTGAGAGCCATGGCGGGAAGACGGATAATATTGAATCTGTCTGCATCGACATGTCGAAAAGCTATGTGGCTGGCATAGGTGAACATTTACCTGAGGCCGAGATTACCTTTGACCCATTTCATATCACAGCTATTGTCAATAAGGCTGTGGATCAGGTTCGCCGACAGGAAGCGAAAAACGAACCGTTGCTAAAGAAAACCCGTTATCTGTGGTTAAAAAATAAATCGAACCATACTAAGCGACAGCAGGAGCACTTTGCCAGCTTACCGAAAAGCCGCTTGAAGACGGCACGAGCTTGGCGAATCAAGGTCTCGTTCCAGGAGATATACCAACAATGTCAAACCGTCGCTGATGCTGAAGAAGCGTTGAAACGTTGGTACAATTGGGCGATTCGCTGCCGTTTGGAGCCGATGAAGGAAGCTGCTCGTACCGTCCGACGACATTGGGTCGGAATTTTATCCTGGTTTGACGGCCATCTGAATAACGGCGGTGTCGAGGGCACCAATTCCATGATTCAAGCTGCAAAAGCCAGGGCCAAGGGTTACGGAACGACTCACCACCTGATTACTATGGCCTATTTGGTTGCGGGCAAACTAACCCATCTTCCGGCGCCACCCTTCATCACTAGATGTTGTGGTTAAGAAGGTATTTGAAATCGATAAATGAGGTACTGTTACCCACACAAAATGAAACAGAGCCTTTTATATTCCACAACATGGACCATCAGTTGTGAATTATAGAATTTGGCAACGGAGTAAAAGGCCAGTCCGCCGGTCGGATTGACCAGGGAGGCGAGTAGCCCGGCCATAATCCAGCACC
>JBHHTX010000235.1:0-1952 GCA_046753585.1 Mariprofundaceae bacterium
GCGCGAAGTTTCAGGTCTTCAGATAAATGTTCCTTGAGATATTTATCTACAACCTCATTGACTACATCTCTCTCAATCTTGCCCAGTTCAGACATTCGGCGCCCCAATGCAACCAACGCCACATCATCTAGGCCTTTCAGAATCGGAGCCGCATATTCGGGGCCAACCGTTGCGAACAAAATTGCGGCCCGATCCAGCCCATCAAGCTTCCTTTCCCTAGCCACCCTGAATCCATTCCCTCAATACTTGCGTCGCACGCTCTGGTTGAGTATCCAAAGCCAGTCGAACTTTATCAATCGGAGAAATAACCGGCGCAGCTGTCAGAGCCTTAAGGTCATCATAACCCATCGCTTCCTTATCTACTGCTCCAGCATCTTCTACCTCTTTAGACTGACCCCTCATCATCGAAGCTAAAGGCCTGAGTATAAACCAGGCTATCAGCAACAAAACCAATGCGATCACACCATAACGGATCATTTCAAGAATGAAGGCCCTTTGCTCGGACTCCTGGAGGGCTACGGCATCGTCATCACTGGAAATATTTATCAGAGGCAGACTCTGCACCTCAATGGTATCCCCACGCTGTTCATCAAAACCGGCAGCACGCTGAACCAATGCACGGATCGCCTGAATTTCACTGTCTCCTCTTGGCTGAAAAACCTCAGTATCATCATCGCCCTTTATCTTCTTCCCACCAACGATGACAGCAACCGATAACTGCTTAAGGGCACCTGATGGAATCACCTGATGCTCTTTGGTCGAACTGATCTCATAATTCTTCAGCATTTCATTACGCGAAGCTTTCTCTCCGTTTGTACTGACGGGGCTTCCACCCCGCTGATTTGCTCCCGGTGTATTGGATGCCACTCCGGGAACACCCTTTGCACCGCTATCCATAGAAGAACTTTTTTCATCCGTAACATTTTCACTGCGAATGACAACTTCATCGGGGTTAAACTGCTCAATCTGCCGCTCGATCTCGCTACGATTCAGTAAAGCTGTTACTCTGACAACAGCCTGTCCCAAACCAACAACCTGCTCCAACATGGCCGTCAAACGTTTTTCAAGCTTTGCCTCAAGATGATCCTGATAGTCCTGTAGTTTCTGATTCAGATTCAGACTACTGGATTCTTCCTTATGCTTTAAAGATAGCAAATGTCCTGCGCTATCCATAATAGTTACAGCATCCGTCCCCATATTCGGCACACTGGCTGCCACTAGGTTCTGGATAGCATTGGCTGTTTCACGAGACAGTGATTGCTGTCCCACCAACTTCAACATGACCGAAGCACTGGCCTTGCGCTCACGTTTGAGAAAGGCTGAATCCTTCGACATCACAAGGTGAACTCGTGCCGAAATAACATTCGGCAACACCTGAATCGTGCGCGCCAGCTCCCCCTGCAACGCGCGCTGCAAATTCACCTGACGAGTGAAATCTGTAGAATTAAATGAAAAATCCTTATCGAAAATCTCGAACCCTACGCCCTGCCCAGGTGTAATACCCTGACCTGCCAGCCTTAATCGGAGCGCATACACCCGGTCCGAAGGAACCATTACCATATTGGCACCTTCCAGCCGGTATGGAACATGCTCTTTTTGAAGAATACTCACAACCTGCGAAGCCTCAGACTGTGTCATGCCATTGAACAAAAGTTGATAAGGCTTTTGCACAGACCAATAGCCAATACCGATAATACCAAGCAATACCGAGAAACCAACAACAGCCATCACAACACGCGGATTTCGGAACAATTCTGGCAATGATGGATAAGCTGCAAGCTTACCTGAAATACCGGCTTGATTATTAGTAGTGGCCGTTGCATTAGCTTTAACAGGACTCACACTGGAGTCCTGCGGTACAGGAACTGAAGATGGAACGGATGTGGTTTCATTTTCCATAACAATTCACCTTTTCAAACTATACGTGCATGCGCATAACTTCCCGGTATGCG
>JBHHTX010000236.1:0-1941 GCA_046753585.1 Mariprofundaceae bacterium
TGGATGGAAACTGGGTCTGGCGACTTGGGGAAACACAGGCCACTCAGGACACCTGGACAAAGGCTGGCGAGTTGAATCGTTTATATGGGCGCTAGGAAGCCGTTGAATAAATCATGGTTCGTGATACTGCGACCAAAATACCGGGGTTTAACATCGGGTCAGGGCCAGCATGGTTACATCATCACTTTGAGGCGCATCACCAACAAATCGACTGATTGAACGGCTAAGATAATCGATGCAGGCATCAGAGCTTTGCGGTGCATTGTGCATCCAGGTCATTAGGCGACTCATGTCCAGCATTTCCCCATCTTCGTTACAGGCGTCGGGTACGCCATCGCTATACAGTAATACCATTTCTCCGGGCTCCAGAGTCATAATGTCGCAATTAAAAGGGATGCCACCGATGATACCGGCTGGTGGTCCTGATGCTTTATTTTGCTGCCAGATGCGCTGACCGTGCATATGAATAGGCGGCAGATGCCCTGCATTAGCAGACTCCAGTATGCCACTCTCCGGCTCCAGTATCATCAACACCATGGTGGCAAACATGCCGTTGCTGACTGTTCTGCATAGCGAGGTATTGAAGCGACCCAGAATTTCTCCGGCGTTACCACCATTGCCAAGTTCCTTTCGCAATTCAAGCAATATACTGGACATAAGCATTGCAGCCGAAACACCCTTTCCCGAAATATCTCCCAGCACATAGGCAATACGTTGGTCAGACAACTCAATGACATCGAAAAAGTCACCACCTATCTCAAAGGCCGGTCTAATATGCGATGCGGCAGAATACCCCGGCGTAACCGGGAAAGAGGAAGGCAGAAATGAGTCCTGGATAGATTTTGCCAACTCCAGATCACGCTGAAGCATTTGCTGATGAAGCAGTCGTTCGTGGGTGCGGGCATTGTCGATAGCAATTGAAACCATCTGCATCATTGCTTCCATCAATTCTTCATCCGCTTCGCTGAAATCACCCTGCAAGCGGTTAATCACCTGGGAAACACCAATCAATTTACCATGTATAAGCAGTGGCACACAAATCATATTGCGCGTGGTAAAGTTGGTGAGCCTGTCATATTCGGCGTTGAAGCGCTTATCACCATAGACATCGGACAGGCGAACCGTTTCAACGTGCTCAGCACACCAGCCGGCAATTCCACAACCCATTTTCAGGCGACACACCTCTTTGAGTTGAGCCTCGTCATCACCGGTTGTGGCATGAAAAACAAGGTCACCGCTTTTTTTCTCAATAAGAAACAATGAACAGCTTTCGGCATCCATGAGTGATTTGGTGATTTCCATGATCCGTCGCAGCAGTGGCCCAAGATGCAGCTCACCGGCAATCAACTCATTCACTTCCAGCGCTCTGAGCAGACGTTGATTTTCACGCTGCAAAGGGTTTGCTTGTTCGACGCCCTGGTCTAAATCATTCATGCCACCTCCCGAAAACAGGGGTCCCTGTAATCCTGCATTTCTTTCTCCTGCTTCCTCACTGCCTGACCTACCGTAGCGTAATGAACACCAAACCGTTTTGCCATTCAAAAAGAAGGGGAGCCGAATGACTCCCCTCCAGAAATTCAGGGTCTGATTAAGCGCTCAATGTATTGCCACAGGGATTACAGGGGTTTGGCAAACACGGGATTTTCAGCGCACGGACTGGGTGCACAGAGATTGCATGGATTTTCGCCCGAGCTGGGGCAAAGAGTAAGGTCAGTGACAGTATCAAATCCTTCATATAATCACATCCCGTTGAAATCAGGAGTGTATTCCAGCAAAGCTAATACCCGATTACTCCAGTTGGGTCTTTGCGACCGAAGGAAATCATCTTCTCACTACGTTTATCAGGCCGGCTTAGTGATTTCCAGTATGGCACAAATGAGTAAGGTTTGTAGTGGTTGGGTAAAGGTGTACACATCGAAAAGAGTTATGCTGCCAGTGGCA
>JBHHTX010000237.1:0-1934 GCA_046753585.1 Mariprofundaceae bacterium
TTGAAATCATGCGCGATGCCGCCAACCAGCGTGCCGATCGACTCCATTTTCTGAGCCTGATAAAACTGCTGCTCCATTGTTTCCAGTTCGCTAATATCAGCATGTGAGCCAACGAAATGAGAAATACCGCCCTCATCATTCACAATGGGGGAAATTGTCAACATGGCTGGAAACAAACTGCCATCCTTTCTTCTATCAATGACTTTGCCATGCCAGACATCTCCACTGACAATGGTCTTCCACATATTCTCATAAAAGGCACCATCCTGTTCACCGCTTTTGAGTAATCTTGGCGACCGACCGATAGCCTCTTCGACACTGAACCCGGTAATTTTCATAAACGCAGGATTAATATATTCGATAATCCCTTCCTTGTTGGTGATCATGATAGAGCCGCCGGCCTGTTCGACGGCGAAAGACAGTTTGCGAAGCGCCGACTCTCTCTCCTCTCTTTCCATCACAATTCCTGCCAGTCTTGCCGCAGATTCAAGATCACTGAGTGCATTCTCATCCGGCAACCCGGGTTGATCATAATACATTCCGAATGCCCCAAGCACTTCCCCGCCAGAGCTTTTGACCGGCTCTGACCAACAGGAACGCAAACCGTGGGGCAGTGCTGCATTTTTCAGATCAACCCATTTGGGATCGGTTGCAATGTCTTCAACAAGAACACGCTTTCCGGTGAATGTTGATGTGCCACACGAACCAGTGTTCGGCCCATTCTTCAACCCGTTCACTGCCCTGCAATAGGCTTCCGGCAGACTGGGCGCGCCAGCGTGTAAAAGCGTATCGCCTTTGAGCACAAGCATGGAACAGCGCATTCCCGGATGGCGGGACTCATACATAAGCGCAATCGCATCATAAATATTTGATGCCGGTTGGCCGGTCGCAATCATTTCAAGAATTTCTGCTGTTTTCTTTTCAAATATCTCAAACTGTTTGCGACTGCTAATATCCTCAACGCTTGACCATATAAAACGTTCGCCATTTCTTTCTATGATCCGCCCGGTCAAACGAACCGAAATAAGGTGCCCGTCCTTGTGGATATACTCTTTTTCGTAGGGACCATACCTGCCCGTCTTATTCAGCCTGTCCAGCTGTTCCTGTTCACTGTCGGCATATTTCTCCGGTGTAATATCCCAGTAATCGAGCCTGAGTGTTTCTTCGTGCGTATAGCCAATAATTTTGGCATAGGCCGGATTTACATCAACCAGTTGGCCGTCCATACGACACAAGGCGAGTCCGATTGGTGTTTTTTCAAACAGCAACCGTCGATATCCTTCATCCTCACGCAGTTGCGATTCGACCTTCCTGCGTTCGGTAATATCTTCCAGCACTCCCATTACGGCGGGCTTGCCATTCAGCTCAATCAGGTTAACGCGCACGGATACCCAACGGATTTCACCGTCCTTGCGCACAAACCGGATATCATAACCGGAAGGTACATCGGCACCTTTCTGCCGGCGCCCTCTGGCTCTGACCATGTCCTGATCATGTTCATACACAAGATCCCAGAAAGGCATGTTCAGCAATTCTTCTCTGGCATAACCGGTTAGAGATTCTGCATAGGCATTGACATAGCACAGCCTGTCGCCCTGAAACATGAAAACACATGAGGGAATCGCTTCAACAACCACCTGGAACTGAAGCAGATCATGCACCACCAGTTGACTTTCAAACCGGTTGTTAAGGCTGTTCGATGTATAGCCCTGATCTGGTATATCAGTCCCCATGATCCTCGCTCTCAACATAAGGATAGGCATCCTTATCGAAGAGCAATAAAATGAAGTCAGATCAACAAGGAAGCGGGAGATATATCAATCTCCACAGATAACCGTAACAAACAATCATTTAAGATGAAAGGTTATATCTCGCTCAGCAGATTATAATCTGTCCGGGAGACATCCGCACAGGCGAATTATGCTTCGCCATAA
>JBHHTX010000238.1:0-1932 GCA_046753585.1 Mariprofundaceae bacterium
AATGACCAAATCGCCGCCATCGAAATTAGTGTGAACAGGCCCTAATACGGCTTAACTCCTGTGCACTATAAGGGCGCAGTCGGGATGGCGTTTGTGGTCGGGATGCTGGCTACAGGCGCTTTCTTTTTGCGGGCAGAGGCAGCCATTGAGGATCAGGGCTTGCCCGCAACCTACTGGCAACACCCCCTGCCTGCTCAGGGTAGTCCCCCGGCAGGCTGGCCGGCCATCTGGCGCGATCTTGATCCGCAAGCTTGTGCCAAATGTCATCAGAAACAGTTTGGTGACTGGAAGAAAAGCCTGCATGCGCGTGCTTTTTCTCCGGGCCTGGTTGGCCAGTTTCCGGGGTTTGGTGTTCAGGGATCGAATAGTTGTCTCAATTGTCATGCTCCTCTGGCTGAACAAAAATTCAGCCGGGACTCGCAGATCTCTGAAGCCTTGCGGAATCTCGACAAGCCGCCCTCATTGAAGCGGCTTCCTTTGCGCCACGCCGGGGTTAGTTGTGCTTCCTGTCATGTCCGCAAATGGCGTCGTCATGGCCCGCCGCCTTCAGGTTCGGCCAAAACAGGCCAGTTTAAAGGCCCGGCTCACGGTGGATTTTATGCGACCAGGGCCTTTGAGAAATCGCAGTTTTGCGCTGCCTGCCATCAGTTTCCGCAGTCTGCCGCTATCAATGGCAAGCCACTGGAAAATACTCTGGAAGAGTGGAAACAGAGCCGATTTGCCAGTGAAGGTATTCAATGCCAGAACTGTCACATGCCTGATCGACGGCATGAGTTCAAAGGTATTCATGACCCGGAAATGACCCGCAGCGGCCTGAAATTTGACGTTAGCAGAACGAAACATGGTGGCGAATTAACGATTCAATCCATCCGGATCGGGCATGCCTTTCCCACCTATGTTACCCCGAAGATTCTGGTTGAGGCCGAGGCCGTTGATGGTGATGCGAAAATTCTACGTACATGGAGCTGGGATATTATTCGGGAGGTGGCGTTTGATGGTGAATGGCAGGAAATCAGGGATGAAAGGCTGATGCCGGGAGCCTCGCGCCGATTCCTGCCAGAATCAGTGCCGGCCAATGCGCAAGCCCT
Organism: Mariprofundaceae bacterium; assembly: GCA_046753585.1. Taxonomy (GTDB): domain Bacteria; phylum Pseudomonadota; class Zetaproteobacteria; order Mariprofundales; family Mariprofundaceae; genus CAYLYU01. The sequence continues at coordinate 1,089 of JBHHTX010000238.1, forward strand.
TATTTTTCGGGTAAAGGTCATACCGGATTATTTCTACAAAGGCTTGTACCGCAACCTGCTGGGCTCGGACTTAAAGCCAGAAGCCGCCAACCAGATCAGGAAGGCGCTTGATCAAGCCGGCAAAAATGATTATTTGCTTTACGAGAAAAAGATAAAGCTACTCTGATTTTCTTTCCATTTCGCTCAGTTTCTGTCTGATTTTATTGTATTCAGAATCGGGCAAACGTTCTCCCGTGTCGGGGTCACCCTGCTCGATATTTTTTAGTATATCTTCCATAAGGCGGGCGTTGTGGGCATGGTCGCGGCAAAAGCCACAAATGAGCATGTGAAACTGAAGGCGAATCTGCTCAAAAGTGGTCAGGTCGCGTTCACAGGAATCAGATATAAGATGGCTCGCCTGCTGGCAAAAGTGCTTCATTCGTGCCCGCCTTTTTTGTGACCAAACCATTTTTGTTCAAGGCATTTTCGTAACATTAATCGACTGCGGTGCATAATAACGTGCATATTGGTCGGAGAGATATCGCAGGCATTACATACAGTATCGGTATTTTCTCCATTCAGTTCCCTGAGCGAGAAAACACTTTGTTGTTGTTCGGAGAGCCCGGAAATGCAGCCAGTCAAAACTTTCATGAATTGCCGGTTGTTCATTAATTTTTCCGGATCGGCATTCCAGCGTACAGGTGGATCCCGCCAGCTTCCCTGTTCATCGAAGTATGCCGATGTGGGATCTTTCCCCGCATTTTCCATCAGCTTTCGTTCACGTGTTTGTTGGCGGAAATAGTCGATGATCTTGTGCTTCAGAATACCAACCAGCCAGGTGCGTACCGATGATTCCGCCCGGAAG
>JBHHTX010000239.1:0-1908 GCA_046753585.1 Mariprofundaceae bacterium
TGTTCAGGAATTTGTCAATCAGTACCGGATGATCAAAGCTGACACTGACTGCTTCGCACATATAGCGCATAAGTTCTTCTTCTTTATGCACAATTTGCATGGCACGCCCACCCAACACATAGGATGGACGTACCACAACCGGGTAGCCAATACCGCTGGCTGCCGCTACGGCCTCTTCGGCCGAGCGTGCTATGCCATTCTCTGGCTGCTTCAGATCCAGTTCATGCAACAGCTGCTGAAAACGCTCACGATCTTCTGCAAGGTCGATTGCATCCGGACTGGTACCGATAATCGGGACACCCGCCTCCTCAAGGGCCTCAGCCAGTTTCAGAGGCGTCTGACCCCCAAACTGAACGATGACCCCATAGGGATTCTCGGTATCAACAATGGCCATGACATCTTCAAAGGTCAGCGGCTCAAAATACAGGCGGTCTGAAGTATCGTAATCGGTGGAAACCGTTTCCGGGTTACAGTTGACCATGATCGTTTCATAGCCATCCTCGGACAGGGCAAAGGCTGCATGCACGCAGCAATAATCAAACTCAATGCCCTGGCCGATGCGATTCGGCCCACCCCCCAACACCATGATTTTTCGCCTGTCCGTGGCATCTGCCTCACATTCATCTTCATAAGTGGAGTACAGATAGGGTGTCTTTGCAGCAAATTCGGCCGCACACGTGTCCACACGTTTAAATGCAGGGCGGATTCCCGCCTGCTGCCGCGCTTGCCGTACTTCAGCCTCAGTACAGTCCAGTAGACTGGCCAGCCGTGCATCCGACAATCCTTCTTGCTTGGCCTGCCGCCAGAGATCCATATCCAGGGCATCAGACTTGCCGCCCGACAGTCTCTGTTCCAACTCGATGACAACAGCAATCTCCCGCACAAACCAGGGATCAATGCGCGTCACTTCAAACACACGCGACTCATTCCAGCCATGGCGAAGGGCCTCACCCAGCCACCATAGACGTTCAGCTCCGGGCACTGCCAGCTTCTCCTGCAAAAACGCATCGGCATCCACATTGGCGGGAAGCTGTTTGTCAAAACCACAGGTATCCATTTCCAACCCTCGCATGGCCTTGCCCAGGGATTCTGTGAACGTGCGGCCGATGGCCATAACTTCGCCCACTGATTTCATCTGTGTGGTCAGCCGAGTATCAGCACCGGAGAATTTTTCAAAGGCAAAACGTGGCAATTTCGTCACAACATAGTCGATACTTGGTTCAAAGGCGGCCAGGGTTTCTCCGGTAATATCGTTGGGGATTTCATCCAGCGTGTAACCAATAGCCAGCTTGGCGGCAATTTTGGCAATCGGGAAGCCAGTGGCCTTGGATGCCAGTGCGGATGAACGGGATACACGCGGGTTCATCTCAATGATGATCAGGCGGCCATTATCAGGGTTGACAGCGAACTGTACGTTGGAGCCACCCGTCTCCACGCCAATCTCACGCAATATTGCAATGGAGGCATCGCGCATACGCTGGTATTCCTTGTCGGTCAGTGTCTGGGCAGGTGCAACGGTAATCGAATCCCCGGTATGGACACCCATCGGATCAACATTTTCAATGGAACAAATGATGACGCAGTTATCATGCTTGTCCCGCATCACCTCCATTTCAAATTCCTTCCAGCCAATGATGGATTCCTCGACAAGAATCTCAGTTGTCGGACTCGCATCCAGACCAGTAGAAGCCAGGACTTCTAACTCCTCAGGATTGTAGGCAATGCCACCGCCTGTGCCGCCAAGCGTGAATGACGGGCGAATAATGAGCGGATAGCCAATACCGTCGGCAAGAGTCTTTGCCTCATCCATGTCATGGGCAAAACCGCCCCGCGCCATTTCAAGGCCAATGTTGTCCATGGCACGTTTGAACTGCTCACGATCCTCTGCTTTGTCAATGGCTTCAGGTT
>JBHHTX010000240.1:0-1907 GCA_046753585.1 Mariprofundaceae bacterium
GATGTCAGGCCACTCGAACCAATATATAATGCATTATAAATTCCCATTCTGTATCCTCCTAGATTCTTATTATTAAATTTGAATTTCTCGGATTGCGTCATATGCAATGGGAAGCTCGCCCATTAACAAAATACTGTTTCCCAGACCATCCATTTGCACAGCTGTAATCTTGCCAGTAACACTGGTTGCTGTTTCCACGGGGTTGCCCTGAGCATCTGCCGCCACGACTTCCATACTATATCGCCCACTTGCTACTGGAGTGCCGGCATCACTGACACCATCCCAGTTGAATGTATTTTTTCCCGCCTGTAACACCCCTATATCCAGCTCCCGAACCTGCCCCCCCGATGCATCCCTGATAATCACCTTAGCATTCACAGCTGGTGACAACGCATGGATATTTGCTGTAACGGTTCCGACTGATGCATCAAAATTAATCTGGGAGCTTTCTGCCACGACGGTATGGCCCAGATACATGCCTGTATCTGTATTGGTTGATTTGCCGTTTGCACTCAGCGACTGAGCCAATTGAGCAAGAAGGTCGTTGGTGCTGATTTGCTGCTCAACCATATTAAACTGAGCCAGCTGGGATGACATTTGTGTTGGATCCTGAGGCTTAAGAGGATCCTGATGCTGCATCTGAGCCGTTAAAAGCTTAAGAAAAACATCCTTACTGCCCATATCTGAGCGTGTTGCCGAAGAAGTATCTCCGCCAACAGCCACATATTGTTGCAAACCAACATTTTGCATATCTGTCTCCTATACCCTGATACTCAACCCTGATGGGCCGGAAGCATCGCTCCTTTTTTCCAGATCGGCAGCATTACCAGAACGGGCTAGTGCATCCGCTGCTGCCGCCTCAACAAATTCCCCTTGCTGTTGCTGCTCTCCCTGAAAGTCCCGACCATGGTCCGAAAGATCAAACCCTGCCAAATTCAGCCCTTGCTCCTGCAAGGACTGCCGTAACTGCGGCAACTGCTGTTCAAATGCCTGTCTGGCTACCGGGTTATCAAATACGGCGTGAATATGTATTTTCTTTAACGGATCGGAATCAATTCTAATATCGATCTTGCCTAACTCTTTGGGGTGAAGCTTGATTTCCAGATGCTGTTTACCATCCTGAATGGCTAATGAGACTTCATGGTGGACCATAGGCAAGGTAAGTGGCTGTGGCACCTGCGCTGCAAAGGCGCGGAATGTTCCCTTTTCAACACCTGAAGTCATACCTTGCGTCGAAGAAGCCTGATTTGGAAGCAGGAGCTGATCCGAGTCACCAACACCCTCTCCTCCGCCTTTGTGCTCCAGCGGGACAGACTTCATCAATGGCACACCATCTCTGGCCGATGTCTTGCTTTCCATGCGAAAACGGGGCATTTCTTTCTCTCCTTTTCCTGCTGTTATAGCAGCAAACTGAGGAGAGCCATCCATATCCCCATCATCCTTACCATCTTGTGCAGCCGCGACCTTTGCAGCATTGATACCAGTTGCAACCATCTGATGTGGCAATATCAACTTACCGGAGTCGTGGCCCGTATTCACCGAAGCATTAGAAAATGAACGCCGCTCGTTTTCAGGCTGAGGTGCTGCTTTATGTATTTCTGCTTTCCTTCTATTTCCGTCTACAAGATGTTTCGTCTCAGATGCACCATCAAGCCCAGTAGCTTGAACAAGACCTTTATCGATCTTGGGTAGCGCCTTTTTCTGGGCTGCATTGCCTACTGCTTCATCCGTATAAGCCTTTGAATATGCAAATTCTGCTTTCTCCTCAGATTCATGCATAGACAAAGCGCCCGGCCCGACAGCACTCCTGTTAGCTGCCAAAGTTGATACTTCCCCACGGTTCATCGGAGAAACAAGCTTCACATCCTTGCTTGATAAAGGTAGATGGCGACTTTCAACCAGTGTCG
>JBHHTX010000241.1:0-1904 GCA_046753585.1 Mariprofundaceae bacterium
GATCAGCGGCCAGCTCTCTTCTGATCATGTGTTTTGCTATGGTAATCGCGAGTGTGGTCACCTCGTTGACCACCTCATCATCGAGAGTTGTCAGCGGTGCATTAAGCAACGAGGCAATGCTGTGAAGGCTTTGTATTTTATCCTGAAGTTCATTTCGGCCTGCCGTACGGCCTTCATTCAGACCACGCTCAAAACCGTCTTGATAAGCTTTTTGCTGAATCTTTTCCGTCTGGTTCGCCGTGACCATGCCGGCTGACGCCGGACGTGGTGACTGTGCCCCCTGAACGCTGGGCACTGACCACTGCTGAACATCGCCAATATCGGCGCCGGCAATCACTTTAGGTTTCATGCTTAAAATCCAGGTCTAGATCCGGAAAACTTTCACAAATTCCACTATTTTTATGCCCACAATCTTTTGCGCATAAACGCTGACGGATATCGAGGTTGTTGATAAGCCTGAATTCCTGCCGTCGCGGGAATGACACACCAGTGATAGTTTCCCTAGATATATTCTTCACCACCGCCCCCACCACCTAATGAAAGATCACCTGATTCGGCCATGCGACGTGCGATAGCAAGAATTTCCTTTTGTGCTGCCTCCACCTCACTAAGCTTGACAGGTCCTTTCGCCTCGAGATCATCATGCAACATTTCTGCTGCGCGCTTGGACATATTGTTAAAAATCTTGTTCTTGATCGCTTCGTCAGATCCTTTTAATGCCAGCACCAGCGTTTCAGATGAGACATCTCTTAACAGGGCCTGTATGCCACGATCATCAATGCTTGCCAGATCATCAAATACAAACATCAGATCCTGTATTTGCTCGCCCAGATCAGCATCAAATTCGACCAGTTGGTCCATAATGACGCCTTCCATCGATGCATCCATTACGTTCAGAATGTTTGCCGCGGTTTTGATCCCGCCAACCGTGGAAGACTTGACATGCTGGTTGCCCGCGAATTGTTTTTCGATGACCTCGTTGAGTTCATGCAAGGCAGAGGGTTGCAAACGGTCGAGGGTTGATATTCTCAGGATTACATCCACTCTCACCTTGTCCGGCAATAATGCGATCACCTCTGCAGATTGTTCCGGATCAAGATAGGAAAGCACAACCGCAATGATCTGCGGATGTTCAAGCCTGATCACCTCCAGAATCGCCCGGGGATCCATCCATTTCAACTGCTCGAGACCCGCAGAATTGCTGCCTTCCAACACCCGGTCTATAACATTACCGGCCTTGTCTTCACCCAGCGCCTGCACCAGAACACTTCTGAGGTATTCCTGGGACCCAACACCAATGGCAGTTTCGCCATCAATCTTGTTGTTGAATTCCTCCAAAACGGAGGTCGCATCTTCCTTACTGATATGGTTCATCGCTGCCATCGCAGCACTGACCTTGTGAACTTCCTTGGGACCGATGTGTTTTAACACCTCGGCCGCACCCTGCTCGCCCAAGCTCAATAACAGGATGGCAGCACGCTCAATTCCCTTATTCTCCCCATTCTCAGCCATCAGAACCTACCCAATTGTTAACGACCTGTGCAACCCGTTTTGGATCCTGTGCTGCCAGTGTCTGTGCATTATTGAGGTTGGTCTCGTAATTTGACGGCGAGGCGATTTTCGGTTCCCCACCAGCACCGCTTAATGATAGCTGGTCATTTTGCAGCCCACCATCAGCCACCTGCGCGTGAAGTCTGGGCTGATTTGCATTCACTGTCTCACCCTTAACGACAAGCTCACGCAGTACTGGTCTAAGCACACCAAATACCAGAAACAATACAACGATACCCGCGAATCCCTGTTTCACATATCCCCAAAGTGCAGGGTTATCCATCATCGATGGTTCAGGTAATGGCTCTGGTTCCGGTGGCACGGTAAAAGCCGCGTTGACAACGTTGACGCTA
>JBHHTX010000242.1:0-1896 GCA_046753585.1 Mariprofundaceae bacterium
AAATGGGGCTGGCGATTTGTTGATTTCCGCAATGCCTCTGAGTATCCGTTCCTTTAATTCCTCCTTGGATGCAACACGGATATGGCGCAGAAATGTTCGGGCCATCTTTGAGAATGCGCATTCAACCAAATTCAGCCATGAACCATGCTTGGGCGTATGGATATATTCAAACCTTCCCGGTCGCGTAGCCAGATAAGCCATAGTTTCCTTTGAAATGTGTGCGGAGTGATTGTCCAGCACCACACGAATAATCGCTTCAGCCGGGTAGTGTGTGTCAAGACGCTTAAGCAGATCAATAAACTCACAGCTACGATGTCTTGGCTCGACATTGGCGATAATCTCCCCTGAATGCAAATCAAGGGCAGCAAGAATGGATAACGTTCCGTGACGGACATATTCATAATCTCGTGCGACGGATGATTCCTTTCCATGAACAGGTGGAAGGTCGGGGGCTGTCAGCCCGATAGCCTGTATGCCCGGTTTCTCATCAACACTGACGCTATAGATAGGCGTTGGCCTGGTATCATCGGTAACGCCTGCCGGAAATAACGAAACGTCCTGATAGACCATGAGCACCTCCCGCATCTTTCGATCAAACGCGGGATCGCGTCTTTCAAGGTAATAACGAATCCGATGGGTTTTGATGTCGTGTTCGTTCAAAATTCTCCAGATCGTTGTTTTTACCGCCTGGGCTAAACGTGGAAAACCGGCATCCACCGCATGGCTTGCTACGTAACGCGCAAGCGCAGACAAAGTCCACAGCTCTGACGCAAGGCCATGCTCTTTGGGCTTTGTACATGCCAAGCTAACAACCCATGCTTTGGCATCATTTAATATTTCTGGCTCCTTGGGGCTATGGAAGGCGTCTTTCAAGCCAGCTTGAACTCCAGCAGCAAGTGCTTTATCAATGCATTTGTAAATGGCGGGTCTGCTAACTCCCACCTGCCGTTGAATATCACTGATCGAAACGCCGCTGGCGTAACGAAGCAACACCTTGGCGCGCTCCACTTCCCGCGCCGGAGCAGTCCTTGAGCCGGCAAGCTTAGTAAGTTTATCTTGGTTTTCATCGGATAGCATCAGTGGTGCGCGCCCTGTTTTCCGTGCCATAAGAACCCCCTTTAACGTTATGGGGAGTATCATGACGGATAGTGCTTGTTTGTAAATGTTTTATTGGAACGAACTACTAGCAGGCACTGTCTTCCCTTATGATATTCCGCAGCTCTTTACTGAGCGTGTCTACACTTTTCTTCTATCGCCATTCGCACTCTTTCAAGTGTAATTCGAAGTTCTCCTTAACGCCATTGAATTTTGCCAGCCGCCGTTTGGTGAAGCTCCAGAAAGACTCGATACCATTGATATGGCAATGACCATCACGGGCAAATTCATTCGCCCCGGAAAAGGGGCCAGGCTTTTATATTTTGACATTCGTCGCATATGAGCAGCAAGCGAGCTTTGAGCGCCTCATCCTTAACAGCCCGTTCCTGCAAACGGCGAACGGAAATGCTTAGGGTTGCGACATCCCTGCCAAATCGCCGGGCCACTTCCGAGAGCGTAATGCTGCCATTCTGCCTTGCCACCTGGCCAATCACCGCCCGCCGATGGGTGGAAGCAGGCATTTTCAGGGGCCCAGTTTCATAATGCAGATCAAGGCTGCAAATCTGCTTGCACAGCGCTTTTAATCAGGAGTCCCGGTTTCGCCCTTTGAATCAAACGCATCCACGGCAATGGCCGCCTCGGCCGCTTTTTCCGCTTCGGCCAGCAGGGCAATCTCTTCGCGTGTGATCAACCCCGCCTGTTGCGCGGACTCGACCAGTTCCCTGCTGCTATCGCCGGAGATGATGCCGTGTCGGCTGGCCTCCTTCAGTTTCCCTTCGATAGGACCTATTTTTACGGCCT
>JBHHTX010000243.1:0-1892 GCA_046753585.1 Mariprofundaceae bacterium
TATAAGGTTAGCTGTCTAGTTAGACCCAAAGCGGTAACAAGTTGTACGGAAAAAGAGAAGAGGGCAACCTCTTCTCTTTTTTTTTGCCGTTAAGCGTGGGTTAATCCTGCCAGGCTATATTAACCAGAATATTAAGTTGTAACTTAAGAACAATAGTAATTAGGCTATGTGTTCCTGTTAAAGTGTATTATATTTCACTCTGTATATTCAGGCAGCGCATCGGCGACCTAGAATAAGAAAGCCTTTAGTCCAAAGACGTTACCTGATATGACCCTAAAACCTCAAAAGGAAAGAACGTGAGCGAACAAGACAAATACTCCGATGATCTCGATCCAATGGCCGTCATGCGTGTCGCATCGGCCTACTGGAATTCAAGCATCCTGCATGCGGCCAATAGTGTTAATCTTTTTACCCGGCTGGCGAATGGCCCGATGACTGCCGACGAGATGGCGGCAGCGGTGGGTTGTGATACGCGAGGCATTGAAATGATTTTAATGGGCTGTGTTTGCCTCGGTTTTCTCGAAAAAAAGGATGGTCGGTTTTCCAACACGGCGACTGCATCGACCTTTCTTGTTGATGGCAGTCCACGTAATCAGCGTGGTATTGTATCGATGTTCAAGGACTGGGTATTGCCCTGGTCTAATCTGGATCAGGCCGTCAAGACAGGCCAGCCGGTGGTTGAAAAACAGCACGACCACGGCGAGGAGGCGACCCGAACCTATATCACCGGTATGTTACATCGCGGTATTCCACAGGCTCAGCTTTTGGCAGAAGAAGTGCCGTTATCCGGCAGGAAGCGTATGCTGGATGTTGGGGGTGGGCCGGGTATCTTCTCGATCATTATGTGCCAGAAAAACCCGGAATTAAAGGCCGATGTGTTTGATCTGCCGCAAACCTTGCGTGTGACCCGCGATATCATCAAGGACTGGCAGGCTGAAGACCGTGTCAGCACCGTTGAGGGCAGTTATCTTGATAGCGGTTATGGTAGTGGTTATGATGTGGTGCTGACCTCATCGATGATTAGCCAGGAAGGTGATGAGGTGGTCAAACATATTTTGCAGGAATCCTTTAATGCGATGGAAAGCGGCGGTTTGCTGATGGTGCAGGAGCAGTTCCTGAATGATGAAAAATCAGGGCCGATGTTGCCGGTACAGGTTGGTCTCAACCAGCTGATCCACACCCCGGCCGGCAGGGCCTATTCTGCGCAGGAAGTGGCTGAATTCGCCAGAGAAATCGGCTTTATAGATATCAGTTATCGCCCTTTGCCCGAGCCAAGTCCCTTTACACTGATTACTGCAACCAAACCCTGACGGAGCATGATATGCCTGCGTTGACAAACTCTTTATCGAAACGGACATCGATTACCCGGAATTTTATCCCCAGACGGTTGGTTACGGCGTCAATGTATATAGTTGCCTCAGCGCTTATTTCGCTGCCCTGTTTCGCTGAGAAGGAGAGCGAGACTTTCAGTGGTGCCGATATCGTTAAGCACTGTGCGGTCAAGAATCCGGGCAAGGACCAGCTTTCAACATTCACTGTGCTACTCAATGACAGGGATGGTAGCCAGAAGCGCTATGTCTATACCCGGGCATGGAAGGATAGCGGTGGTGTTGATGGCTTTGCAGACAAGATGTTACTGATTACTACCGATGCGCCACTCGGTGCCAAGGGTGCGGTATTCATGCGTTTTGCTTATCTACCGGAAGAACAAAAGTATGCGGACCAGTGGATCTCATGGCCGAAGATGGAAAAGATTCGCCGGGTGACGATACGTAGCCCCGGTGACAGTTTCCTCAGCTCGGAACTGACGCATGCCGATGTCAGCCCGCGTCTGCTCAGTCAGGACACGCATACCTATAAGGAAAAACTGACGATCAAGGGCCAGGATTTCT
>JBHHTX010000244.1:0-1892 GCA_046753585.1 Mariprofundaceae bacterium
AGATGAAGGAATCTTAGATAAATATATTTCAGAATAGAAAACACAACGGAGCGTTAGCTCTACGGCGGGTTTGGATTACAAATCAGCAGGATTGCTATTTCATGGTGCACATCCATGTGCGCCACCCATTCTGGGCGTTTATGCGTGCAATTGTACTCTCCTGTACAATTGTGAACGTCAGTATTGACGGAGATGAAACCCCGAAGGACACGGACGACCGTAGTAACGCTGGCATCGACCTACTCTCCCGCAGGAGCATTAAGCAGCTTTGGAGAAAGCGCCTGCAACGTGGACATCCACATACACATCATCAAAAGGGCACGTGACGCCGCCAGCTGCGGTTCGTTCGATCAGTCCAAGCCTGTCGAGTACAACAATATCATCATGCACACGGCGAACATCACGTTGAAGTTGGCGGGCAAGTTCGCGAACGCCCAGCGAGTTCTGTGCTTCAATGAGCGCTTGCAATAATCGCCACCGATTCCCGGTCAACATTGAAAAGAATTCATCCGGTCGCTGGAAATTCAGCGTTTCTCCCTGATACGTTGTCGCCGTTTCAGCATGGCAGGCCACATCTCTCAACCTGCCTTGCCAATCCGCATCAACCGAAACTGTTAATGTTCGCTTTTCCATTTCTCTGACTCCTTGATGAAATCATCCACCAGCTTTTCCAGCCCGGTGAAAAGATAAGGTTTCTCATCGCCATCCGCGTGATAGTGGTCGCCTTTGCCCCTTTCATTATCAAACCCGATTACCCGTTCATCATTAACGACCAACGCGAGACTGTATTTGAACAAATGCGTACACGGTGGCACCGGTTGAGGAACCCGCCATATAACCATTTCTGTAATCCACCCCTCCGGGGATACATCCTTATGCCGGAGGATCAACACAGCTTTCATGTTGTCAATCATGGCAACAATTTTTAATAAAATCAAGTTAGAGGTTTAGTCTTTAATTGGCCCACCGCACGATACAAGGGCATGCAAACATAAAAAAGCCCCTTTGCAATAAATTCCTGGCATCGACCTACTCTCCCATGGGAAACCCACAGTGCCACAAAAGAGCAGGAATGCTGTTTGGACGCCTGGAAGGCGCCCGAAGGGTAAGGGGCAGGACGCCCCGAATCAGCGGCGCACAATTCGGCAGGATTGCTGAATTGGACGGACTTCAGACCGCCCGAAGGGTGAGGCCCATGGATGGCCCGAATCACAATCTGACAGGAGAGACGGATTGGACGAGCTTAAGCTCGCCCGAAGGGTGAGGGCCATGGATGGACCGAATCACAATCTGGCAGGAGAGCCGGATTGGACGAGCTTAAGCTCGCCCGAAGGGTGAGGGCCATGGATGGCCCGAATCAAAAAGCTTAGCTTCTGAGTTCGGGATGGGATCAGGCGTGGCCTCCTCGCTAAATAAGAAGGTGCATGGCTTGACTCTTTGACACTTTTTAACAACAAAGGAGCAGAGGCTTGCCTCGGCTTCACAGCCAATCTTTCAGGTGGAGAATATGTCCGGCGGCGCCGGCTTTGTGAATGTATTTTTCGTCAGCAGTCACAAACACTGCGTCCCGATTTATCGCCAGAGCATGATAGGCGGCATCATAAAAGGTAACGTGGAAGCGTGCCACCAGTTGTACAATCGAAGTCTGCCAGTCCGGAGTCAGCTCCGGACTCTCCAACTCCATATTGACCAGACTGCACAGCAAGGCATCTGCATGATCAGGATACTTCCGACTCAGGGTGTTTCCAAGTTCATAGTACCACAGGCTTGGAACCAGCAGCCTGACTTTTCCGGCAAGAAGCGCATCTCGCATGCTCAGCGCCTGTTCAACATATTGTTGGGTATACCGATGATGCCGGCCACCCATTCCACGCGAAGCCGGCCACCCTGTA
>JBHHTX010000245.1:0-1882 GCA_046753585.1 Mariprofundaceae bacterium
ATATGTAAACGTGCAGTGCAGGTTGCACTCAAACCAGCAGGTCATTGCACTAATCCGGCATGCCAGTGCAATTGAATCCGGCACCCTGCTGCACTACGGTTAAAGCCGCAGGTCTGAGTGTCTGCTTCCAGCTAGAGACGTCCAAAAGCGGGTATTCAACACTTAAAACCCAATCCCAAGCACGTGACCCGGTGACCCCAGAATCGCCTAATCTGAACCTGCGGATATTGTCTTTAGACGCCAACCCAGCGCATCCAAAAACCGCTTCTGTTCTATATTGATATGGTCAGATCGAATCGCCAAACAAAGGAGATGTTTAGGCCTGCTCATGGCAACGTAGAGTTGCCGCATAAATTTTTGATTTGGCTTTCTAGCGTTCGAAGGTTTCTCCTTCATACTTGAGTTTGGGTTGCTTTCATCTGGAAGATCACCGGTAAGATACGGAAGCATCAACTCCATATCGAAGTTATAATTCTTTGTTTCGAGCACTAGCGTTGCATCATGTGTTTCGCCTTTAACCCCATGGATTGTAGAAAACTCAATAGCAAATCCATCATTATGAATCAGCTTATTTCCTGCATATGGCTTGACACTTCCACCTTGACACCTTTTATCCTCGTCGGAGAACTGTTCTAACTCAGCACCTCTATACTGCAAATATTCGGCCAACTCATGAGATGCATCATCAATGCCCAACTTCTGCAACACATGGTCTGTCAATTCATCCCAGTCATCATTGTTGATTCTAGTTCCGAATTTAATAAGTGCGTAACCAATCTTCCTTAAACCTTCCCAGTCGCCCTTTTCCTTTGTATATTCTTTCATCGAACTGGCATTAATATAATTCCCATCAGAATCTTTTTTTCCAGCCAATCTGAGCATTCTCAGAAAGCACACATTCAATAGCTTGTGTCTCTCTGCCCAATCAACATCAGTCAACTTACAACAATGAATAACCGCCTCGTGCAAACAAGCTTCTTTGAACGAACTTGAAGATTTGTTTTTCTTGAAGTCATTCCAGTAGTGACCAATCTTTAATTGGTTATTGCCATCAATCTCATTACCAACAGCCCCAACAACTTTCACTGAAAACTTGTCTGACCGTTTGTGATCATCAGTAAACTGTCTAGAAACGTGTTCAGCAAATGCTTCGATGACGTGGTTTGCATCCTCATCATCAAATAAAAAAATTGTATGCTCAAAATCGCCGCTTGAAGTATTAACGTTCTTTCTTTTTTCCAGGGCGTCTCCACTGAGCTCAGAGGCCAACGACACCCCATTGAAACTCATGCCTTTGATGAGTTGGGCAATAGAGTCATCAAATCGATGGGATTGATTAATAACACACAACCCTTCTGTCTTACAGTTATAACTCTCATTTGGCTCTTCATTGTTTATTCCATGGAAAATGGCTTGATCGGCATCTCCAAACCGCTGAACTACAACCTCTTCACCATCTAGGGGGAAAACCTTAGTTATAAGTTCATCTTGGAACTTCTGTGTGTCTTGCATTTCATCCAAAAAAACATGTGGAAACCGTTTCTGGAGATTGGAGGCAATAGAAAGCAAATCTAGCAATGACTTCTCAGCAAACAAATAAAAGTCTCTATAAAAGAATACCCCCTTGCCCATCAAAGAACGTCGAACTCTTACTAAGTCTTTATAGGAGTTCGAATTTGAACCGGTAGGGAATGTTGGAACATTTGTTAATCAGCGTGGAAAAATGACCCCCTTGAGGGGTAAAACAGCGTGCAATTTTGACCCCCTGTATTCTCCCCGGCCAATCAATTAGCCGGAGGTAACCAGAGGAGTGGTAATAGTGGAAACGATAGCCAAGGTAAGACGGGATTTTTTTGTTCATAAGAAGAGTATCAAGCAGATT
>JBHHTX010000246.1:0-1869 GCA_046753585.1 Mariprofundaceae bacterium
GGTTTCAAGGTCGAAGTGCAACACGCCTGATATTTTGTTCGTAGTATTCACGGAAATCGAAGCCGGGCAAGAAGAGCTCTGCGGGACATCGATATCCGAGGCTCTTACGCGGTCTGGTATTGAGCTTCAGCGCAATCTGGTCCAGTTCCTCCTGAGAGAAGACAGAGAGGTCGGTTCCCTTGGGGAGGTACTGACGTAGCAGCCCGTTGGTATTCTCGTTGATGCCGCGCTGCCACGGGCTATGGGGATCGGCGAAGTAGACCTTGATACCGGTCTTTTCGGCCAGCTTTTCATGACAGGCCATTTCCTTGCCCTGATCGTAGGTCATGCTCAATCTGCGCTGGGCATCAATCCGGTTAAGTACAAAGGAGAACCCTTTCTCCGCTGCTTCGGCACTGGAACCGTCGACTTTGGCCAGCGTCACAAACAGCGTTTTTCGCTCCACCAGCGTACCCACGGCCGAGGCATTGCGGGCTCCCTTGATCAGGTCGCCCTCCCAGTGACCGGGCACAAGCCGCTCATCCACCTCGGGAGGACGATCATGGATGCTGACCATATTCGGAATGCAGCCACGGCGATCCTTGCCCCGGGAACGCGGTCTGCGCTGCTTGCGGGACTGACGCAGCAGATCAATGATTTCCTTCCTCAACTCGCCACGCGGCATGGCATAGATGGCCGTGTAGATGGTTTCATGACTTATCTGGACGCTGGTATCATCAGGATGCATGCGCTTGAGTATACCCGATGTTTGCTCCGGAGAGGCGCCTGATCGTAACAGATCGACAACATCGTCCCACAAGGCATTGCCAGGAACCAGCTTCCGCTGTTTTCTGGCCTTCGTTGCCAACGCCTGTGCCCGCTGATCAGCCGTTCCGGCACGGTATCCACCGGCGATCGGTCGCCGGCCACGGCGACCAACCCGATACGCAGGATTCTCCCAGTTGTTCCGACTCAGTTCCCGACTGATCGTGCTTGCCGAACGATCAAGGCTCCTGGCGATCGCTCTCAGTGAACAGCCTTGTTCCAGGCCAAGCTGGATCACTGCACGCTCACTGCTATTCAAGTGACTATAGCTCTTTCCCATCGCAACACTTTACCTCCGTAAAGTGTTGCACTTCTATTTTGAGCCCGCCCACCAAAAGCTGCATCATCTGCCCAAGAATTGCATGTTGAAGCCGAAAAATATCTGCCATTTAGGTTGTCCTGGACCTCTGTCGGCGACAGAAAACTGCGGCTCCACAAAGGCGTTGTAAACAACGTCCCCCACTTTGAAAACTTTTCCATATCCCAACCCGATAGGGATGCTGTAATTGTCATTTTCGAAATTATAAGCCCATATACCGGTAGATCGCAGATAATGCCCTTTCCCTAGCTGCAACATGCCGAAGGGTTGAAAGGCGCCCAGATTAACGACCTTTCTATTACTATTGCCTGCAAAGCTGTGTTGCCAGGTAAGCAGGTATCCGTACTGAAATATCTTTGAGTTTGCGTTGAACAGGACGTTCGCGAAACCCGCCGACCATTTCTCGCTGCCAAGTGTTTTATCCGTGGCCGTGGGCGCTGTGAGCAGGGGGCCTATGCCAAAGCTGACAGCCGGGTTGTTTCCGGGAACAAGCCAGGCGGCAAACACGTTAAAATCACCTATGCCGGTTTTCCAATTACCGTTTGCCTTGTTGGGAGTGGGAAAACTATTGATCGGCAGCGAGGCTCGCATCAGCCAGTTGGTTTTTCCCAGAGAGAAAGGCTGCGCATAGCGCATCCAGAATTGGTTGGCGGAATCACCGGATCCGGTCAGTTTTCCAATGTAATAGTTCTGCAGGTTGAATGCCTTCATGTTGGCAAGGGGATTGTTGGCCTGGGCCGCAACAT
>JBHHTX010000247.1:0-1863 GCA_046753585.1 Mariprofundaceae bacterium
ACAGCATGGATTGAGTCCTTGCAAAATATAAAAGGCAGACATAGGCTGCGCCGCCTTCTGTGCTGGCTATATTTCCAGCCACAGCAACATATCCCTCGCTCGGGTGGCGCTACATGAACCCGGGCGGAATCCGAGAGGAGCGCCATGTACTACGAAACGATTTTTATCGTCAACCCTGATGTGTCTCAGGGAAATGCTGAAGAACTTACCGATAACCTTGTGCCACTCGTGGAAAAAGCCGGTGGGCGTGTTGTAAAACGCGAATACTGGGGCACACGGACTCTGGCATACAGCATCACCAAACGTAAACGCGGTCATTATACCCTCCTTGTTGTTGATGGCGAGGCCAAGGCTGTCAATGCACTTGAGCGGGCACTGGGACTTGATGAAACCGTTATGCGTTTCCTGACCACTCGCCTGAATGAACTCTCTGACGAACCTTCCCCGCTTTATCGCCGCAGAATTGCTGTCACAGAAGCAACTCCGGCTGAGGCGGAGAAAGAAACAACAGAGTCAGAAGAAAAGACCGAAATCGAGGAAGGTGCGGACGCAAAATCCGAGGCAGCTGTTGCCAGCACTGAAATCACAAAAGAGGTTTCCGATGTAAAGGAGTCTTCCGATTCTTCAGCAGAAACCAGGGAAAAAGCAGTGGAAAAGGATGCAGCGGACGGAAGTTAATCAAGTCAGACTTGTTGGCACACTGGAAGATATTCGGGAACGTTGGACAACTGAAGGATCTTTATCGGTAATCGCCAGTCTTTATTTGCCTCGTCCCAAGCTTGGCCCCGTCAACAAGACAGTTGAATCGGATCAGCCCTTACCCTTACGGGCCCTGGCAGAGTCCGCAAAGCAACTGCTTCGTTTCAAAGGCAAGGATGTTGCGATTACAGGGAGCCTGAGGCGCCGTTATTACCACCGTAGTGGTTCGGCACAATGGGGTCAGGTAGAAATATGGGTAGATGATTGCTGCCCCACACAAGTTCAGGAGGATGACCAATGACAGAAGAGACCGTTGTAAAAACAACTGCCACTCCAACTCCTACAGAGAGAGAAGCACCGCCACGGAGGGAAGCACCACGCCGTGATGCCGCCGGAGGGCAACGTCAGGAAGCAAACCAGAGACGGCGCTTTCAACGCAGAAGAAAATTCTGCAAATTTTGCGCTGACACCAGCCTGAAAATTGATCACAAAGACCCGGATATGCTGGGTCGACTTGTGACAGAGCGCTACAAAATTATTCCGGCAAGAGTGACTGGAACCTGTGCCAAACATCAACGAGCACTAACCGGGGCCATCAAACGTGCGCGTAATCTGGCCTTGCTTCCCTTTACACCCCTGCATCACGACTAGGGCCTAATGTCCAGGGCAGCAACCAGGCTGCCGGCTTTTGCCGAATTTGTTCTAACCCGTCGTCTGCCCTGTGCAACGCTTGCGGTTATCATGTTTACGGCAATATTATGGCTGCCCGCCACAGGCAGCCTTATTCCGGCTTTTACCGCACCAGCCTCAATGCTGGCGCTTCTAATTCACCTGCTTACACCCGGGCTATTTGCTCTGGTTTTTTTCGGAGGCGGATCTTCTTTTGCCCTGCAGTCAGGTCTAATCGCAGCCATCGCTGCAAGTATGGTGAACTTCAGCCTGCTACCGGGCCTGGCGATGTATATACTGTATGTAGTCCTTCCTGTTTCTGCAGCTTATATCCTGATGCTTCCGAAAGGGCTGGAACGAAGCGCATATAGTATGTCTGCAGGCCTTGGCATTCTTATTCTGCTAGTTCTGCTGCTTGGCGCTAACAGTGCAAACCTGTCATTGCAGGAATATTCGGATCATTTACTGGCTCCGTTCTTTACCCCGCTTACCGAT
>JBHHTX010000248.1:0-1826 GCA_046753585.1 Mariprofundaceae bacterium
ATAATTTAATAGGAGATTTCTCATGTCATACAAGTACCTGCAGCAAAAGAAAGAATACATTTCGGGTAAAATAGTGATTGGTATAGATCCATCAAGAAACTCACATCAGGCTCTGATATTAGGACCTGACAGAATGCAAATAGGGAAGACCTTTTCATTTCGTCATTCATGTGATGGCATTAAAATAAAGTTATGGCAACGCCTTGGAAAATACATCTCTGATTTGGATAAAACCAAGCTGGTATTTGCCATTGAAGCCTCTACTGATGTCTGGCAGAACCTGGCATACTACCTGGATCGATCTGGATTCAGTGTTATGTTGGTCAGTCCAAGAATAACCTGGAGTTCAAGAAGATTATTAGATCAAAGTTATTCAAAGACAGATCCCAAAGATGCTCTGGTCATCGCACAGTCCGCCATGAATGGATATTATAGCTTTTTCAAGATTCATACTCCGAATCAAGAAGCCCTGCGAACACTTGCAATAGCCTATTCAAAATTGAAAAAGAATCTTATTCAGAATCGTGCCAGAATAAGATCAATGGTCAACCGGCATTTTCCTGAGTTTCATAGTGTATTGTCATCCTCCACTGATACTGCCTTCTACCTGCTGAAAGAATATCTTCATGCCGATGATTACCTTGATATCAATGTACAAAAGGAAGCCCCTGAAATACTCAGGATATCCCATCAGCAACATGGGGTCGAGACTTTAGCCAAACTAAAAAAAACAGCCAGTAATACCATTGGTATTGAGCGGCATGGTCCCGAAGTACAGACAGATCGTATACTTCTCAACGGATGGATCAATATTCACAAGGCAATCAAGGAACAACTCGAAACTGTGGAGAAGCAAATGCATGCCCTGGCTGGCCAGACAGAATATTTTCACATTCTCACTTCTCTCAAAGGCATATCATCCACACTCGCGGCACTATTTATTGCAGAGACCACTGACCTTGATCAATACAGCCATTATAAACAAATCCGGAAGTTGGCTGGATTGGATATGCAAATGTCCCAATCTGGCAATTACCGTGGCAAGAGGAAAGTCAGCCACGTGGGTAATGCAAGATTACGCTGGATCATCTATCTCATGACACGGGAGACCTCCAAGTACATCCCTGAAGTGAGAATCAAATATCTGAAACGAAAAATTCGTGGTGACAAATACACCAGGAATATAATTGCCTGTACATCACCTCTTCTGCAGCTTATCATGGCATTGGTCCGTGATCGCCGTATCTATGGCTATCAGGATCAAGCATTATCCAGAGTTGCCCAGTTTCAGCAGGATCATGATCTGTTAAGCAAGAAGAGGTATAAGGTAGCATAGCCGCTCTTTGACAATTATCTGAATATTTCATCACAAGGATACATATCCTCGATGGATCGGGCCGCCTGATATTGAGCTCCTTAGCAGGTTGAAAGAAACGCTGCGTCTAACAGAGGTTTCAGGCGTCCCTCATTCTCGAAGCGAATAAGATTGCTGGTGTTTCGTGGCAATCGATAAACTCAAAAGTATGGAATGCTTGAGAATGGTTGCACTACAAAGTGCTTCGGGATAGCTCCCAGGGACGATTTGGCGATCACATCCTTGACGGGGATCGTGCGTCCAAAATGAGAGAATTTCAAGTCAAATTGACCGTTACCCGCGAGGGAAAAAACTCAAATAATTAATTTATTTCAAAAAACTGAGAATTTAATGCTTGTAATTGTAGCAAGTAGAGATAGCTCTGCGGCAGCGCCGTAGCTCCATTCAGGAGCGAAAGCGGATCCGTAGCAGCGCGAGTTAGACAGCCGCTAGTTCCAATTTTTTTAAATCT
>JBHHTX010000249.1:0-1792 GCA_046753585.1 Mariprofundaceae bacterium
TGGACGTGAAATCCTGATGAATCAAAGCATTCGCAAGCAGTTCTCGAACAACCACTTCCGGAACCAACTTCACTTCTTTACGAATGGCATCTTCGATGACCTCATTCTGCGGGAGCTGGCTCATCACATACTTCACCAAGCCCTGAAAACCGACTGCATAACCTTTTTCACCAGTAACATCCGAGCTTGTATCCATTTTTGATTCGCCTGAATACACCACAACACGCGCGGCTTTTCGACTGACACTTGGAAAATCCCGCAAGGTTTTCGCCAGCAAAATCGCGCCTATATTTAAAATAGAATAAGCGCCCTGATCCTGCTGGATTAACCTTTCTGACCTGAGGCGAGCCAACACGCCTTGCTGATCTGTCGGATAAGGAAGCTCCAAAAGATCAAAATATGCTTGTGTATCCAAAAGTTGAACAACTTCCTGACCACTGAGGCCATTCAATGAAACTCCTTCCAGCCAATCAGGCTGACCTTCGGAAAAAATCTTTCTAAGTTGATCTTCACTCATTGGCATCAACTCATCGCCAGAGCGCATCAGATATGCTCCTTCGTAATGATAGGCTGTGCCTTTAGGACGCGGGGGAATATGGAACACAACGATACGTCCATCTGGATGGCGCACTTCTTCAATATCAACTCTAAATCCAATGGCCTGAAACAGCTTGGCAGCCATACCAACAGGATCATTAAATGCCGCACTACCTACAACCTTGCGAGGTGGCTTGTCTTCAACGCCAAGAACCAGATAACCGCCACCCTCATTGGCAATGGCAACACAGTATTTATACAACTTTTTGTTATCGTACTGTCTTTTCGCTTCTTTGAATTCGAGGTTTTGAGTTTCAGAGCCCACGCTGCGCCAAAGGTCAATTTGTTCTGGTGTTATAGTCATCTGCGACCCCCGAATGCATATACGGACTTCTCTCTACTCATTATTTTGTTGCCTCCCTTTCGGGAAACAGCTTCCCCTGGATGATATCTTCGAGCTCTCCCATCAACGGCTCTACTTCATCATTAAATATATCAAGTGCCTTCGTCAGGAAATCGACGCTACCTGTTTGTCCATCAAGTCGGACATCAGTTTTTCTCGCTGCCCAAGCCTTTCGGAGCAGGTTCTTAATCTCATCGAACTTTTCTCTAATATCTGGACTCAAGAAGATTCGGTTTTTTTGCAGATACGTCTGAAACTCAAAGAAACTTTCTTCAGCTCTCCGAAGACTTCGGTAATCAAGGATGCGATTGAAGAGGAACATACGATCGGTAGAAGCAACCATCTCTTCCTTCTCTTCATCCTCCAAGTCTGTACTTTCCAGCCATTTCATAAAATCCTCGCCTGATATGCGATTGAAATCTGGCATCGTTCTGAATTCCATCAGTGCAGCCTGGAGAGTCGCCTTCGCATCACTCAAACGCGCCCATATCTCTGGGAAAACCTCATATTCCTTATCATAAAGCTTCCTCCGCTTTGCAGCATGGAATGATATTTCTGACTTTGCCATCTCCAGGTCTTTAGCGAGTTGATGTTTGAGCCAGTTTTGCCCAAAGAATTTGAATAAACCAAAAGCAATTGCAGCGCCACCACCGCCCGCCACAATCACTTGCCCAATCCAGTCAGGTAGTTCCATCAGGATAACCTCTTCTTATCTTTCTTGGCAGATGCATTCCCCGCCGTCATTTTCGTATAAAGCTCAAACAGCTTTTCTAGGCGCTCGGTGTCGTTTTTGAAGCGGCGGCCGATGTAGATGCGCTCCAGCACCTCATCGTTGCGCTCGTGGGCATGCCG
>JBHHTX010000250.1:0-1779 GCA_046753585.1 Mariprofundaceae bacterium
TAACTCATATCCAGGCCCTTTAGAGAGATTTCTCCCCTTACAATGCAGGGGAGAAACCTAAATATACCTTCGTTTCCTTAATCAAATCAGGCAAGGCAATATGTTTAATTTAGTCAACCTCTGTTGGCTAAATATTCTTCATCAGTGGCTCTAAATAGGCCACAGTACCATCCAATGTCGATAACTTCATATAGTCGTCTTCAGGCACCGTGATCCCATAGCGCTTCCTCAACTCCATGATGATGTCCAGAAAATCCATCGAGTCCATTTCTATTTGATCCCGTATCCGAACATCCCCCTTAAGTTCGCTCAGATCCTCATCCGGTACTATCTCGTGGATTACCTCCAGAATCGTGGACCTGATCTCCTCTGCCTTCATTCGTCCTTCCTTTCTATCCAGATCTTTGCTCTTCAAACCTCTTCACTATGACCACGGAATTGATGCCCAGCATTCCAAATGAGTTATTCATGATATAGTCGACCTCATCCACCTTCCTGGGTTCATTGATTACCAGGTTCTTGAGAGCACACTCGGGATCTAGATTGTCCACGTTGATCGTCTGGTGCACGATATGGTCTTCAAAGGACGGTATGTTGCCCACCAATTCTAGTGCTCCAGCAGCCCCCATCGTATGGCCAATATAGCTTTTGGTATTGTTTACATACGCATTTGAATTATTCCCAAGCACTTCTCTGATTGCCTGGCATTCCACCTTGTCCCCTTCAGGAGTCGCTGTCGCATGGGTATTGATAATATCGATATCGCTCGCTGATATACCAGCTTTCCTGAGAGCATGGTTCATGCACTCAACCTGCCTTTGAGAGTTCGGAAGAATGTAGTCAAAAGCGTCGGAGTTGATCGCATACCCAACGATTTCACCGTAAATCCTGGCACCCCTTTCCAGTGCATCGCTTAATCTCTCCAAAACGCAAATACAGCCTCCTTCGGAAACAACAATACCATTTCTGCCTGTATCAAAGGGGCGGGATGCCTTCTCAGGGTCTGGATGGCTCGCCAGTGCATGCTCATTTTTGAAGGCGGCAAAAACGCCAAATGTAGCAGGGGTCTCTGAAATCCCGCCAGCCAGGGCCATATCCACTTCATCCAACCGCAGCATTTGTAAGCCTTGTGTAAGACCGATGTTGCCCGCAGCGCAAGCAGCTCCCAACGTGTAGTGTGGGCCGGTGATCCCCATATTCAATGTCACTTCACCCGCTGGATTGTTGGCTACAGTTCTTGGGTTATGGTGATGGGACCACATATCTGGATTGTAGTCATATTGCTTGATATCATAGATCTCATTCTCTGTTTCTACGTTACCGTGCTCGGTAATCCCGAGATAGATGCCAATTCTAGATTTGTCGACCGCAGCAAAGTCCAATCTCGAATCAGCTATAGCTTCCTGAGCGCAGTAGATTGCGATAGACCCTGCTCGTGTTCCACGACGCAGTTCCTTTTTCTTCTGATACTTCAGTGGATCAAAATCACACATGCCGGCTATGACTTCACCCATGTAGTGGGTCTCGATTTTACCTACTCCCGATTTGCCAGCGAGCAAGCTCTGCCGAAATTCTGCAAGATTGTTTCCATTTGGTGCCGTTAGGCCAATCCCGGTTATTACAATTCGTTTTTCACGACTCATCACAGCAACCATCTAATCCTGCGGTGCTCTTCTCATGCTCTACCATTCCAACCCTAGCACAATGACAGACAAGCCACTGCCTGCTGCCATCATCACAACCCTATCGCCTGCACCCACATGATCCTCCTCAATCCCT
>JBHHTX010000251.1:0-1766 GCA_046753585.1 Mariprofundaceae bacterium
ATGAATGATTTTATTGCCAAGCCCATTGACCCCGAAACAATGTACGCAACACTGAATAAATGGATTAAATCAATACGAAGCAGCAGTACCAATGCAATACCTGTTGATGATCACCTGAAAGACAAAGAGTCCTTCATATCAGAACTGGATGGTGTTGATGTACAAAAGGGACTGAAGACAGTGAATGGTGATCAGAACCTGTACAGGAAAATTCTGTGGAAATTCCGTGAAAATCAGAGCGGGGCAGTATCGCAATTGAGCGATGCTCTGGCAGAAGGTGATATGGAATTGGGAGAGCGCCTGACTCACAGTCTGAAAAGTGTAGCGGCCACCATTGGCGCAGTATCAGTGTCCGATAGCGCCGGAAACCTTGAAATAGCGATCAAAAAAGGCGGCGAAGTAGATCAGAGTTTGATCGACAAGCTGAACGAGACACATACGAAAGTTATAAAAAGCTTGCAGCATTACTTCGGAACAGATGTGAGGCAGGAAGAGACTAATGTTTCTCTGGATCCCGTTATGGCAATGAGCCTTATCCGAAAAATACGTGAAAGGCTTGAAGATTACGACAGTAGTGCGGTAAATCTTATGGATGAACTCAAGGCTGCCCTGCCAGAATCAATCGTTTCAAAACAGGTAAAGGTCTTACAGTCATACATGGACGCTTATGATTTTGATGCCGCACTTAAGGTACTTCAGCAGGTAGAAAAAATAATTGAGGATATTTCAAAAACATGATAACAGAAAAAGCAACTATTCTTGTCGTTGATGACACGCCTGAAAATATTGATGTCCTCAGTGGTCTGCTAAGCCCGTACTACAAGGTAAAAATTGCTATCAATGGCAAGCAGGCCCTTAAAATATCTTCTTCGGGACAGCCCCCTGATTTGATTCTGCTGGATGTGATGATGCCGGGAATGGACGGTTTTGAAGTTTGCCGCAGACTAAAAGCCGAAACCCAGACCGAGGGTGTTCCTGTTATATTTGTCACCGCTCTCAACGACCCCTGTGACGAAGTCATCGGATTTGAGGCCGGAGGTGTAGACTATATCAATAAACCTGTCGTGCCTGCCACCGTGCTGGCCCGTGTAAAAACACATCTCAAGCTACGCTCAGCCTATCAATTTATCCGTCAAACCTTTGGACGCTATTTGTCCGATGAAATCGTCGATACGCTAATTGACTCGCCACAAGGCCTGAAACTTGGCGGCGAAAAACGAAAAGTCAGCATCCTGATGGCTGACCTGAGAGGGTTTACGACAATCGGAGAGAACCTTCCGGCTGAGAAGGTTCTGGTTATCATCAATATATTTCTTGGTGCTATGACCGATATCATCCAGAAAAACCGGGGCACTATCGATGAGTTCATTGGCGATGCCATTCTGGCCATCTTTGGCGCTCCGGAGCAGAGGGAGAATGATACACTGCGGGCGGTGAGGTGCGCTGTTGAAATGCAAATTGCCATGGCTGATGTCAACAACCAACTCAAGCAACTGGGTTGCCCCAGTGTACAAATGGGGATCGGGATTAACACGGGGCCTGTCATTGTCGGCAATATCGGTTCAAAAAAACGAAGTAAATATGGTGTCGTCGGACGGCATGTGAATATTGCCTCCAGAATTGAATCCTACACCGGTGGTGGCCAGATCCTTATCTCAGAAAGCACCAAAAACGAATGTGGTGACTGCCTTGTCATGAATGGCGAGATGAAGGTGTTACCGAAAGGTCTCAAAGAGGAGATTACGATTTATGATGTCGGCGGCTTT
>JBHHTX010000252.1:0-1760 GCA_046753585.1 Mariprofundaceae bacterium
AGCTGAGCGGCGCTATGGTAAGCCGATGCAACGCAGCGGATGGCTGCCCGAAGGGAACCCTACAGGCGGCCCGGCACTGTGTTGCGGGGTTGGCCCTTCCAGCGCCCGCGCCTTGATCCAAACCGCCAGTGGGACTCTGCATGTGGCTTTATTTGTGAAGGCATTAGAAATATGGCTATTCCTTGTTTTCCAATAGACTCTTGAGGTCAGCGAACGCCTTGTAGGTAGAAGGGGAGTCCTGCCCGCTATCCAGCTTGCCGCCATGCGCATCGGCTTCCAGATAACGCTGGTGTTCGTTGTCGTGACAGTAGACGCAGAGCAGTTCCCAGTTGCTGCCATCGGACGGATTATTGTCGTGATTGTGATTTTTATGGTGAACCGTCAGTTCACGCAGATTCTTTTCATCGAAATCGCGGCCGCAGCGCGTACACACCCAGGGATATAGCTTGAGCGCTTGTGCACGGTAACCCTGTTCGCGTTTTTTCCGATGATTCTGAGCCTCTCTAACAATTGCATCGAGCCTTCTTTCTTTGTCGGCCATTCCGCAGTTTAGCCTGAGTGGAATGCGGCCGAAACAAAAAAAGCCCCGCCTTGCGGCAGGGCTTTTTGTTCGGGCTGCTTATGCAGTCCTTTATTTATGCAGGAAAAACATCCGTTGCCTGAGGACCTTTCTGACCCTGACCGACTTCAAATGTTACCTTCTGGCCTTCCGCCAAGGTCTTAAAGCCTTCACCCTGGATGGATGAGAAATGCACGAACACGTCGTCACTGCCATCGTCCGGGGCAATAAAGCCATAACCCTTGGATTCGTTAAACCATTTTACTGTACCTGTAGCCATGTTAAATATACCTCAACCTGTCAAATATAATTTTACTGCTTGCATGTGTTTGAAAGGGAGCTTGCAGGAGAAAACCAGAAGGAACTATCCGAGACAATCAAAACCTAACAAGAAACATGTATAGCTGCGGTCGGCAGAGTAATCGACCTTTGGCTATAACGCCAGCTTTTTAAACATGTGTGTGCCCTGATGCCCGCTTTTTTCTCTAGCGCCACCTGTTAAGCCATGAATCGGTTAACCTTATTCCGGTTTTGAAAGTTACGTTAAAGCTGCCCGTTATTGCCGGGGGTGCATTGTGCCGATTGTTGCCTGGGCTGAAGAATATCGCGTCAATATCAGTGAAGTTGATAATCAGCACATGCAGCTATTTGTCACTCTGAACAAGCTGTTTGATGTAAAGGGATCGAATCAGGAAAGGGGAACTCTGAAAGAAGTTCTGTCGGAGCTTGTGAAATACACGGAAACGCATATTGCGACCGAAGAGCAGTACATGAAGGCGCATGACTACCCTGATCTGGCTTCCCACATGAAAGAACACGAGGCATTTATCCTTCGGGGAACTGATTTTCAGCAGCGTTTTGAGGACGGCAAGATAGGGCTGGATGTGAGTGTTCTTTTTTTTGCCGGACTGGTTGAGAAATCACATTCAGAACATCGACAAGGCATATGGCTCGTTTCTGAACGAAAGAGGCGTCAATTAAACATCTCCTGACACAGGGTGCATACTGACAGGAATGCGCCGGTTGCCGAAGGCACCGGTGAAAGGCTTGAAATGTCCGGCAATGTGCTGGCCACAATGCAGGCAATTTCCGCTATCTGTTACCGAATAGTCCAGGATTTCATACCAATCACGCACGATGAGTTTAGCCTTGCATGCGGGGCAACAGGTCGTGCCGCCGCCAGTATCGTGGACATTGCCGG
>JBHHTX010000253.1:0-1756 GCA_046753585.1 Mariprofundaceae bacterium
TTTCTATCAAGTCGGGCATGCTGGAGACACGGGTCATTATCAAGGTTGGACCGTCTTCTTCCGGCGCCGGCTGACTCAAGGTGATTTAACGAAAGGAATGGTCGTGGACGCGACCGTTTCTAATTTAAGAAACATCTGAAAAATTGCATCCATGCATTTTTTCAGTACGCAAAGCCAATAGCGCGGTTTTGTCTTTGCTTGCAAAATCAAGCGCTTACAGCGCCCGATTTTGGCAGGCCATGCATGGCCTGCAAGGATACTCTGTCTTTTTCATAGCATCCTCAATAGAGAGCCTTTTCCAATATGAAATGAGGCTGAAATTCTAAAGGGTCTGTCCAACATAGGAGGATGTTGGTACAGATGGATGAATCACAGATACGGACGTTGGAAGACGTTGAGCAATTTTTAGCCGACATGACTGGCGCATCGCTGCAACTGCAAGGCAGCAAGGATGATGTTTACAGGTGGATAGAACGGACGCTGGTGCGGTTCCGTTACCTGTGGCTAGGCAAGAAGCAGAAGGGCTTGGTGCGGCGTTATATTCGGCAGCTATCGGGGTATTCCCGCCAGCAAATGGATCGGTTGATAGAGCAATACCGTAAGACAGGTCATATCCGGCGCAGGCAGCGCACAGTCAAAGGTTTTGAAACAAAGTATACGAAGGCGGACATCCGTCTTCTGGCGGATGTAGATCGGCTGGTGGACGATGTGTCCGGCACTACCGTCAAAACCTTCTGCCAGCGGGCGCTGGAAGTGCATGGCGACCAGCGCTTTGCGAGGCTTGCAGGCATCTCGGCGTCGCATATCTACAACCTGAGGAAGAGCAAGGTTTATCAGCGTTGTCGTCGCAAGTACACCAAGACCCATGGGGTCAAGGTGAATATTGGCGAGCGCTGTAAACCGCGTCCGAATGGCGCTCCCGGCCACCTGCGTGTGGATTCTGTTCACCAGGGTGATATGGATGGCAGGAAAGGCGTGTATCACATCAATTCAGTGGATGAGGTGACCCAGTGGGACGTCGTGGTGACCGTGCAACGCATCAGCGAGCAGTTCATGCTACCGGCCCTGCGCTCCCTGCTTGAGCAGTTCCCCTTTCTCATCAAGGGATTCCATGCCGATAACGGTTCTGAGTACATCAACCGTCATGTGGCAGAACTCCTGAACGGTCTGATGATTCGCCTGACCAAATCCCGGCCGAGGCACTCCAACGACAACGCTCTGGCTGAGAGCAAGAACAACTCCGTCGTACGCAAGACCTTTGGCTACGTTCATATCCCGCAACAACATGCCAAACTCATGGATGCATTCAACCGGGAGCACCTCAATCCCTGCATCAATTTCCACCGCCCCTGCCACTTTCCGACTATCGAAACAGACAGCAAGGGCAAACAGAAGAAACTCTACCGTCAGCAGGACATGATGACGCCTTACGACAAGTTCAAGTCACTGCCTGATGCAGAGCAACACCTCAAGCCCGGCATCACCCTCAAACACCTCGATGACATCGCCGCAAAACAATCCGACCTTGACGCATGGGAGCAATTACAAAAGGCTCGTGCCAAGCTATTCGATACAATCTTTGGGCAGGCTCCCAAGGCCGCATGAAACCAATCTTCACGCCGCCACGTTTCAGCCTCATTTATGGATTGGAAAATACTCACCCAAAATCCGACAAGGGTGTTGAGCGTCGGCTATTTTCGGCCTTGAATGGCAGTCGCTCCTCCGTTTTTTTATTGAGTTGAGCCACTCGGGGTTA
>JBHHTX010000254.1:0-1754 GCA_046753585.1 Mariprofundaceae bacterium
AGCCATGCGCGAGCTGCAGCAAGCGCTTTGGCTTCATCCTGCTCTGGAAGAAAAACATCGAAGTGGAGGCGGGTTCCATTCTTTGCCCATACATATGTGTCAAACACGTGTATTTTCATATGGCCTCTCAGTTGCTGATTATATTCAGGCATTACAGAGCGATCTGACCGGGAATAGTTCCCAGCCAGACCACCCCATCGCTGTTTATTCGGTGAAGGTTGAAAATACAAAATCCCTGTCTTCAACTGCCGTATGGCAGGCGAAGCAACTTGTTTTCGGATCGTCAATCAAAGCTTTCTTGCCCGTTTCTGCGTCAAATGCCTGGAAACCCCAGCCGCCGGTATCCTTGAAGTGACGCTTGTTCTTGGTCATGACAACATATTTGAGCCGCTTACCCTGCGTCATGATGCCGCCTTCATCGATCACATCATGGAATATGCCCACGATTTTGCTGCCGTTGGGGTAGGCCTTACCAGTCTTGTTTGCCTTCAGCGCTTTCTTGTTGGCATAGACTGACAGGAAGCCAAATAGTGGATTTTCCTTGTCGTGAATGACGGTTGATCGGACATGATCCCAGCTGCGATGATCCTTGGCGAGCGTAACCCTGCCTTTGCCGCCGGCCAGGGAGATACCAGTTGCAAGTCCGAAGGCGATGCCTCCGAGGGCCATGGTGGTTGCGAATCTTTTGAAACTCATATGATCCTCCTTTTGACATTATAAATGTTTCGTGTCGAAACCATATGTGGCAACCATATGATTGTCAATAAGGTATCGAAACGATACTATATAGGCATGGATAACGTACGCTTATTTGAATTAACCGAGCAAATCGGTTCTCTGTTACGCTCCGCAAAACGCAACTCTGAAAATAATGCAGGTCTGCAACCCGTTCACTATCAAGTACTTGCCTATCTGGGAAGGTGTAACCGGTTCAGCAATACGCCGGCAGCGGTTACAGCCTATCTTGCTATAACGAAAGGAACCGTTTCTCAGTCATTATCGCTGCTTGAACGAAAAGGCTTGGTCTGCAAGGCGCCGGACTTGAAAGATCGCCGGGTAGTTCATCTCCACCTGACAAGACAGGGAATCCAATTGCTGGAGGGAACCATGCCACCTTCTATTTGGAAAGCTGCATGTGAAAGCTTAAACGAAGCAGAGCTATATGCCATTCAATCAAGTGTTGAAAGCCTGTTGCGAAGCCTTCAGCGGGCTAACAATTCGAGAATGTTTGGTATTTGTCACACATGCCGCTATCTCATCAATGAGAAACGTGAATACTTTTGCGGGCTTACTGATGAAAAGCTCGAACCCGAAGAAACCATGCAAATCTGCCATGAACATGCCTTTCCCGATGCCGCTTAATTAGCCCAAAAAAAGGTGGGGCTACTGATTTGCCCATGCGTCAATGCGATATTTATCGACCGAATGTGATTAATATCTAGGCAAACATTTCATCGGCTGCCTAAGAATAGGGCGGATAGTTCCCCAAGATATCCCAAAAAAATGTTATCAACCTTAAATCTTCAGGCCTTTTCCTATTTTGGCACGGTGCTTGCTAAATCAAGTAAGACTAAATAATTCGGAAGACCTATGGGGTGGGTATGCAAAACGCAGGTTTTGACGTCTTTTTCTTGACGATGGGTGCGGCCATGGTGCTGGCTATGCACGCAGGCTTTGCCTTCCTGGAAGCCGGGACGGTTCGAAAGAAAAATCAGGTCAATGCACTGGTGCGCGTGATTACCGACTTCGGTTTT
>JBHHTX010000255.1:0-1743 GCA_046753585.1 Mariprofundaceae bacterium
GCCATCATCGTTTGAAGAAGGGTCTTCCGTGGAGGGTGAGGATGCTTTATCCCACTGTTTTGCTTCAGTTGGAATCGGACAAACAGTCTGATTGAATAAGCTATATTCAACAGCAGGAGTATAGCATGTCAAAAAGCAGAAGGCAGTTCAGCGCGGATCAAAAAATGTCGATATTGAGAGAAAATCTGATCGATAAAGTCGCCATATCGGATATATGTGATAAGCATGGGATTCAGCCTTCCATATTTTATGAGTGGCAGAAGAAGCTGTTTGAAAATGGGGAGGCTATACTTGCGCGTGGCCGGAGAGAACCAACCGAAAAGAAGCTCTCCAAACAGATTGATGCTCTAAATGCCAAGCTAAAGCGCAAAGACGAAGTGATTGCCGAGATTATGGAGGAGCACGTCGCCTTAAAAAAAGTGCTTGGGGAAAACTGATGGGCAGTTGGGTTTCCCCTGATCTTCGAGATGAGATTATCGATTTCATACAGCGTTATGCGACATTGACCGACATCCCGATCAGTCGCCTTTTAGGCTGGCTTGGGCTTGCGCGATCCAAGTATTACGAATGGGTTGCGCGCTATGGCCAACAGAATCAGCACAACGGCCATATACCTCGTCGTTTCTGGCTAGAGGAGTGGGAAAAGCAGGCTATCATCGCCTATTATCTGGAGCATCAAAATGAAGGTTATCGCCGGGTGACATACATGATGCTTGATGCCGATGTTGTCGCCGTCAGTCCATCATCCACCTATCGGGTGCTTACTCAGGCTGGCCTTCTGCGCAAGTGGGATCGCAAGAAGAGCAAAAAGGGAACGGGCTTCGATCAGCCTCTAACTCCTCATAAACATTGGCATGTTGATGTCTCTTACCTCAACATATGCGGTACGTTCTACTACTTCTTCGGCATTCTTGATGGTTATAGCCGCTACATCGTCCATTGGGAGATCCGCGAATCAATGACAGAGGCTAACATTGAGATCATCATTGAACGTGCTCGTGAGAAATTTCCCGGCGTTACGCCCCGGATCATCTCGGATAATGGTCCTCAGTTCATCGCTACCGACTTCAAATCGTACATCAAGTTGTGCAGCATGACGCATGTCAAAACATCGCCGTTTTACCCGCAAAGCAATGGAAAACTGGAGCGGTTTCACGGTACGCTCAAGCAGGAGTGCATTCGACCGAAAACCCCGTTGAGCGTTGATGATGCACGGGTTTCTGTGGAACAGTTTGTCGGGTGCTACAACAATATTCGGCTGCATAGCGCGATTGGATATGTGGCTCCCAAAGACAAACTTGAAGGGGTTGAGACAGCTATTTTTGCTGCCAGAAAACAGAAGTTAATCGAGGCACAACGGCTGCGAAAATTGCATGATGAAAGTGGTGGTCAGCAAGAAGGCCGGAAGAGCGATGTACCTCTTGCCATGGCTGTTTGAATGATCATAATTCACTCAGTCGATCAAACGGAAGCAGGCTCTGCGGGAGCGCAACCTGTCAGGGATAGTCGACTGGGATTTCGACAGAATGACAATCAGAGCTGATTTTGGGAATCCGTTTCAAGCCGGAAGATCATTCTGGAGATTTCCCCTATGCCTAAAAAAACTCATCCAAATAAATCCCCCCGAAGGGGGACTATTATAGCTTATTCCAGACACCCGATTGTCCGATTCCCGCTGAACCAACACACACAGGGCAGCCCTGATGGTCGCAGATAAGACCGTAAACGATTTCGGTTACACCA
>JBHHTX010000256.1:0-1728 GCA_046753585.1 Mariprofundaceae bacterium
TGGTTGTCCATGCCACGTAGTGGATCCATTTGCAAATACGGCTGCCAGTCAAATCCGGTACCCTAGCCTCTAATAATAAACCGAATCTCCTCAGAATCACGCTCAAATTTCACATCGACAAATTTATCCTTATTCTCTTCAAGTTCGAGACGACGCGCTATTTCTTCATGCCACGTCTCCTGATTAAGAAGCTCAGTTTTAAGCTCGTATTTAATGTCGAGATTTCCATGTTCCACCGCATTTATAAACAGTTCTGACAACCCCATAATCACGTTATCCGGGCTTGGGCAGGCCTGTGCCAACAGGCTACAAAACGCATTGGATTCTTCCAGGGTTTTGAAATGGAAGGTTCCAGGTTTCATCAACGCCAATGTCCTTACACTGTTTTGCAATTCGCGATATTGCATGATATCGGTTACGGCTGTTTTCAGCACAGATAACAGCATTTCTTTTTCGAATGGCTTGGTGAGGTAATACTAGGCTCCGTTTTTCATCCCCTGAAGGATATCTTCCCTTGATGATCTTGCTGTCTGCCGGATAACCGGGAGACGGTTTAAAGTATCGTGCTTCTTTATCCGTGTAAGTACTTCCATACCGCTCAACAAAGATATTGAGCCTCCTCCAAAACCAGCCGGGGGATTTCGTGTCTATGCAGAGGATACGATTGAGCGTATGCAATTTTCAACGATGCAAAACAGCCGGGATATAGCCAGCAAGAGGTCAAGGAGCTAATAACGATGATAGGAGCGATTGCCTGCAAAGAAAATGGCAAAGAGGTAAAGGGTCGAATTCACCAAAAAAATGAGAAGCTTGGCCACAAAATTAGGGAACTTG
The DNA here is from genome assembly GCA_046753585.1 of Mariprofundaceae bacterium. GTDB lineage: Bacteria > Pseudomonadota > Zetaproteobacteria > Mariprofundales > Mariprofundaceae > CAYLYU01. Next base: position 835 of record JBHHTX010000256.1, read on the forward strand.
AATCGCTTAAACAAAACCTTAATGGTCTAGCGCGATTGTGTACCACCTGTTATCTCGACAATCATTGTGAAGTCAAGAATACCCTCATTAAAATAGAAGCTTAATCAAACCAAACCTGTCAGCCTGACCCGTTGAACTGAAGGCTGACCCTTATCGACTACCGATAGCCACCCAGTGTATTGACAACGACTACTCAGCCTACCTGAATAACTTCAATTTATTGTCACCAGCAATGCAAAACTGAGCCACCTCAACGGTTGAAAAGTGAGCCACCTGGTTCACACTGATGCTTTTTCAGAGAAGGAGCATCATGATTTCAACAGAGGAACTCATGACAATCAAAATATTACATCAACAAGGCCATTCACAACGTGAGATAGCAAAGCAACTTGGGATCTCACGAAACACCGTTAAAAAATATCTGGAGCGTGATGAAGACAAACCGAGTTATGCCACTCGACCAGTTAAACCGAAAAAGCTTGATCCATTTAAAGATTATATTAAACAACGTATTGCTTTGGCGGTACCGGTTCATTTGTCTGCAGTGGTCTTGCTGCGAGAGATACAGGAACAGGGGTATGACGGAGGCTGCACGCGTTTACGCCAGTTTCTGGCTGAATTGCGTGGCTCAAATAAAGTAGAAACACTGATTCGCTTTGAAACTGAGCCTGGTCAACAGCTGCAAGTAGACTGGGGGAAAATGCGGGGTGGTCAGTCGCCATTACATGCTTTTGTGGCCGTGCTGGGATATAGCAGGGCCTTATTCGTCCATATCACTGACAATATGCGCTATGACACATTGGAATGCTGCCATCGTTTGGCTTTTGATTATTTTCAAGGTATTCCTCAGCAGATCTGGTATGACAACATGAAAACCGTGGTGATTGAACGCCA
>JBHHTX010000257.1:0-1720 GCA_046753585.1 Mariprofundaceae bacterium
AACGCTTTCAGGCATCAATGCTACTGCAGTTGCATTTTCTGTGCCGCGTTGCCTCATTGAAAAATGTAACCGAAGGCTCAGATACGTTGCCTCACATTTGAGGTAACTTTGACGAGATTGAAAATCTTTCTGATTTTGGCTTCGATCTCAGCCTTGAGCTTAAATGGATCGAGCTCCAGATGCACGGTTTTCAGTTGTTGTTTCATCGGTTCGTCGATCCATTCAGAGTCCATGATCCGCTGATATGGCGATACATCAATACCGTTACATTATGACTCTTGTGTATATATTCGCTCATCGACCAATCTTCGCAGCAAGCTGCGGGGAATTGACCCCCAAGGGATTAAAAGCCATGTCGGATTTTGGGGGAAGTATTACTTTATCTCACGGTGCAGAGGTCTCTGTGATCTTGATCTTCGCCATACAAACTATAAGTCTTTATTGTTCTGAAATTCGCCTATAATGCTTCTAAGGGAGGCGCTGATTTATTGCCGTGTTGTCAAAAATCAGTTTTGCTCAAGTAAGCACGGTTTTGTCAACGATTACGCTGACTTGCTGTCAGTAATCAGCGTTTCCTTAGTAAGGATTATTTGCCAAGGGGTGAGCATGAGGCTGGAAGAGCAGAATGGACTGGTGCGTCCGAAGACATTATCGCGAAAACAGGCGGGTTGCAGCCCCGACATAATTGCCATTGGTTCCAGTACGGGCGGACCCTCGGCTTTATACTCCTTGTTTTCCGAGTTGCCGGCCAACCTTCACCTTCCAGTTGTGGTTACTCAGCATATGCCTGCCCAATTCTTACAATCATTGATGGAGCGCATGGAACGTGAATTGCCGCAATCTTTTTGCCTGGCAGAAGAGGGAATGGTTCTAGAAAAAGGGAGGGTTCACCTTGCCCCGGGGGGCATGCATCTTGAAGTGGTGCGCAGCAACAGGAAATTAATATGTCATCTAAGTGATGCCGATTTTGTGCATGATTGTCGTCCTGCTGTGGATCCAATGTTTTTTTCGCTGGCTAAGCTTGCTCCAATCACCAAAACACTGGCTGTAATTTTAACCGGCATGGGGAAAGACGGGGCTGCCGGTGCAGTTGCTGTACAACAGGCAAAGGGCTATGTTATTGCTCAGGATGAGCATAGCAGTGTGGTTTGGGGAATGCCTGGCGCAGCAGTTAGACTAAATGCTGTGGATAAGGTGATGCCATTATCCGATATATCAGCGTGTATTGTGGCGCGATGCGCTATGTGATTATAGCAGGGAGACGATGCAGGAAGAACAATTCAACTTTATTCGTGGGTTTCTTATGGAGCGAAGTGGACTCGCCATAGACCGACAGAAAACCTATCTTCTGAAAAGCAGGTTGCAGCCTATGATTAGGCAGCATGCTTTACTTGGGCTAGATGAACTTGTTGACAGAATCAAGGCTGGAGACCGGCGACTGAGCCAACTATTGGTAGAGGCTATGGTGACTTCAGAGACGCTGTTTTTTCGTGATGGTTATCCGTTTGATGCATTATGTGATTTATTTCTCCCGGGAATTTCCGCTACAGGTCATGTGATTCGTATTTGGTCGGCCGCTGCTGCTTCCGGGCAGGAGCCTTATTCTATTGCAATGTCCATCGCGGAAAAAGCCCCTGACATTATTCCACGCTTGGAGATTGTGGCCACTGATATTTCCAGAACCGCACTGAAGAAGGCTATGAGTGGTCAATATACCCAT
>JBHHTX010000258.1:0-1717 GCA_046753585.1 Mariprofundaceae bacterium
GATATCCAGTTTCCGCCGTGAGAATTTACCCCGAAGAATTTCTGCTATGGTGTCCAGTCTGTTCTCGCTGTCAGCAACAACTGAAATGACGGGCTCTGTCCATTCAATGCTGGAATTACTTCCCTTAAAATCAAAGCGGGTGGAAACTTCTTTTTTTACCTGATTGACAGCATTATCTACTTCCTGAACATCCGTTTTGGACACAATATCAAAACTCGGCATAGCATCTCCTTTCACTGCTAACGACTTTAAGAAAAGTCTAGGTTAAAGTTCCTATTTAATTTCTTTTTGTAACATATTGTTCTTCAAACTGTCAATCTGATCCCGATATTTTGCTGCATCTTCGAACCGGAGGTCGGCAGCGGCCTCATACATCATTCTTTCTATTTGCCTGATCTTTATTCCCGCTTCATGTGGCGATACCGGTTCCGGTTCTGCGATTTCAGGAATATAACCATAATCCATTTCATAGACAGATCCCAATACATCCTGAATGTCTTTTTTCACAGTTTTGGGTGTAATGCCATGCTCGGCATTGTAGGCGAGCTGCGTTTTGCGGCGGCGTTCGGTTTCACTGATCGCTGATTGCATGGAGTTGGTTATATTATCCGCATAAAGAATAACTCGCCCCTCAACATTGCGTGCCGCACGTCCGATGGTCTGGATAAGAGAACGCTCACTTCGGAGAAAACCCTCCTTATCTGCGTCAAAGATAGCGACCAATGCTACTTCCGGCAGGTCCAGGCCTTCACGCAACAGGTTAATCCCGACTAGAATATCAAATTTGCCCAGTCTGAGATCACGCAATATTTCCATGCGTTCAAGGGCATCAATATCCGAGTGAAGGTAACGTACCCGAAATTTAAGGTTGTTCAGATATTCGCTCAGATCCTCAGCCATACGTTTGGTTAGACAGGTTGCCAGGATACGAAATCCCCTACTTACAACATCATTGGCAACACCAACAAAATCATCGACTTGACTTGTAGCTGGGCGAACTTCAATTGCAGGATCTATTAAGCCGGTTGGCCGGATAATCTGTTCAACGACCGCACCATGACATTGATTAAGTTCATACGGGCCGGGCGTAGCTGAAACATAAATATTTTGTGGCACGATAGATACAAACTCTTCAAACATCAGCGGCCGGTTGTCCAAAGCAGACGGAAGCCTGAAACCAAAATTCACGAGGGTTTGTTTGCGTGAACGATCCCCTTTGAACATACCGCCTATCTGGGGCACGGTGACGTGTGATTCATCAAGGACAACCAGTGCGTTATTGGGCAGGTAATCCAGTAGTGTCGGTGGTGGTTCACCAGGTGCACGGCCAGTCAAATGTCTGGAATAATTCTCAATGCCTGTGCAGTAACCTATCTCCTGAATCATTTCCAGGTCGAACATTGTGCGCTGTTCAAGCCTTTGGGCCTCTACCAGCAGATTCTGATCGTATAGTTGGGCAAGGCGCTCGGCCAGTTCAGTCCTGATGGCATCCATGGCCCCGAGCAACTTCTTGCGGGGAGTTACAAAATGGCTTTTCGGAAACACAGTATATTTATGAAGGACTTCGATCGTTTTGCCGCTTAGCGGATCGAAGCGTTTGATGGAATCAATATCATCACCAAAGAATTCCACTCTCACAGCAAAATCTTCAGCGTGAGCGGGGAATATCTCAAGCACATCCCCTCTCAACCTGAAACAACCACGATGAAAATCGATA
>JBHHTX010000259.1:0-1716 GCA_046753585.1 Mariprofundaceae bacterium
CGCTGTTTAAACACACCCGGATTTACCTTGGCCAGGAGAAGATAACTCCCCTTAACAGGTCCACCTTCAGCTATAAGATCAATACGATACCTTCCAGGGGAAAGGTCTGCCCTGAATGGGATGAAGAATGCCTGACCGGAATCAACCGATTTGGTTCTTGTGTTCAGAATCGGTACCCTGGCACCCCCACCGGCCTTAATGTCGTAGTTGCGGCGGGTAAAGGTCCAGCCGTCATGAGGCACATAGTGCCCTCTGCCAACGGGCGTGATGTTGACCCGAATTCTGGCGCGTCCGGAAGTATGCATTGGCTGATACAGCCTGGCCGAGAAAACCTCATTACCCCAGTTTTCTTTGTCATAAATAAAGCTCAGCTTCCCTTGATCAAAACGGTGCGCAAGCCTTTTGACAAAGGCGATGTTTCTTCCCTTTGCCGAATAATTGATGAAGTAATCAATACCCCCCGGCGCCTTTAATACAAATTGATGATCCCCTGAACGGATGGGAGGCAATCTCACTTCGCCACGTCTTCCAGAGATACTGCCCTCATAATAGAGGCGATTATCCGTCATGATTCGAACATGAACTGGCTTCTCATCCTGGCGCAGGTAAATGAGTGAAGGACGAAGCATTTCTGCATCGCTTACAAATTCAAGATCTGAACGTTTTCCTGGAAGAAGAGGACGGTAAAACGCCTTCAGTGCCTCTTTACGGGCCGGCAAAACACTTTCCCGCTTTGCAAGCAACCAGCGTGCCCCGGGCTGGGCTTCGGGTTGATAATCCTGCCACAGATAACGCCCCGCAAGCAGATCATCAATTTCGCTCTTTTTTCTTGGCCTGACCTGGATCAAAAGCAAAGGCGTTTCATTTCCCTTGATTAGGTTCGAGTAGTTTGTGGGCTGAAGGCTATACCAAGTCGGCTGGCGATCCTGCAGAGCAAAAATATCAGACATATCGTAATATTCCGGCACCAGCGTTTTTCTAATCATCCCGTAGGGACGATTATATCCTGTAGCCACAACAGGGCATTCCGACTCAAGTTGTATCTTTGCAGAACGGGATGGAAGCGAGAAAAAATATTTTCTGGGCTCGGATATATTCAGATTCTCCCAATTGCCGGTTAGACGATCATATTGTGATGGCGTTGAATTCGGCACCAGCGTCTTAGATCGGATCAACTTGCCCTTCGTGTCCAGAATCCGGTACTCAACCTCACAGGCACCGGAGGGCATGGCTGTCAAGGTTTCAATGCCGTTATTAGCCGGGAACCAGCTCGAAGCCGCATCCCTGCTTTTAAAAACACCCCCACCGGCAGTGGCAGCATATAACATATCCGGCTCAGACGGGTTTATCAGTATATCGTTGATGATAAGGTGGGTCAGACCTTCACTTGCCAACTGCCAGTTTTTCCCCGCATTTGTACTTTTAAATATCCCCAGACGGGTTCCAGCATAGATAATGTCTGAATTGCCGGGATCAATAGCCAGGGCCTGCACCGTCGTATCAGGCAGACCCTTGTTTACCAGGATCCAGCTTTTCCCTCCATCGGCGCTCTTGAAAACTCCGCCTTTGATTGAACCGGTACCCACATACAGGGTCTCAGGTGCATTTTTATCAATGGTCAGGCTGAAGATCATTTTGTTGGTAATACCGAAGTCAGCAGCAACCCAGTTTGCGCCGCCATCAACACTCTTCAGTAGCCCGTCATGTGTGCCGGCA
>JBHHTX010000260.1:0-1700 GCA_046753585.1 Mariprofundaceae bacterium
ACAAACGGTTCAGATCGTGGTTCGCTTCGCTCTCACGATCTAACCTTATTCGTTAGGTGAGCAGATGAAGGCAAGAGATGATTTGCGGGGAATTAGGAATAATTCAAGAAATCAATCGAGTCTGACCCGAATGGCGCTAACTTAAGCTCATTTAGCACTGTTTCTCCCTCTGTGTTTTGTCTCTTTCATTTCGTGTCTTGGAGCAGTTAATAATTGGTATGGCTTGGGCCTTCGTTTAACTGCTCTGGGCTCGCTTCTCCCCAGTCGTTCGGAAACAATATTTCCTGCAATCGAATCAGTGAGAAGTTGGATTAATTGAGCACAATCCTGTTGGCTCATTTTAGCTTGATTCAGATGCGGCTCCCATTGTCGTAGAGCTTGTACGCTGCCTTTAAAACTGATCCGACGCGCCTTCACTTTTTTCTTCTCTGCTGCCTCAAGCATGAGACGTCGGATACAGTTGTAGGCAATCAGATGCATCAGAATTTCCTTGCGTACCATCTCCGGGGTTTTGCAGCGCAGGATGTCCATGCCCATGGTGGTCTTGATATCCCGGAAATACAGTTCAACATCCCATCGTTGAAGATACAAGTCAGCTATTTCACTGGCCGGATATTCCTCGGCATCCAGCAAAGTGGTGATGATATAGAATGAGACAACTCTGAATCCCGGTTGCTTAACGGTCACTTTGATTTGCCGAAGTAACAGTCTTTCCGGTAAACCTTCCCAATTCTCCTGAGAATAACTGGAATATTTTGACCTGACCGGTTTTTTCCATCGGATCAGAAGATCATCATCGCCCAGCTTTTTGACTGATTCCATCGCACTGACAGGCGAACGACGGGAGAGTGTGACTACGGAATCAACATCTCTATTCTTAAGTTCAGAGATGTCGTAATAGCTGCAATAAAGCTTATCTCCCAGGAAGATGTCATCCGGGTTGAATGTGTTCCATTGGCGGCGCAACATCGGTAGTTCATGGCTTTTCTTGTTGCCCATTTCATAGCTGAGCAAGGTTCCATTGTGCAGATTGAAGCAAGCGCTGATAGCAGCTTGTGGAAAGCCGCAGCCTGGCTTTTGGTGCCTCTGTTGCGGCCATTCTGTCTGATTTTTCACGGTATCCGGCATGCTGACGCCTGTCCCGTCAACAACGATAACACGTCGACCATTCAGGCGATCAGGATCAGCATTGGTTTGAATTCCTTGTGATGTATGGCTGAGTATTGACTCAAGACTGCTCTGATCAAGCTTTTGTCGGGCTTTGCAATAAGCCGCCGTTGATGAGGATGGCAACCTTTCCAATTTCAATGCAGCGACAGCCTGTAGTTTACGAACCACCTCTTTGCATCCACCATCAGCATCCAGAATCTGAGAGAAGAAAGCCCAGAATGTATTTTCTTTACTGAAAACTCTGCGACGACTCAATGCCCCGGAAGCAGTCGGATAGAGAAAATGGCAGGGGATGAATTTACCCAGACATGTACCAAGCTGGCTGAACGACTTTTGTTTCAGTTGATAGATTTCTTCAGCCAGTCTCTGCTGAGCTGAACGGGGTTTGCGATGCAGTACTGGCCAGTGGAAACCAGGGAGATATAAGGGAGTATATTTCATCCCTTATTGTCTCATTTTTGGCATGCGTTGGCTTCTCATTTAGCACTGTTTCTCCCTCTGTGTTTTGTCTCTTTCATTTCGTGTCTTGG
>JBHHTX010000261.1:0-1685 GCA_046753585.1 Mariprofundaceae bacterium
CACCAACTTCAGAACTTCAGTCTGATCACTGATATCTAGAGCCTGTCTGGGCCAGCCAACAGTGTTCAAGTCCAGCATCCGGGCCTGACGCAACAGCTCGAACCCGAGCTGGCCATTGCTTCCGGTTACAGCAATCTTCATGGAAAGTCGGGCAACTTAGCGGAAGATACATCTTTTAATGCGGGATAAATCTTATCCTTTGATGACAATACAGGATTATCCAGCGGCCAATCAATGCCAATATCCGGGTCATTCCAGCAAACACCCGCCTCATCTTCCGGATCATAATAATCCGTACATTTGTAGGCGAAGTCGACCGTGTCCGATAGCACGCAAAAGCCATGTGCAAATCCCGGCGGCACATAAAACTGGGTATTGTTCTCATCACTCAGTTCAACCCCCACCCATCTCCCGAAATGAGGTGAGCCGGAGCGTATATCAACGGCAATATCGTACACCTTTCCTTTCAGGACCTGCACCAGCTTGCCCTGTGGATTCCTGATCTGGTAATGCAGGCCACGCAGGACATTCCGGACAGAGCGTGAGAAATTATCCTGCACGAACGGGCCCGGAATACCAGCATCCCGGTAGCGTTCGGCGTGAAAGGTTTCCATAAAAAAGCCGCGCGCATCACCAAATACCTGTGGCTTGATAATCAGCACATCCGGGATAGTGGTCCGGATGACTTTCATTGGACTCTCTCCATCAAGTTCATCATATACTGACCATAACCGCTTTTTAGAAGTGGTTTGGCCAATCGTTCAAGTTGGATGTTATCTATATAACCCATTCGCCAGGCCACCTCTTCAGGACATGCAATCTTTAGCCCCTGCCTTGACTCTACCACCTCTATAAAATGGGAAGCTTCCAGCAGGGAGGAATGTGAACCGGTATCCAGCCAGGCTGTTCCCCGGCCAAGACGCTCAACAGAAAGAGCCCCCATCTCAAGATAGATAGTATTGATATCCGTGATTTCAAGTTCACCACGAGCAGAAGGCTGAAGGTCGGCTGCTATATCCAAAACACGGTTATCGTAAAAATAGAGGCCGGTGACAGCATAATTAGATTTTGGTTTTGACGGTTTCTCAACAATGGAACTCGCTTTCCCATCCTTATCAAAATCTACAACGCCGTAATGCCCGGGATCCCTAACCCAATAGGCAAAAACGGTAGCTCCACTGCCCCGTTCCGCCGCATCCTGCATCTGTTCCGCCATGCCGTGTCCGAAGAAAATATTGTCGCCCAATATCAGGCATACATTGTCATCACCGACAAAATCCCGCCCGATGGTAAATGCCTCGGCCAAGCCTTTAGGCGCAACCTGCTCAGTATAACTGATCGACACACCCCATTGTGAACCGTCACCCAGCAAATGGCGAAACTGGCCAATATCACGTGGAGTAGTAATCAGCAGAATCTCCCTGATACCGGCCAGCATCAGCGTAGTCAGTGGGTAGTAAATCATAGGCTTGTCGTAAACCGGCATCAGTTGTTTGCTCACTGCCAGAGTCAGCGGGTACAGGCGCGTACCACTTCCACCGGCCAGAATAATTCCTTTCATGCCAAATCCTCACTCTGGATAAACCCGTTGCTCTTAAGATAGGAAAGAATAATGCCGGCACTTTCCTCTACAGTTTGGTACTCTGTTTCCACCATCAGCTCAGGATTAAGCGGTGGTTCATAGG
>JBHHTX010000262.1:0-1631 GCA_046753585.1 Mariprofundaceae bacterium
GGAGCGAGGAAGAATCTGAATTACGTACTCCTTCATACAGATTGGAACCTTTAATTCTGGACCGGTTGCTGCAAGGGTTCGTCAGAGAGATGAACAAACAGCATGCCTACCGATCAAAGACCATTAATCTGGATTTCCACAGTATCCCGCACTGGGGAGAGCAGTCTGTCATGGATACACAATGGGTCCCCACAAGAGGCAAGCGCCTCAAGGGCGCCTTGACCTTATTTGCACAAGACTGCCAATCGGAGTTGTTTCAATACGCCCAAGCCGATATCCTTCGTTCCGAAGCCTCCGAGCAGATTCTTGATTTCGTATCATTCTGGAAAAAAATCCACGGCAAACTTGATTCAACCCTGGTCTTTGATTCAAAGCTCACTACATATGAGCACTTGAACACAATCAATCAAATGGGCATTCACTTCATCACCTTGCGCAGACGCGGCAAGAAGTTGTTGGCTGCCGTGGATCAAATCCCTACTAAAAATTGGAAAAGAACGCACTTGGACATCCCCAAAAGGAAATACAAAACACCTTTGCTTTACGAGTCCATGATAAAGCTCGATGGGTACGATTCTGAGATCCGACAGATCGTGATGAAAGGTACTGGCAGGGAGCAACCCTCATTTTTAGTTACCAACGATATAGACAGCCTTGCTGATTCCATCGTCCTTCGTTATGCTCAAAGATGGCGAATTGAAAATGGTATTGCTGAAGCAATAAAGTTCTTCAGCCTCAATGCCCTTTCTTCATCCATCTTAATCAAGGTGCACTTTGATGTTTTAATGACCATGATTGCTCATGCGCTATATCATCTGCTGTCTCAAAAACTCAGGGGATTCCAAGATTGCCGGTCCTCGACCATCTTTCGCCAGTTTATCAATATGAGAGCGGATATCCTGGTGCAAGGGGACAGTATTATGGTCAAATTCCCCCGAAGGTCTCATAACCCTATTATCAAGGCGGCAAAATTTGATGAACAAGCTCCTAGCATATCCTGGCTCGGCAATAGAAACTTGCAATTTGAGTTCCATTAAAAGTGAAGATTAATTATGTCGCAGATAGCGCTGCGAAAATCGCTGTTTAATTTAACAACATGCCTGAATTATCCTCCATACTTGTTTTGAAGCCTTAAGAATGAGGGTGCCAATATGGCAGAAGAGAGTTTAAGCGTAAACTCACCGCAATCCTCAACGGCGATGTTGCCAGCTATATCCGTGTTTAAACCTGATATATTCCATACGTATCACCACCGGCAACCGCCCTCCTGGGGCCTGAGATTTCCAAATCATATCTCAATCATTTGTTCTCCTACAAAACACAGGATAATCGTGCAATTTTGATGAACAAATAGAACATTTAAACCGAATATCGGCGAAAGGAATACGTTTAGAAAAATGCATTATTCCTGATTGTCATTTTTCAAGGAATAGCGAAATCAATGTGCATCAAAACATAAAGTCCCAGTACTGTTTCAGACCCTAGAGATAGGGGTTTTCCCTTGTTTTTTCATTTCGTGTTATCACAACATTGTGTCTATTAGTCCTCTCAGGTACCAGTCTTAATAGAGTGCACATTGTCAGAAGAATACTGCAGCACTACCCTTTCAATGCATTTGCACCTATTCAACC
>JBHHTX010000263.1:0-1597 GCA_046753585.1 Mariprofundaceae bacterium
ACTACTATTCAGATGCAGCCAGTTTATTATAGCCAGCCGCATCAAGCAGTTCGGCCAGTTCATCTGCATTAGAAGGTTTGATACTCATCAGCCAACCATCACCATAGGGATCCTGATTAACCAGTTCAGGGCTGTCATTCAGTGCCTCGTTAACACTGACGACCTCGCCCGAAACGGGGCTGTAAACATCCGACGCAGCTTTTACCGATTCGACAACAGCACTATCATCACCCGCGTTAAATACACTACCCACTTCAGGGAGCTCTACAAAAACCATATCACCTAACAAGTCCTGTGCATGATCAGTGATGCCTATCCGCAGGGCGCCATCTTCAAGTTCCTTGATCCACTCATGGCTTTTTGTGTACTTAAAATCTGATGGTATGTTACTCATATTGTCCTCTTCAATTTTTCCAGAATGACATTGATTGATTAATCAATGCATGATTTTCCATGACGCACAAATGGTGGCTTAACGATTTCTACAGCAAGGGATTTTCCTCTTATCTCAACACTGCACTGGCCCGAGACATCACTATTAATCCGGGCAAATGCGATGGCCTTACCCAGACTAGGTGAAAAGGAGCCACTGGTAATCTCGCCAATCTCCTTGCCATCTAACACGACCTTTTGATGACCTCTTAGCACTCCTTTTTCATGCAACAACAAACCGACCAGTTTCCGGTTCTGTTTATGTTTGTGCTTGTCCTCTAATGCAGTACGGCCTATAAAAACGCGATCCTCAGGCTGCCATGCGATGGTCCATCCCAACCCGGATTCCAGCGGTGACGTGGTTTCATCCATATCGGAGCCATACAGGTTCATGCCGGCTTCCAACCGCAATGTATCCCTTGCACCCAGCCCTATGGGCTTCACACCTGATTCATTCAGGGCAAGCCAGAATTGACTAGCCTTCTGGGCTGGCAACATCACCTCATAGCCATCCTCACCCGTGTACCCCGTTCGTGAAATAAAGTTTTCTCCCACCTGCTTACCGGTAAAAGGAGGTAAACCAGTGAGTGTATTCGCTGCTTCTTCACCAATAACCAGATGAACCTTTTCACGGGCATTAGGGCCCTGAATGGCGATCATTGCCAGGTTTTCTCTTTCCTTTAGCGCCAGATCAAAAGATTGGGACTGGCTTTTTATCCAGGCCAATACCTTATCATGGGTGCCGGCATTAGACACGATTCTGTATTCACCCTCGGTCAGACAGTAGACGATCAGATCATCGATGACCCCTCCGAGATCATTCAACATACAGCTGTATAACGCTTTACCATCCTGGGTCAGGCGATCAACATTATTTGCCAACAAACTGCGTAAAAACGGATGCGCACCCTCCCCACTAATATCCAATATGGCCATATGTGAAACATCAAACATGCCGGCGTCTCGACGCACTGCCTTATGTTCCTCAATCTGGGAACCAAAGTGGATCGGCATCTGCCAACCGGCAAAATCCACCATCTTGCCGCCAAGACTGACATGTTGCTCAAATAAGGGGGTTTTGTTGCTCATCTTTTTTCAACGACTAGTTCTAGCTTGTTTTCAAGCACGTTAGTTTAGCAAAAAATTGTGCAATCATAACCAAGCA
>JBHHTX010000264.1:0-1595 GCA_046753585.1 Mariprofundaceae bacterium
GCCTGATTACATCAATCTCTTCTATGTCTGGTGGGTCTAAACCAATGGGCTTGTATTTGTATAAGAGGTTTACGATATCATCCTCGATTTCTACGATAGCTCCGTAGAGGTCTCGAATTACACTCGCTTGCTCTTCGTGGAGCCTCGAAAATCGGACCTTAAATCTTTCGAGATCTTTGGAGATCTGATTTCCGATAAATGTTTTTATAGTAAATACAATAATGCCACCGATGCCTGCCATGGCGGCTAGTATTGTAGCGACTAATTTAAGAAATAAGTCAGATTCCATACTCAAATTTCATTTGCGTTTCGATAAGCCGCATAACAATCCCAATATAGGGAAAAATTGTCCTGATATTTTCTATACATAGGCGGAATCATATTCCTCATTATTGGATATCAAAAGGGAAACATGGAGTTTGATCTCCCCTATCCCTGTCAGTGAATATAGACAAAACCATGCGGCCCTGGAATGCCTGGAATCAGAAAGATGAACCGGGTTGAGCCAGAAACTCTGTTTCTTCAGGCGTTGATTCACGTCCAAGGATCGCATTTCTGTGTGGATAGCGGCCAAAGCGATCAATGATCGCCTTATGCTTGAGCTCGAATTCGTAATTGAACTCAGCTCCCGGCTGACTGAACAGCTCTACTGCAATCTGATGAACCCTGGCGGACTCGCTATGCATATAGGGCATATAGAAGAACGACCGCATTTCAACATCCACCTGCTGATCGGCTTCTGCTCGAACCGCTTCCTGAGCCAGTACCAGTGCCATGGCATCATAGGCAAAAGCCAAAGGCGTATCGCGATAGATGTTCCTTGAGAACTGATCGAGCACGATGATCTCGGCCAGTCTTCCCTCGGGAGTTTCCCGCCATGATGCAAGCTCGCCCAGGGTTGCAGCCCTGTGGGTTGCACCGAAACGGGCCTCGATCCCCCGGTCAAGGTCCGGATCCTTCTTCCACCAACTGGCCGGTTCGATCTCCTCAAACCAGAAGCGAATAATTTCGCCGGGTACAACAATATCTTCCGCCATGACGGAAAATTAGATATGGAATCCTTAAACCGCAAGAAACAGGAGACTATGGTGTGCCTGGAACTTCTCCGATTCAGAGGTCGCAGTGAATGTCATCCGGGCATCAAGCGCCGATTGCGACATGATGACCCAACTGCTTTAATACATTCTTATGGTGCCCATCTATGAATGAGCCTGATATGGCAGCCAGTGATATCCTTGGCAACCTTGGTCCGCTGGCCCCATTGGCGGGTGTCTGGGAAGGAGACCAGGGCGTGGATATCGCACCGGGCAGGGATGGCCCGGCCAAAACACAGTTTCGTGAGCGCATAACCTTTGAGCCGATGGGACCGGTCGAAAACGGGCCCCAGACATTGTATGGCCTGCGCTATGCCACTGTTGCCTGGCCCATGGGTGAAGACGAACCCTTCCATGAAGAGCTCGGCTACTGGATGTGGGATGCCGATGCAAAAACCGTGATGCGCTGTTTCATGGTGCCTCGTGTCGTCACAGTCAATGCCATCGGCAAAGCTGAAACTCATGCCAAATCTTTTGTTCTTTCGGCTGATCTCGGTTCAC
>JBHHTX010000265.1:0-1571 GCA_046753585.1 Mariprofundaceae bacterium
AAGCCCAAAACACTGACTGTATGGGAGAAACTTTCAAGGCTCAAACCGGAGGTCATCAAAAGTTATCTAGAAGGTGAACATCCCCAGACAATGGCTGTTGTTTTAGGGCAGATTGATAGTTCAATCGCCAGTCGGGTTATTGCCCTGTATCCTGAAGATGTCCAGTTGTCTATCGTGATGCGGATGTCGAAAATTGAGACGGTAGCGACGAAACTGGTGGAAGATATCGAGAAAGTTTTGGAAAAAGAGTTGTCGGAACAGGAAGGTGCTTCGGGGCTTTCCTTTGACGGAATGATAAGCGTGGTCGAAATCCTCAAAAGTTTAAACAAGGATGTGACAAAGCCCATTCTGGCCAGCTTGGAAGAGAAAGATAAAGAGCTTTTTGCACAAGTGGACAGACTTCTACTGGTGTTTGATGATTTGGAAGATCTGGATGACAGAGATATTCAGACCATTCTCAAGCATGTATCGACAGACGAATTGCTGGTTGCTCTTAAAGGTGCCTCGGACGAACTGGCTGAGATATTTTTCAGTAATATGTCGCAGCGAGCTGCTGAAATGATGCGTGAAGATATGCAAGTCATGGGCCCGCTGAAACTTTCCGAAGTTGAGGAAACACAACAGTCGATTTTGAAAACAGTACGTAAACTGGATGATGATGGCGAAATCACCCTGAGTAAAGGGGATATGCTTTAGTATGCCGAAGTTGGAACCCTTGAAGTTGAAACAGACCTCAAATGAGCGAAATATTTCTCCGGAAACGTTGACGTTACCGTTTTTGGATGATGACAGTGCTATGCGGATGGAAAACAGGGCAGTTGAGCTTGAGCGAATGATGGTCGAGCTGCAGGACAAGGCTGCGGTTGCCGAAAGGGAAGCCTATAACAAGGCTTACCAGATGGGGGAGAAGGCTGGTCTGGAACTTGGTAAAAGACGTGCTGAGAATATCATTGCTGACTTACAGAAACTGGTTGATGCTTTTCACGGACATGTGGATGACATGTATCGCTCTCTGGATCGACAGGTGATCATGTTGGCCAACGCAGTTACAAAAAAGGTTGTGGGTACTTCAATTCGGGATGAGGGTGTAATGGAGTCTCTGATCACGAGAGCTATTGAGGAAACAGAATTTGATCTGAGTTCTTCCCGTTTGGCTTTGAATCCTGAGGATATTGAACGCATCAGATCGATGTTGCAGGATAAAGAGATGCCTCTTGAGTGTGCGGCCGACTCAGGGATAGTCCAGGGAACTGCTCGTTTGCAAAGTCATGATGGTATGGTGTCGATTGATGCTGAAAAATCGATTGACCATTGTTTTGATTTTATCAGAAGCCGTGTCCTGAGCGGTTACGATGGTGATGAGGCTGAAAAGCAGTGAGTCAATGGATTCAGACTGTTCCCAGATTGTTGGATGAGTGCATGGCATTCCCCAAATTTGGTTTGGTCAAGAAGGTCAGCGGTTTGATGGTTGAAGCATCGGGGCTAAAAGCAAAAATTGGTCAAATTTGCTGGATACATAGTGCTGGCAAGCAAGGTATTGAGGCGGAAGTAGTCGGTTTCCGGGATGAAAG
>JBHHTX010000266.1:0-1568 GCA_046753585.1 Mariprofundaceae bacterium
CAGCAGCGCTTCGGTCAGAATTAGTGTGAACAGGCCCTAGCCAGGACGGAAATCACGGCCTTAAATCGTATGCTGGCCATCGTGATAGGTTTGGGGTGATAGGAAAAGGATATACTGTCCTGTTTTTCTGGAACTCTTGTCCTCGGAACTCTGTAAAAACAAAGCCTGGAACATTTAGCCATGTACCGGGATCCTTTACGGCAACCACTGTTTCACATCCATGGATAAAAACAGCTCCACATCCAGCCCATCACCGCCAACCAGCAGCACCTTATCAGGCCTAAATGCCTTCACAAATGCATCCATGCCGGGCAATGCTGATTGCCGTTTATGGCTCTTGACTTCGATGGCCAGCAAGCGCCCTTGATAGCGGACAATAAAATCAACTTCATGCCCTCTTTCACGCCAGTAAAATAATTCAAAACCATGTTCAAGCGAGGTATTAATTAAATGTGCACCAACTGCGGATTCCACCCATCGACCCCACGACTCAGGGTCGGCACGTAGCTGCTCAAAGCGTTGGTTAGCCAGTGCCGACATCAATGCCATATTCATCACCTGAAATTTGGGACTGGAGCCTCGCTGCCGTACCTTCTGCCCTGCATATTTTGAAATTCCTCCCAACATGCCCGCTCCGGCAAGCAATTCCAGATAATGCGCCAGCGTTGTCGTGTTTCCCGCATCCTGCATCTGCCCAACCATCTTTTGATAGGAGAGAATTTGACCGGAATAGTTGCAACCAAGATAAAACAGTTGCCGTAACAGCGCAGGTTTGTTCACCTGTGTCATGAGCAGAATATCCCGCGATATAGTCGTTTCAATCAAAGAGTCTAGAATATAGCTCTGCCAACGACTTTCATCATCAGATAGCGCAGCCGCTCCGGGATAGCCACCAAAATAGATGTATTCATCCAGCGACATATCAAAGGCATCCCGCATCTCTGAAAATGACCAGTGTCTAATGGGAGTGATTTCAAAACGGCCAGCCAGACTTTCACTAAGCCCCCGCTGAACCAGTAAGGGTGATGAACCCAAAATGATAACTTTCAGAGGGAGCTGATTGATCGAATCTGCATCCCACTGCGCCTTTACGACCTCCGACCAACCGGGAACCTTCTGCACTTCATCCAGAACCAGAAGTCCTTCATCAGACTTACTATCAGCCAGTTTAAGCCGGGCAATCTCCCACTGTTGCTGAATCCATTGTCGATCTTCTGCGGCAAGGGCATCGGCAGATGCAAAATGGGATGCAAACGGCAATGATTCCATCAGTTGTCTGGCAAGCGTTGTCTTGCCCACCTGTCTGGGGCCAGCCAGCACATGAATAAACTGACGCAGTTCAGACACCCTTTTCTCAAGCTGTTGAAATATGGGACGATAAAACATCAACAAATCATATTCACAAATTACTCAATTCTCAAGGTAAATTTACTCAATGCCCCGGCCTGGGCCTTTCGCTAACTGCTTATAAGGCTAAAGAACTGACCCCTAAGCCCTGCTTCTTGATTATATAGCATTATTGCTATAATCTCTCATTATGAACTGGTTGGTAGAAACCTTGAACGAAA
>JBHHTX010000267.1:0-1540 GCA_046753585.1 Mariprofundaceae bacterium
CCTTGGCGTTTTTCCCCATAAATGACTTCAACATCAGGCATACCTGCATCTTTCATTACCTTAGCAAGCTCTCCCAGCATTTCACTGACAGTCGTCTCTTTATTGGTGGCAATCTGAAAAACTTCACCACCAACATTTTCCTTTGTAGCCGCCAGTTGGATTGCACGGGTCAGATCCTCAATATAAATAAAGTCCCGTGTTTGCTTACCATCCCCATAAATCTCCAGTGTTTCACCATTCATTGCCTGTTTGATAAACTTTGCAACTACGCTCGCTTTATGGCCCGACCCGGGCCCGTACACATTGCCGAAGCGCAAGGCCACAGTTTCCACGCCGAAGCTGCGATAATAAGCTGAGCAGTAACCCTCTCCAGCCAACTTACTTGCGCCATACGGTGACACCGGATGTGCCGGCAATTCCTCATGGATCGGCGGCTGACACTCACCCACCGGCGCACCGCTGGATGCAAATACAAAGCGTTTTACTTTATTATGTCTGGCTGCATCCAGGTAGTTCAATATGCCAATCACATTGGTCACGCAATCCTTGCGCGGATCTTCTACCGAAGGGCCAACGCCTGTATTGGCAGCGAGGTGGACGATCACATCAATATCAGCAGAAACAGCGAGAGCTAACTGCTCGTCGAGGATATCGCCGACGATCAGTTCGCAGGACTGAGTGCTGAGCGATGAGGAGGGATCAGAACCAAGACTGGGTGGTGAGCGATGAGTGATGGAAGAATCAGGACTGAGTAGTGAGTGGTGAGCGATGAGGGAAGAAGGCGCAATTTCTTTGAAATCGCAGACGGAAGCTAAATCTTCTCGGGTACCTACGGATAAGTTGTCAATCACGCGGATACTATGGCCGCCTTCGGCGATCAGTGCTCTGATCAGACTGGTGCCGATGAAACCGCAACCGCCTGTAATCAGCCAGCGAAGCGGTTGATTACAGGACTGAGTGCTGAGCGATGAGTGTTGAGTCATTTATTCGATTCCTTTTTCTTTTTTACGGTGTGTTTGAACTTCAGGACGGCGAAGTTCAACTCAATTGAAGTTTCACAGTCCGTTACCGCCAAATCATCATCGAGAATCTCGGCGATCAGCTCCCCGCTCTTCTGCATCAAAGCCTTCTGCTCTCCCTTGTCCTGAATGACCGATAGCTCTTTCACAGTTCTGGAGAGATGTCGAATTTTGGTAAAGGTCTCAACAATCGCTAATGTCGTCTGAGTTGCAGTCTCACTTTTTAGAATGGTAGCCAACATATAGAGGCCTTTTTCAGTAAAAACTTTCGGATTAACAGTGGAATGCTTCAACTTATTGAACCGGTGGAAATTTTCCACCAGTTCGTTTTTTTCAGACCTTGAAAGTTCGATGATGTATCCTGAAGGGAATTTCTCCGAATTATTCTTTACGGCTTTGTTAATATCTCTTGTCTCCACCCCATACAGCTCAGCCAAGTCACGATCTACAAGCACCTGCATATCTCTAATGGTAACTGTTTTCCCTTCCACATTTTGAAATGTCATGATATCCATTTTAAT
>JBHHTX010000268.1:0-1531 GCA_046753585.1 Mariprofundaceae bacterium
ACATGCACCACAGACAGGAAGCATGTTATGGGCTGTTAATCTTGTTGCATATTCCAGTCAGCCTCCAGCCCGGGATGCAATGGCTGAGCTGAAAACTGAAGGGGTAAAAGCCGAGGTTGTTCAGGTAAAAACAGGGGGGCGTACATATTACCGTGTCCGTATTCCTGATCTGAGTAGCAGGCAAGAGGCAATGAGGGTCCATGCTGCATTCAAGAACAGGCATGGGTATGATGCTCCCTGGATTAGCAGTTATCGCAAGTCATTATGAATGATTTTTTCGAGCGGGCCAGACTCCATAACATGCGGATGAAAATGTCATATATCCATTGTTTGCTGATCCTTGTTGCAGGGATGCTTTCTCAATTGATGCCGGTCGATGCAATAGCTGTACAACATCATACAAAACCAGGTGAATATTATCAGTATGCTGATCCTGATATTTCAGCTTTTTGGGCAATATTGCACCGTATGGATAAGCGCCTTGGTCGTATACATGACTCACATTCCGGTATGGACTCCTATATAAACCAGATACTTTCTCCGGCATGCTCAAATTTAATGCCACTTGCTGCAGATAGTCAGGCACTGAGAGCAGAAGCACGTGCAGCAGCAGATGATCCCGGTATCGATCTTGAGATGGGTATAAGAAAGGGGCTCGATACAAGCAAGGGGTTTGCAGGACAATCCGGCACCCAGAGTGCTTATCTGGGTTTTCGTTGGGATATCCTGCGGTCTGGGTGGCAAGAAAATCAACGGATATCGAAATTATTAGGGGTGCAGGCGAGTGCAGGCGATATTCGGGCCCGCATGGAATATGAAGATCGCTTGAACCAGTGTCGGGCTGATAAAGTACACCAGGGTTTTCTGCCTCTTCAGTCGACGCTATTGCGTATGAAAGTGGAGTTGTTGCGCAATCTTTGGCGATTGCAATTGAAATCCTATCTCAGTGGCAACTCTTTTTTTGATGATGCTCTGGCTGTTGAACAGGAACTTCAGGTTGCCAGCAATGATTTGGCTTCACTACAACCGGAACTGGCTGAATTTCCGGTCGACCATGCGGCATCTGTTATCAGTCCACCCTTACTCGATGTGGATATCAATAGCATTATCGCTGCGATTCGTGCAGATCCCAGAGTAAGACAATTGGCGGTTTTGGATAAGGAAACTGAAGAGCAAAGAAAAATCAGGCTGGATAGCGCGCGTTTACAGTTGTCTTTGCGTTATGAGTTTAATGGAGACAAATTCAGAAAACATGGTCCAGCCGGCTCTATACGATATATCCAGCCTTTGTTTGAAAACAATCGGGCCGGTTTGAGAGCCCGGGCCACACGCCGGTCTTACGGCAAATTTAATGAAGAGCGGGAACGTGCGTTGCGGCAATGGTATCGTTATCAGAGAGTGATGGAGCGGGTACGCCGGTCATTGAAAGATCAGATGTTTTACCCGGAATCTGTAGATGGAGCAGCAGCAGCGCAGCGCGCAATGGAAGTGATTGATGTAACCATTGAGCTGGCCAGAACGAAAGAATTGC